>JAYSRO010000242.1:0-14911 GCA_043720995.1 Candidatus Eiseniibacteriota bacterium
AAGTACCAGATCTACAAGACCAACGCCGACTTCCTGCTGGTCTCGATCGGCATCTTCGACAATCCCGGCTCCGCCAGCTCCGCGCGCCGCGTGCAGCCGGCCGAAGAGGCGTACATCGGCCGCGGCAAGACCTACTACCACTTCGCCTACTCCTACAGTCAGCAGATGCACCGCAAGAATGAAGGCGTTTCCGAGGTGCTCGAAAAGCTGTCGGTCGGCTTCGACAAGTACATCCGCATCCTCTCGCACATGCGCGGCGAGTACCTGGACCTGGTGAAGCGGCTCTCGAATGGCGAGGTCTACCACCTCGAGCGCTCGGTGGATGAGCACTCCCAGCAGGAACTGCTGCGGGTCAAGCAGGACGAACTGCTCGAACTGTTCTCGGAGTGGAAGAAGCAGCCCACCGATGCGACGGTCGAAGGACTCGAGCGCGTCGTCGGCGAGATCCGCCAGATCAATCCGTCGTTCCGCTTCGAGCTGCCCAAGCGCTGACGCCTCACGCGATGTACCGGACATCCCCCGTCTGGAGATCGAGCCCCTGGAGAAATCCCGGGGCTCGATTGCGTTTGGGGTTTGTAGCGTCGCCCGAGATTGCCGCTACCGGTAGAGCGCCTTCAGCGATCCCCAGCTGTGGCGCTGCGCGGGGACGGTGATACCGCCACCAAAGCTATTCACGTACACAAACTGGCTCGCCGACGACTCGGATCCATAGTCGAGCAGCGTGACCGGGTTGTTGTTCGCGGAGCCCGGCATGACCTGCTCGAGCGTGATCGCGTTCGGGGAAGTACAGCCACTCTGACCGCTACCCGACGCCTCCAGCGACGTGCTGGCGTCGATCAGGATCATGGCGGCGAACACCCCCGTATTGCGCGCGACCGATAGATTGCTGGGGCGGTAGGAGGTCGTGGCGATCCGAACCATGGATTCTGTCAGGCGTCGCGCCCCGATCGCAGAGCCTGAATTGGCGACCCCGAATGCATTGAGGTAATTCGAACACCCGGTGAGCGGCCGCGCGCCGGCAATGTTGAGCGCCGCCGCGTTGGCGGTCTCCATGTCCCAGAAGCTCGCGGGCCCGGTCACGTCGCCCTGCACGCAGAAGTCGAGGATACAGTCCGCAGCCACCAGGTCCGTGATCGGCTCCGCGGGACGGAACGTCGCCAACAGCGCGAGCACCTGCCCTCCCGCGCAGTCGAGCATGCCGGCCTCGTGCGAGGAGCCGGGAATGACAGGGCAAGCGACGACCGACAGGTCACAGCCGCTCGCGAACGCGTTCACGACCCTTACGCACAACAGCAACAGCAGAAGTAGCGCAGCTTTCATCGGGACCTCCTTGGGAGTGGTTGGCCCGCCACACGACAGACCCCGCGGCCCCGCGTAGGTGGGGTGCGGTTTCGGCGCGCCACGTTCACATTGTGATCCCCTGTGGGAGCGGCAGCAATGGCGCACTTCACGTGCGGGAGCCATGAGGGGCAGGATGAAAAGCAGTGGAGGCGCCACTGGTTTTCGCGAAAAGCAGTGGCGCCTCCACTGGATTTCATGGCCCCTATGAGCTGTTATTGTAGGGTCACGGCTCCCGCCCCAGCGCGCCCACACTCCCCCGAGGTCCCCAATGCCCAAGCTCCGCCATCTGTCGTGCGCCCTGCTCTCACTCGCACTTTTCGCCACGTCATCCATCGCGCAGGGCCGGCCAGATCCCGCCATCACCGTTGCCGCGCAGAAGACCGCCATGGCGCAGCTCAAGTTCATGGATGGAATCTGGCGCGGGCCGGCGTGGACGGTGCTTCCGTCGGGGGCGCGCCACGACGTGACGCAGACGGAGCGCATTGGGCCGCTGCTCGACGGATCGCTGAAGTTGCTCGAGGGCCGCGCCTACAATGCGGACGGCACCACCGGCTTCAACGCGCTGGGCATCGTTTCGTATGACCCGAAGGCCAAAACGTTCAACTTGCACTCGTACGCGCAGGGCATGTCCGGCGACTTCGCACTAGTGCCGGCGAAGGATGGCTATGCTTGGGAGATCCCGCTGGGACCCATGACCATCCGCTACACGGCGACGATCACCGACAGCACCTGGCACGAAGTCGGCGACCGCATCATGGGCGAGCAGGATCCGGTGCGCTTCTTCGACATGGACCTGAAGCGCGTGAGCGACTCGCCTTGGCCCGGCGACGGCGCGGTACCGCCCCAGTAGTTCACTGGGTCATGCGCGCGGTGATCCGGTCGAGTAACTCAATCTGCCGCTGCTGGAGCTCGAACAATTCCTTCCACTCGCCCGCGCGCTGCGCGTCCAGCTTGGCGTGCAGCCGCTGGATCTCCAGTTCGGCGCGCAGGTTCACCTCGTAGTCGGTGCGTGCATCGAGGCGGTCCTTCACGGCCTGGCGGTTCTGGCTCATCATGATGATCGGCGCCTGCAACGCGGCGAGGCAGGACAGCATCAGGTTGAGCAGGATGAAGGGATAGGGGTCCCAGCGGATCTGCTCGTTTGTGTTCACGGCGATCCATGCGCCCATGATCACCAGGAACGTGCAGATGAACAGCCAGCTGCCGCCGTACGCGGCAACCTTGTCGGCGAGGCGTTGCCCGAACGTCAGCGTGGCATCGTAGACGGCGTTCGGGTCGCGTAGCGGCGTGGGCCCCTTGAGGGTGCGCTCCAGCACGCGACGCTCCCATTCGCCGAGCCGCCGGATGTGCGTTTCGAGATCGCTCACCTCGCCGGTGCCTCCGAGCAACTTTTCGGTCTCACGCACCACGGGACGCAGCCAGCGCGCGAGGCCGAGCACGACTACGGCGCCGACGAGCGAGACAAACGCGTGTCGCAAAAGATCGTGCGGGCTGTTGAAGCCAAGCGCATGGAACACCCACCCGCCCACGATCGCGCCCAGCAACCCGAGCATCAGGTCACCGAGCAACCCAAAGCTGCGCTCGCGCATGATGCCGCGCGCGAGTGCAGCGGCCACAATTCCGATGACGATCCAGATCGCGATCTGCATGGGGCACTCCTGGTGATGTGGAACGACCGGCCATCACTGGCCGGCGCAACTCGCCCGCTTCAGCGGCAATGCGAGACCTGAAACTCACGCGGGGCCGGCGATAAGACATTCGCCGGCCCCGCGACTTGAATCTTCTAGCGATACATCGCCTTCAAGGCGCCCCACGAGTGACGTTGCGTGGGGGTCACGACACCGGACCCATTCACGAATACATAGTTGAGCATCTGCGATCCCGACGTCAGCGTCGTCACGGGATTATTGTTCGCGGATCCCGGCACGACCTGCTCCAACGATATGCCGTTCGGCATCGTGCAGCCATACACGGGGCTGCCCGACGCCTCGAAGGAGGTGCCCGCGTCGATCGTGAGAGCGATCGCGAATACCTTCGCGTTGACGTTGACGGATACATTGCTCGGTCGGTAGGACGTCGTGGCGATGCGCACCATAGACTCCGTCCGGCGCGCAGCGGCAAACGCCGACCCCGAGTTGGCGACCCCGAACGCATTGAGGTAGCCCGTGCACCCCGTTGCCGGACGCTGGGGCGTCGCGTTGAGAGCACCAGAATTCGCCGTCTCCATATCCCAGAAATTCGCCGGTCCCGTCACGTCCCCCTGCACACAGAAGTCGAGGATGCAATCGGCCGCGACGAGGTCGGTGATCACTTCCGCCGGCTGGAACGTCGCCAGCAGCGTGAGCACCTGGCCGCCCGCGCAGTCGAGCGTGCCAGCGTCATTCGAAGCGCCCGCATTCCCGGGACACGCAAACACGGTGAGATCACATCCCACCGCAAATGCGTTGGTGGCCGCCATGCAAAGCAGGGCGGACAGTAGTAGCGCACGTTTCATGGGAACCTCCTTGGGGGAAAGGAATAACAGCGCCAGGCGGCGACGCGGAATCGGGCTAACGAGAACAAGTGGACTCCCACCCGCTCGGAGCGTCAATACTGGGTTTCCGCTGCACGGCCGCTGTGGGGCGTCTCCTCGTACTCAGCGGCGGCGGGCGACCACGATGGTGATGTCATCGGCGCCCAGCTTGCCGTGGCACCAGGTGGTCACATCGGCCAGGATTGCCTTGCCGAATGGTTCCGGCGCCTTCCCCTCGGCCACGAGCCGGCGGGCCAGCGATTCGAAACGCTCATGCTGCGGGTCGCCATAGTCCTCACCCTCATCCTCACCTTTCGCAGGGCACTCCGTCACGCCATCCGAGTAGACGACCAGGACATCGCCCGATTCGTAGGTGTGCTCCGCCTGCTCGTAGGTCATGTCTTCGATCATGCCGAGCGGCAATCCCGTGGCGCCTAGCAAGTCAATGTTGGTTCCGTGCAGCAGGAATGGCGGATTGTGACCGGCGTTGCAGTAGGTGATGCTGCTGCCATCGGCAGAAATGCTGGCGAGGAAGAAGGTTGCGAAGCGGCCCGGCTCGACGGCGCGGCTCAGCGAGCGGTGCATCGCCGTGATGATCTCAACCGGCGCCCGTCCGGCGCGGCTCTCGGCGTGCAGCGATGCCCGCAGGTGCGACATCAGCAGTGAAGCGGCGACGCCCTTGCCCGACACATCGCCCAGCGCCAGCAGCAGCGAGCCGTCCTCGAGTGTGATCCAATCGAAATAGTCGCCGCCCACCTCGAGAGCCGGGATATTAAAGCCGTGCACATCGACCACCTCGCTCTGCGGCGGTGTCACGGGGAGCAACTTCTGCTGGATTCTGCGCGCGAGCTCCAGTTCGCGGTCGCGGTCCCGGTTGCGGCGGTCGAGGAACACGTAACGATAGATCGCGATCGCGGCGTAGGCGAGCGGCCCCAGCAGCAGCGCCATCGTCGGCGGCGCATCGACACCGGTCCATGCGAACAGGGCGAGATCGACTCCGAACAACACTACCGCGCCCGCCAGCGCCACGAGCGCACCCACGGGTACGGCGAGCGAAGCGAACAGGAAACCCATCAGCAGGGCGACGAGCGCGAGCACTCCGACATAGAGCGGCATTGGGACCGAGCGAAGGAAGCGGCCACGCAAAATCGAATCCAGCGCATTGGCGTGGACAAACATGCGCGGAGCGTTCTCGGAGAACGGATCCGCGCCGAGATCCGTGGCGACTTCGGCGGCCGCCGTGGTCCCCACCAGCACGATTCTCCCCTGAACCGCGTGTCTCAAGCTGTCGAGCTGCCCGCTGTTGTACCAGTTCAACAGACGGATCATCGGGAACATGTTGTGGAATGCCCGCCGGCCGCCGGCGAAGTCGATCGCGGTCGAGCCATTGCCATCGACCGGCACAAATAACCCGCGGCCCCCGCGCCAGCGAATACGCAACCCGCCCGGCGCCGCCACGATTTGCGGGGGCAGCGTGTCGCCATCGGCGGCTGACGCGAGCCGCAGCGCCATCGCGGGGATCGCGAGGTCTCCGTAGCGCACGAGTACCGGGAGGCGCCGCACCGTGCCATCACCGTCCACCTCCACGTCAACGTGCGCGAGTGCGGGCGCGAGGTCGGTGAGCCAGTGATTCGGGAGCGCGGCACCGGAGACCTCCGCCGCAGGAAGGCGGGAATCCCGGATGCCGTGCCGGGCGAGGCGCCGCAGAACCGAGTCGCGAATCGCGAGGGACTGTTCGTCGGTTCCCGGCTCACCGTGCTGGAAACTCATGGAGTGCACGATGCGCGGCAACCCGGAACTGATGCGCGCCATGATCTGGTCGGCATACGGGTCGTTGCGGTCCTCGCCCAGGAACTGGAGGTCGACACCGATCGCCGAGGCCCCCCCTTCATTCAGCACATCGAACAGCGCCGCATACTGCACGCGCGGCAGGGGCCAACTGCCATAGGCGCGCACCGTCGCGTCATCGACTTCGACGATGGCGATGCGGTCGTCCGCGGCACGCACTCCGCGGAGCAGGAAACGGGCGTCGGTGAGCTTGAGATCGAGGGTGCGAAACGCCCCGAACACAAAACACAACGCGAGCAGCGCCCAGCACACGAGTGCCGCCCCCGCGCCGAACCATGGGGACACGCGGCGAACTTGAGCGGCGGCCACTCAGGCCCTCAACGCATCCAGTACAGCACCATGGCCGCGTCCGCGCCGTCGGCGCCCCGCGGTCCGGCGGAGGTCCATGCGCCACGAGCGCGCTTGGGCTTGCCGGCGGTGGCCTTCGTGCTGGCGGGGCTCGCCCCGGACCCTGCGCCCCGCGCAGGGCCGCGCGTGGCCTGTGTCCGGGTGGACTCCGCGGGCACCGACTTGCGCGCACTGTTGATCATGGCGCGCACCTCGTCCTTCGTCAGCCAGGCGCCTTCGGCCGCCAGGGGCTTCGGCTTGGCGTCGTCGGCCTTCAATCCGAGCAATCGCGCCGCCGCGGCTTCGCCGCCCGCGAGCCGCACGCCCTCGGTCGCCGCTTCGCGAGAATGATATTCATCGCCCTTCATCATGAACCCCGCGGCACGGTTGAGCTGCACGCCGGCATCCAGCGAGTCGGCCCGCGCCGCGCGGTCGTAGAAGGCCAGGGCAACGTCGAACTCCCCGCGGAGGAAGTGGATATTGCCAAGATTGTTGAAGGCGCGCGCATCCGCGGTTGGCGAAGACAGCAGGGCCACGAACGCCGACTCGGCGCGGGCCGCCTGCCCCTTGAGCGCCAGCGTGATGCCGTATTCATTGCGCTGATCGGAGAGCGAGGGCGAAGACGTAGACGCCGGCTGGGCCGTGGCGCCCGCCGTCCACAACAGGGCGCACAGCGCCGGGAGCATCCAGCCATTGCGTAAAGTGAGCATCCGTCCCCCTACTCCTTCCAGTACAGCGCCAGCTTCAAGTCGATTCTGCTGCTCGTGCTCGTGGTTCCCAGTGCAGTCCTGTTCACCGGCGCCTTGGCCCCCGGGCGGCTTCCATCCTTGCCCACCTGACCTGCCGCTGCCAGCTGCCGTGCTGCGTCCACCAAACCGCGAACCATGTCCGCAACGGGCTGCTGCGATTCGTCCTGCCGGACCGCAACACCCAACTGCGTCATCCACCGCGTCACTTCATCCCTCCCACCGGCGCACATGATGCCGGTCGCCATCGATTGCACGGCGGCAGCTGAATCGCCCGCGTCATACAGCAGTACACCCCGATTGAGCCAAAGGCTGGGATCCGAATTGTTAATTCGCAGGCCCAGCTCAAACTGCGCCAGCGCCGAGTCACGCGCACCGCGCACCGCGAGCACCAATCCCAAGTGATTACGGAACAGCGTGTTACCTGACGTCATCTGCACCGCGGACTCGAGCCGCGATTGCGCCGCTTCGAACTGCCCGGCGGCAAACAGCACGCTCGCGGTGCGATCGAGACCCACCGGCGAGATCGCCAGCATGTCCCGCCAGCCGGGGAACGCACCGTCGCGGAACTCGTCGCCCCACTGCACGACCTGCGTCGCATCGGATCCGATCCGCGTCGACAGGTCCATGGCGTCGACCTCCGGAATGACGCCCACGGGGGCGACATCCGCGGGTTCGTAGGTCGCCTGTGAGGCCGCCACATCGGCAAGTTCGAGCTGACCGCGTTCGTCCCAGCTCGCATAGGACTGGGCACCCAGCCGCCACGCCTCCGCGAAGCCGTGCTTGATCGCGGTGGTCTCGAGGGGAATCCACACTTCGTCGTCCACGACCACCGTGCGCGTGGAGTCGAGCGACAGCCCGATGCGGTTGCGCGCGTCGATCCCGCTGTCCACGAGGATGAACAGGTGACCCGGCGCGTCGACGAATTGCGTGTTGATCCCCACACTCGCCAGCAGGGCGGCCATCAGCACGCTGGTGTCGTCGCAGTCGCCGGTGCGCTTGTGCAGCGTCTCACCCGGGTATTGGACCGTGTCGACACTCTTGGGCGCCTCCGAAACGGAGGAAAACGGATTGTTCGGGTCGGGCACGTAGGTGATCCGCAGCTGGCCCAGGCAATCGAACAGCGCCGCCGTGAAGGCAAGGTTGCGGCTGCCAAAGCTGGCTATCTCCTGTGGCGCGAGAGCGCGCACGGCGCTGCGCGCCAATCCGCCGACGACCGAATCGCGCGCCGTCACATACGCGGCCGCTTGCGCGACACCGGCGCTCCAGTCGATGGCGCCGGGACCATACGACGTGAGCCGCGCGCTCGACTTCTCGGTGCGTGGCAGGCGGCGGCCCTGGTACGTCGCGCTGACATTGAGCTGCGCGGGGTGATCGCCGCTGCGCTCGAGCAGCGGCCACGACAGCACCGGCCGCAAGGCCACTTCGGTCACTACACCCGGACGCAGCGACACCTTACGCTGAATCGTCGGCGCAGCCATGAGGCCAGGCAGGAACATGCTCACGTCGGTCTCGATCAGGCGGTTGTTCAGGTTGCGGATCTGGACGGTCGCCAAGGTGTCGTGCGCGTAGGTCCGGTAGAGCGAAGCGTAAACGTCGCGGGACTGGATCTTCTCGATCTTGATCTGTGAGGGATTGAGATTGACGTTGAGCGCGATGCTCAGGTGATGCGTGGCGCTCAGTGTGGGGTGGTCGACGAGCGCGTAGTCCACGCGCAGGATGCTCTTGCGCAGCCCCACGCCATAGCTGAACGTCGCCCCATCCGGATCGTGACGGTCATCATCGATGCCGAATCGGAGTGCTGCCTCCTCGAGCGGCGTCCACTCGAGGCCGGCATGCCAGCGGTGGTCGATGTCGAGCGCCACCGTCGCGAGGTGGCGCCACGCGTAGGAGCCCGCGACCCGCAGCGAGCCAGGGTAGAGAACGTCGGATTTTCCGCCCGTGTCCTGCCTGAGCCGGGCGTCGAGCATATCCCGCGCGAGCACCCCGAGCCGCAGCCCATCGATGGGGGTGGCGATCAGCCCGGCGTCGATGCCGCGACCTGAACCTCGCGCCAATGAATTTCCGTCGATGTCGGACGATTGCGTCAAGTACTTCGCCGTCCCGCCCACCGATAGCCATGGCCGCGGCCGCAGCGCCAGTGAGAGATCGATGCGGCTTTCGCCGAAGTTGAGCTCGGAGTCCTCGTAGCCCGAGTGATAGAAGTCCATCCCGAGTGCGGAATTCGGCGAGACCGGCAGCGAGAAGGCGGCGAGGTGATCATGGATGCCCGCGCCGAACAGGTCGGCCTGCGTGAACATCAGCTCCTGGTGGCCGACCCACACCAGTCCGGCGGGATTCCAGAACGTCGCCGCCGCGTCGTCCGCCAGCGACGAATAGGCGCCGCCCATGCCGATGGCGCGTACGCCGACGGGAACCTGCTCGGCGGTCTCGGCATGGCAGAGCGACGCAATGAATGCGAGCGACACGATTCCCAGCGCGAGCAGCGGCACGCGACGCAGCGACGTCACGGCACGACCGCTACGGTGCGGGTCTGCACCGTCCCCATGGCCTCGACGCTCACGAGATAGAGACCCTCGTGAACCATGCGGCCATCGCGGTCGCGGCCGTCCCAGCGAATCATGTTGGCGCCCGCGCTCAAGGACACCCCGCTCGCCAATTCGCGTACGAAATGCCCCGCGCGGTTGTACACCCGCAGGCTCGCCGTGCCGGGGCGTCCCAGCGAGAACCCAATGGCAATCGAGGCGCCCCCGTAACCACCGGAAAGCGATAGCGCGCGTGGCGACATCGAGAGCGGCGACAACGTGGTCCGTGCGGCCGTGTTGTCGCTGCCACGGATCAGTGCGTAGGTGCCGGGCGAAGTGATGAGCGCGGACCACTTGCCGCTGAGCGCATCGCGCGTGCCGCCAACGGCTGCCCACGTGCTGTCGTCGGCAAGGCGCCGGATCTCGATCTCCCCGCCCGAAAGCATGGTCGTCGAGTCGCCCTGCGTCATCTCGAGAATGGCGGGCTTGCGAAGTGCCGCGCCTTGCCACGCGATACCGTAGGCGTTGACGACAGCCGGGAGCGCAGGCGAGGCATCCGCTGGAACAATCAAGACGCTGTCTCCCGCGGTGAGCGCGCCAGGCGGAAAGTAAATATGGACTTCGCCGAGCGTCGAATACACGTCCCCGCCGCTTGCGGGAATGCGCCGCGGCGAGGTCACGTCCGCGTACGGGGCGAGGTTGTCAACCATCACCATGGTGAGGCTCGGGCCGATCAGGCCAAGACTGTCCCGCACCACGAGGCGCACGTCGTAGAGTCCCTCGGGGAATGCCGTGGTGTCCCAGGTCGCGAGCCGCCCGTCGTGCACCTGAAGAGTGTCCGCGTTGAGCAGGGTGACACCGGGGCCGGTCCACGTTGAAAGGCCGCTGCGCCGAACCTCGACGCGGTAGTCGGCGAAGCGGGCGTCCTGCGCCGTGCCACGGAGTTCGATCGTGCCCCGCACGGGCTGGCTCCAGGTGGGCGAAGACAACACGGCCTCGGGTGGCGTGGCATCGACTTCGAATGCGTAGATCGCGGATGTGGGATCGACGTTGCCCGTCCAGTCCCGCGCGCGCACGCGCAGGGTGTCCCTACCATCGGGAAGACCCTCACGGCTGAATGAGACCGAGGGTGACCATGGCGAATAGTCGACGCCATCCCACGAGGTCGAAAACTCCAGGTCCGCGCTTTCGCCGTAGGCGGCGCCGAACACAAATTGCACGTTGCCCACGGGGATCAGCGGCGGCGGCTTGGAAAGAATCAGCGTCTGCGGAGCGGTGCGATCGGGCGAGTACTGGGAGAGACCGCAGGGACCGGGGAACCAGAGATGCCCCTGCGTGTCCTCCACCACGCCCGTGATCTGGCTGGACATGAGCCCATCACCGCTCTGCGACAGCCCGCGCCACGATTCGCCGTTGTATCTCACGACACCATTCGTCTGTCGCACCGCCCAGATGCCGCCAGAGCGGTCCTCGAGCAGCGCCTTGATGGGCGTGTTGTCGAGGACGCTGGTAGGGAAGTGATCCCAGCCATTGCCGTTGTAGCGGGTGATGCCGAGATAGGTCCCGAACCAGATCCTGCCCTGGCGGTCTTCCATCAGGGAGGTGACATCACTGTCCCCCGGCGCCCATCCTCCCGCAGGGCTGGTCCACACACCCTGGTCCAGCACGGAGATCCCCTTGCGAGTGCCCGCGAGGACGCGGCCATTACGTCCCGCCACGAGAATGCTGATGAGGCTGTCTGCGAGAGGGTCGCCAATGGTCATGCGCGTGAGCGTCGTGCGCGTGGGATCCAGTGAGTAGAGGCCACGCGATGAACTGATCCACAACCGTTGCTGGCCATCCTCGACGATGTCGCGAATGCTGTCGGTGCCGGGGGCGCTATTCGCCAGCCACGTCGCCCATCCTGTCGTGTCGTAACGTGCCAGACCATTGGCGGTGCCCACCCAGAGCCGGTCAGCGGCGTCCAGCGCCAGCGCGGAGATCGAGTCGCTCGGCAAGCCGAGCGCGCGCGTGTAAAACACGGAGTGCTTGCGGGTGGAGTCCAGGCTCGCAAGTCCCTCACCCTTCGAACCGCACCACACGGTGTTGCTGCGATCCTCGATCAGGAATGGCGAGGTCGCGGGAACTCGCGGCACATTCGTGGGACGCAGCGAACGCCAACTGCCTGAGCGATCCAGATAGTTCAGGCCGCCGTTTTCGTAGGTCGACACCCACACAATGCCCTGGCGGCCGACGTCCAGCCCTTCAACCGAGTTCGCGTTCAAGAGTTCAGGTACGGAACATTGGGCGGAGCGGTACATGTCGAGGTGTTGTTTTCCAAGTCCACGCCGTCATACCGGAACAGGGCGTTGTCGCGCGTCGCAACCCACAGGTTGCCTGAGCGATCCACGTCGAGCGTGGTGATCTCCTGGAACGACTGCCCGTTGGTCGTCGCGGTATAACGCCGCCCGACGCCGCCCGCGTAGTGGATCAACCCGTCCGCTCCGCCGAGCCACATCCCGCCGCGGTGGTCGGAAGCCAGGGAGGTCACCAGCACGGTATCGATGCCCGAGGACTTCGTGAGCCGCGTCCATGCGCCATTCGAATGACGGAACGCGCCACGCGCGGTTCCAAACCACATCGCCCCATCATCGGCGCGCGCCACCGCGAGAACACTGTCGCAGGCGAGGGCGGTGAGATCGGTGGTGAAATTCGTCCACACCCCGTTCAGGTCACGGTGACTCACCCCGTTCGGCGTGCCAAACCACAAACTATGGTCAGCGTCTTCCACGATCTGGTCCACGACGTTGTAGACCAGTTGACCCACTCCCTCTGGATGGAACGCGCCGGTGCCGGGAGTGAACCGGGCCACCCCATTAGACGTCCCGATCCAGATATCGCCGGCGCGGTCCTCAAGCAGCGCATTCACCTGCCCCTGCGGCAACTGCGCCGGATAACCATAGGTAAACCACTGGCTGCCATCACGCCGCGCCAGACCATCGTCGGTGCCGAACCACACGGCACCGCTGCGATCTTCGAGCAGTGACAAGACACTCGGATTGGGAAGCGAGGCGCGTTCGGTCGACCAGCGCAGTCCATCGAAGTGGCTGGCCCCGTTCGGGGTGCCGAACCACATGCTTCCCGTACCGTCCTCGAGGATGGAATACACCTTGGGATCCGCGAGCCCGTCGGATGCGCGAATGCTTTGCCACTCGGCATGCGCCTGCGGCGCAGCCAGCAACAGCGGCAGCAGGAGCAGCAGCCGGCAGGCGTCGCCCCATCTTGAACCACGAGGTCGAATCACGATTTAGCGTACCAATGTCATCTTCCGGGTCATCACGAACTGCGCAGCCGTGAGCCTATAGAAGTACACGCCCGCCCGCATCCCCGCCGAGCCCACCTGGATCGTGTGGCGCCCCGCCTTCATCACCTTGCCCTCGAGCGGCATCGCCACGCGACGGCCCTGGAGGTCGAAGATCTCGAGCCGCGTGGGCGCGTCGACCGGCAAGTCGAAGCGGACCGTCGTGGCGCGACGGAAGGGGTTCGGGAAGCTCGGATACAACGCGAAGCGCACCGGCAAGTCCACGCCCGGCTGCGTCACGCCGACCACGGGCACGATGGTCGCGGCCTCCCCGGTGGCCTTCGCCGGCTCGACGTTGTTGGTGTTGTCCGTGGCCCGTGTGTAGAACTGGTAGCGATGGCCCGACTCGACCGGCAGCGTCAACGCCGTATCGGCGATATCGGACGCCTGCAGCACGAACGGACTGGCGTCCTTGCTGGCATACACCGCATAGCTTTTCACGCCCGTGCCCGTGTCGGAGCCGTGCCAGTGCAGCGCCGCGAGGTTTCCCGGCTGCAGCAGGACATCCTGCGCGATCGTGCTGGCGGGCAGCGCGTTGTCGACACGATTGGTGGCCGTGTTCGTCAGCAGTGGGGCATTGCGGTCGAAGGTGATCTGGGCCTGTGCGGTCACGATCGTCCCGGTGGCCGCGACGGTGCGGGGCCGCACGGTGTAGGTCGCGAAACCCTCCCCACGGTGGGTGCCGTTGTTCACCGGCAGGAAGCCCACGCTGGCGCTCGCCGGCGGTTGCCGCGTGACCGGATCGAGCGACTCGAAGGTCCACTTCAATTGCTGCGCCGCCACGTCGATCACCGCCGTCATGCGGACGATCACACCCAACGAAGCGATGTTCGACTCCACGGTGTAGTCCGTCAGGTGATCGGACGGCGGCGTGAACGTGTAGACGCCACCCCCGAACCCGAGACTGCCGAGCCGGAACGAAGACGCGTCCAGGTCACTGTCCAGCGGCACGACGATCTTCACCACCTGCGCCGGCGCCTCGGCGTTGTCATAGTCGTTCGAGAAGTCTACGCGGTACGACATCGCCTGCCCCTGGCCCACGTACTGCTCGGGTCCATACCCCACCGGACCCGTGATGAGGTTCGGGTCGCACGGCGTCACCACGCGCGTGTCCGCCGACACCGTCACCGAGTAGCCGACCGCCAACGAAGTCGCCAACCCGAGCGGCAAGCGTTCCGGCAGGTACACATCCCCCGGCAGCGTATCGACCAGCGTCGCCACGCATGCCGGAATCGCCGAACCGGTCGGGGCCGCGTTTGGCCGGCACTCCGGTGATCCACCGGGAATGGAGCAGGCGTGGCCCAGTGCCAACTCGTTCAGCAGCGACACCGGCGCCTGCGGGCCTGTCGCTCCCGTGGTCACCAGACCACCGTGTGCGGTCCGGTAGGCATCTCGTTCCCCCGCACTCACGAGTCCCGTGGCGACATAGGCGCCGGCGAACGCCGTTTCGGCAAACGTCAGCGCGTCCGATGCCAGCACCACCGCCGGGCTACTCGCCTGCTCAGGGTGCGCCAGCACCCGCTGCCGCGCCACCTCGATCCGGGCCAGGGCACGGTCAATGTAGGCATCCGGCTCCAACCCCTCGGCATAGGCGCGCACCGAGTACGGGTTCCGCAGGAAGTTCTTGAATCCCACGGTGCACGACAACTCCTGCCCGGGCGACAGGCCCACGGCCTCGAGATCCGCCACGCGCAGCGACTCGCCGATTGCCGGGTCCATCACCACATCGGCGTCGCCCGTGACCGGCTCGAATAACGCCGGGTGCAGGTCACTGCGGCGCTTGAGCCGCGCATCGCCGGAGAGCGCGATCAACTGCGAGCCCGCGGGGAACGCGAGGCGCGCCCGCAGGTGCGGCATGTCCTGGTTCGATTCGTTGCGGAAGCGGAACGTGTAGTACCCGGTGCCATTGCCACGCACCACGTCCGGCTGGTCCGGCGTGATCGTCACCGCCAGCTCCGTCGGGCGCTGGACCCTGAAGCCGCTGACCAGCGTCACCTCGTCCGCGCCATTCACCGCCACCACGTCGTAGAGATCTTCCTGCACATTCGCGAGAGTCCACCTGACTTGAAGCTGCGTCGTGTTCACGAACACGACCTGGGCCTCAGCCACGAAGGTGTCACCCCGCCGCAGGTACACATGCGTGGTGTCGCGCAGCGCCGCGCCGCGCAGGTCGCAGGTCACCGTCCCCGCCTGCCCGCCGTAGTTGGGCGTGATGCTACTGATCGAGAACGGCAGCACGTGCGCCTCGACCGTCAGCGTTTGGGGGGCGCCC
>JAYSRO010000243.1:0-5915 GCA_043720995.1 Candidatus Eiseniibacteriota bacterium
CTGGCCGAACACGCCGTCGGCAACTACCGCATCCTCATGACCATGGCCAACGAGTTGCTCGATGCTGCCATCCAGGCCGGTGCACGCCAGCTCGACGAAAAGCTCTACCTCGAGACCTTCGCCGTTCCCGCCGCTGCCGAGCGCGGCCGCCCCAGAACCGCTACCGCACGCAACTCCACGCCGGTCCCTCAGAATGCGTGACCACATCGCCATCAAACAGCGTGACCACGCTCAAGGACGGGAATGGACTCGTCGGCCCAGTTGAGGTAGTGGCGCTCATAGAATTCCTGGTAGATCCGTGTCTGCTGCGCGGCGGGAATGGGCGATTCCGAGGCGCGGCGATTCCCGCGGCCGGAGCTCCGATAGCGTTCGGACAAGATCGTCACCGGATCGACGACATCTCGATCGAGAAAGCGAATCGAATCGCCGGCCAACTGCTGGAGCCATGCCTTGCCCTCGTCGGCGAGTCCCAGGGTTCGGGCGAACGGCTCGATCCGGTACTTGGCCGCGCCGATATTGATCGCGAGCAGCGATCTTCGTGTGTCCCCTCCCAGCGAAACGAATCGTGTCCATCCCTTCGTGCGATCCCCATTGACATCGGGTTGCGATTCGAGCGCCTTCCCCAGCCCATGCCAATCGAGAACCTCGTAATGATCGGTGATGAGCATGAGAGGCTCACCACTGCCCTGGTCCACCAGCTGGGGCGGCGGCGGCGGAGTTGTCACATGGACCAGCCAGCCGGCGATGACCGTACGCTCGACGAACCGATCCAAGCGCGCCTCGTCGTCCGGAAACGCCGCGTCTAGTTTATCGAGCGCCTCGCGGATGTCCTGAACCAGCTCAGGTCCCTGGGTACCGAATGTGTAGACCGAGCCCGAGAGCTCCCAGTGGTCGTCGACCGCAATGAGACGGGCTCCGAAAATGTCCCACTGCACGAGTTGCCGCGAGCCCGAGAGCTCACGAACGGAATACACGGGGAGTTCGGAATCGAGCGCATCCTTGAGAACGAAGCCATCCCCGGGCCGGCTCTCGAGAATCTCGTAGAGTCGGATCGGACGACGGGCCATCTCTTCCAGGAAATCGCGTTGCGCCAGTGTGAGCACCGGCCCGTCCGGGCCTAGCACCAAGTCGCTCACGCGGTGCAGGCATGGCGTGCCCTGTCGTCGGATCAGGATCTCGCCTCTCGCCAGCAACCACTCCATGGCATTGATCTGGAACATCTCCCGCAACTCGGAGGAGATCTCACCCAGTTGCACGGGAGAGGCGTCGTTCGCCATGGAAGCGAAACCCGATTGGATCGCCGCACGAACGGAGGCCGGATAGCGGGCACCGAGCCAATCAAGGGCCCTAGTAAGCGCCGTGGCATGGCAACTTGTCCGTTGAGCCTCGTGTTGTTCGCGACGCAGACAGCAGTTCTTGAACTTCTTGCCGCTTCCGCAAGGACAGGGGCCGTCTCGGTGAGCACTCATCTGGAATCCTCCTCCTAGGGAAGACTATTCAGGGCGGCAACGCGAGGTCAATCCTCCGCTCGCTCACCTCGTCAGCACACCGTACTCAGCCACTGAGTAATTTTGCTCAGCCACTGAGTATACGGTAGGATGCCACCATGAAATTCGAACGCTCAGTGGTAGGCGAGATCGAGGCCGCCCTCAGACGAAGGCCGCCCTTGCTTCAGGTCGTCATCGGCCCCAGGCAGGTGGGGAAGACAACCGCCGCGAGCCAGGTCGAGAAGCGGCTCGGGTGGCCCAGCCATACCGCGTCCGCGGATGCGCCGCTGCCCCATCCTCCGGAATGGATCGAAACCCAGTGGCGGCTGGCTCGGGCGAAGGCGGTATCGAGCAGGCATCGGGTGTTGCTCGTGCTGGATGAAATCCAAAAGGTTCGCGGCTGGAGCGAAGTCGTCAAGCGGTTATGGGACGCGGAAGTTCGCGCCGGCGTCAAGGTGTACCCTGTGCTTCTTGGATCATCGGCTCTCTTGGTCCAAAGCGGCCTTACCGAGAGCTTGGCCGGCCGTTTCTTCCTTCATCGTTGCACGCACTGGTCCTGGCCCGAATGTCGCGAGGCGTTCGGCTGGGACATGGACCGCTGGATCTACTTCGGCGGATATCCTGGCGCGGCGGCCATGGCCGACGACGAGCTGCAGTGGAAGCGTTACGTGGCCGATTCGCTGATCGAGACGGTGCTCTCGCGCGACGTCCTACAAATGCAGACGATCACGAAACCCGCGCTGCTGCGACACTTGTTCGGGCTGGCCGCCACGTACCCCGCGCAAATCCTTTCCTACAACAAGATGCTCGGCCAACTGCGCGACGCCGGCAATACCGTCACGCTCGCGAACTACCTGCGCCTGCTCGAGACCGCGTTTCTTGCGAGTGGCCTGGAGCTCTTTTCGAAGGGCCAGGAACGCAAGCGAGGAAGCAGTCCGAAGCTCATCCTCTGGAACAACGCACTGGTGAACGCCACCTCGCTCAAGTCATTCGATCAGGCATTCGCGGATGGCCCGTGGTGGGGAAGGCTGATCGAGAATGCCGTCGGATCGCATCTGCTGAACCACCTGCAGGGGCCGCCGTGGAGCGTCACCTACTGGCGAGACGCGGGCGAAGAAGTGGACTTCGTGGTCAGCCACGGTGCCCAGACCTGGGCGGTAGAGGTCAAGAGCGGGCGCAGTGACCGTGTAAGCGGTCTCGCGGCGTTTCGGAAACGCTACCCAAAATCCAAGGTCTGGCTCGTGGGCGACACCGGAGTCCCGCTTGAGGATTTTCTCGGTCGGCCGGCGCAAGAGTGGTTCACCTGATATACGACGAGCACGCACGACATCCACGCGAAACGGGACGAGTGGTCCCGTTTCGCGTTCCTTCGCGTGCCCTTGGATGCCTCTCAGTGCCCACGTGCGCCAAAGACTACGGCCACCCCGAAGGGTGGCCGCAGGAGACAACAAGCGCCTTGACCTGGGGTCGTTCCATATCACTGCAGCTTGACCAGCCTCGCCTGCAAGCGGCGATCCGGGCCGTCCAGACTCACGAAGTAGACGCCGGCGGGAGCACGACGGCCCGTATCGTCGCGGCCGTTCCACTCGAACCCGTGTGGCCCTGCCGCGAGTTGTCCGCGCTGGAGCCTGCGCACCAGGCGTCCGCCCAGGTCAAAGATGCCGAGTTCGGTCACCTCGGGACGCAACAGCACCAGTCTGATCGTCGTGCCGGCCACAAACGGGTTGGGGCTCGTGAGTAGTCGGACACTCGACTCGAGCGTGGAGCCGGGAGTCACGCCAACCAACTCGGTACCGTTGTAGGTCGTCGGCGCCACCACGGTGCCGCACAGCGGGTCTACGACTCCATCCGCGTCCACGTCAGCTTCCACAACGACCTCGTAGCGCGCCGCCGCGTCGTAGCCACCGGGCAGTGTCGCATTCACGAACAACTGCTGCTCGCTGCCGCGGCCGGAGTTCAGGGTTCCCGTCACCGGTGTACCGGGCGGCAGGCCGTTGAGGCCCAGCGCCAGCGGATCCTCGGTCGTGGGATCGAGCCACACGGCGCGGATCTGGTAGGCCAACGCCGTGGGGGGATCGCAGGGGGCGTGGATGCCGATCCCGATGGTGGCGCCCACAACTCCCGGAGCGAGGCTGACGAGCCCGCTCGGGATCGGCGTCGCGCACCAGCAGGAATTGTCCGCGTGCAACGTGCCGGTCTTGACGCGGCACGCCCCGGTGGCGTCGTTGATGAACGTGAGCGCGAAGCATGACGTAGCGTTCTGTGCGATGAGCCCGGCGGGTCGGGTGATAGTCACGCAGATGGGAGGTGAACAGCTCCCGGCGGCAACCGTGACCACTCCGGCCGGCGGACTGAACAGGGTGGGACCGGCGACGGTGCACCCAGGTCCCACCGGCAGTCCGGCGAGCGACCAGTGATAACTCTGGGCCGTCGGGTAGTTGTTGCAGATGTTGAAGCACACCTGCGTGGAAGCCTGCGACTGGCAGATCGAGGTCACCGCGGGCATCGCGGCCCACTCGGGGCACCAGCCCCCAGGGCCAGTCGCCGCGGCCTTGCTCGCCGTCGCCGCATCGAGCGGTGCGGCGAATAGGGCAAGGTCGCCGATGCAACCCTGGAACGCCGGTGCCGTGCCAAACGCAGGGCTCACCTGACCCATATAGAGGTCGGCGTTGCTCGAGACGAGCCCGTCGATCGGAACGAAGTCCAACGCGGCCACCGGGCTGCCGTTCAAGTACCAGCGGCCATGGTGCGTGGCACGGTCGATCGACACGGCGAGATGCGACCACGTGTCAGGCGTCACAGCGGGACCGGCAACGTCCTGTGTGGCCTCGCCCGTGCCCAGCTCGAGATGGCTCTGCGTCCCCACGAGGTAGAGCGCCCATCCACGCCTGTCGAAGGTCGTTCCCGACAGCTTGATGCGCTTCTCGACGATCGCGCGCGGGCCGACGGTGCTCGAGGCCACATTGAGCCACGCGGCGATGGAGAACGAGCCGCCGGCGAACTGGAGCCCGAGTTGATCCGCATTGGGCACGCGGGCGTAGTCGGTCGGCGAATTTAGACACAGCAAGCCGGGCACCGAGCCGCCCGATGCGTCGAGGTGAAGCTCCGCCGTGTTGCGTGGCGGGCTCAGGTGCGTGGCGTCACTCGCGCTCGTGGCGCCGGGCGAGAAGTCGAACGGCCACCACGCGGCCAGCTTGGGTGGCGCCGGCGGGCAGCCCACCGTCGTACCGCAGGAGTAGTTGGCGAAGTCGACACCGTTCTGCGTCGTGCCGGTGCCGAGATTCAGCGAGTACACGCTGGGCGATGGCGCGGTCTGCACCCACAGCGGCTGCTGCACTTCGCCCACCTTCCACGCGCCGCAGGGCAGGTTGTTGAAGCAGTAGTTGCCGGACGGATCGGTGGTGGTCGTCGCGTACAGTGTCCCGTTGGGCGTGAACAGTTGAATAGTCCAGCCCTGCAGGGCGGGCTCGCCGACGTCTTGGACGCCGTTGCGATTCAAGTCGCTGAACTTCTTGCCGCAGATCTTGCAGTTGATGGTGCAGACCACCGTCGAACACGGCTGATTCGGATAGAACGCCGTGCCCCCCATCGCGGTGCACTGGGCCTGCGTGAACACGGGAACGCAGGTGAAGTCGAGGCAGCAGGACGAGTTTGGCGAGCAGAACTTGGTAATGTAGCCGTCGTCACTGCCCGCATTCGCGGCCTGGTAGAAGGCGCCAAAGCCCGGATTCACGGTGACGAAATTGTTGGTGGCGCTCGATTCGCCGGTCGCGAACAGGCATCCCGTGTTGCCGATCGATACGCCCGTACCAAAGTCCGCCAGGTTGGAGGCGAGGTAGGTCGACCACAGCATGGTGCCGTTGTTGCTGAACTGCCCGATCATGGCGTCGCGAAATCCGCCGAACGTGCCCTGGTAGAACGAGCCGCCACCGGGGTTCAAGACCGGGAGGTCCGACGAGACGGTCATCCCCGTCACATAAATGTTGCCCTGGGCATCGATCGCGAGCGGACGGTCGGACCCTCCCGTCATCTCGAGGTCCGTACCGCCGTAGAACGTCGCCCACTGCCGGGCGTTCGCGGCGTCAAACTTCAGGATGTAGAAGTCGCCGTTCCCCGCGAGCGCGGGCTGGAAGAAGGCGGTGCCGCCGGGATTGAGCGTCGGCAGGTTGGGCGAGTCCGTGTCGCCGAACACGAACAGGTTGCCGTTGGCGTCGACGACGGGCTGATCGCCGTAGTCGTTGCCGGCGCCGCCGTAGAGCGTCGACCACGTCTGCACTCCGGACAGCGTGAATCGCGATATGAAGCAGTCGGCGCTTCCCCCCTGATACGCCCCCTGGAAGTAGGCACCGCCGCCCGGGTTCAGCGTGGGGAATCCGCTCGGCGATTGCGTGTAGCCCGTGATGTAGAGGTCGGTGCCCGAGGTCGTGA
>JAYSRO010000244.1:0-2939 GCA_043720995.1 Candidatus Eiseniibacteriota bacterium
TCATGGCGAAGGCACTGGTGTGCGCGCCGGTATCGGCCGGCGCCGATGCGGGATCAGGAAACCCCGCCCCCCTGCGGTAGCGCCCCACGCCGCGGACTCGCGTACCGCGCGTCAGCATGTGCACCCCGAAGATGATGATGATCGTGGGCCAGAACAGCCGCCACAGGCTGATGCTGATGAGATCGTAGTTGTTGGCCAGCAGGCCCGCGCCGAGAAACAAGTAGAGCGCGCTCTTCAAGCGACCCGCGTTGGTGCCCGAATTGATGAGCTTGGCCAATCCGATGATGATGAAGATGGCCGGCCACATGCGGCTCACCTGCCGCCACACGTCCCCGATGCCCGGAACATCGAGCGCGTCGAGCAGGAACAACACCCCGACCAGGATGACGGCAAGACCAAGAATCAATCGCCCCGTGAAGCGCGGTTGGAAGCCGGGGTCCGGTGCTGTGATCGGCGGGTTCGACGTGCTCGGCGTGTCCATAGGGGGCATCTCCTCGCGTACTCGGCGCGGATCCGGTCGGGGTGAATCGGAGCGCTTGCCCCGCGAAGCCAACGGGCCTCGTGCAGACCGGGATCTCCCGGCCCACAGCTAATCTACGGCAGCTATTGGAGTTCGGAGGCGGCCTATTCGGTGAATGGCGGTTGGGCGTCGGTGAATGGAGGTTTTCAGGGGATTCGTGACGGCTGGGAGCAGTATTCTGCGGGCACACGCGACCCTTGGGAGCCATTCTCACTGAGGAGGCCACGGATGCGGAAGAAGAAGGCAGCGAAGCGGAAGCCGGCGAAGAACAAGGCGGCGGCGCGGCGGAAGACGACGGCGCGCGGGAAGACAGCGAAAAAGCAACGCACGGCGCCGAAGCGTGCGGCGCGGAAGACGGTGGCGAAGCGTGCTGGGAAGAAGAGCGCGGTGAAGAAGCGCGTCGTGAAGAAGCGCGTCGTGAAGGTGACGGCGAAACGCGCGAAGATCGCGAAGCCTGCGAAGCGCGCGGCGGCGAAGGTCGTGGCGATGAAAGCGAAGCCTGCGCCAGTGGCTGCCGCGGTTGCGCTCGAGGGCCCCGAGATCGAGGACGAGTTCGAAGCTGGCGGCGTGCCCGAACCGCTCGATCTGTTCCCGCCCGATCCGGCGAAGGCGAATGACGACGAGGAGGGCGGGGGGAATTGGTAGGGATTTCGGGAGCCTAGGGATAATCGGAGACCACAGGGTTCCAGCCTGGCGTTAGCTGTGATGGGTCGGGATGAAATCGGTGTGACCGAAGCGCTTCACTCTGCTCGCGTCCCCTCCCCAGACCGTGAGCGAAACATCATTCTGCCCGCGAAGCCGCCGTCCCTCGTTGATCCAATTGGCCGTTCTGGAAGACGAGAGCCACCATGCTAGAGTTAGGCTAGCAGCACTCTCGGCGTCCCGATGCGACGAGGGCCTCGTGCTGCGTCGGCATGGATGGACAGGTCGGGCAAGGAGTCCGCGGGTGCACGATCAGGAGATGGCGACCCGACTGAGGGCAGGCGACGAGACGGCCTTCAGGGCGATCGTGGCAGAGTACGGGGGGCGGCTCGCACGCCTGGCCCGGTCCTTCTCGCGCAACGATGCCGTGATCGAGGAAGCCGTCCAGGAAACTTGGTTGGCCGTCATCCGCGGAATCGCAAGCTTCGAAGGCCGCTCGCCGCTACGAAACTGGGTGTTTGGAATCCTCGTGAACCAAGTGCGCCGGCTCGCAGTCCGCGAACATCGCCAAGCTCAAGTGGCTGCAGGTGGCGGCAGTCCGGCAGTTGCATCGGGCAACGACGAGGAGTTCCATGAGCCAGGTATGGGCTCCAACGGCATGTGGGTTGCTTTACCAACGCCTTGGGGATTGGAGGACCCGGAATCCATCCTTTTGAGCAAGGAAACCCTGTCGGTGATCGAAGCAGCTTTGTGCGAGGTGCCCGAATCCCAGCGACAAGTCGTGTTGCTGCGAGACGTTGAGGGCCTGAGCGGCGAAGAAATTTGTAACATTCTCGGGCTGAGCGGCACCAGCCAGAGGGTGCTCCTGCACCGGGGGCGTGCCCGCGTGCGACAGGCGCTGGACCGTTACATGAAGGAGGGCACCCTCAGGGGGACCTCGGCCCGCGCCGGGAGACGATGAGCCCATGTTCCCAATGATGAACTGTGACCAAGTCACGAAAGCCGCGGACGACTTTCTGGAGCGACGGCTGAATTGGCGGCGGCGGCTTGCGGTACTCGCCCACATCGCGATGTGCAAAGGGTGTAAGACATACATCGAGCAACTGCGGCTGACGCTACTCAGCTTGCGTGCGCTGCCGCGCCCGGCTGCGACGCCCCCTTCCGACAACTTGATGACGCAGTTCCATGGGCAGACCCGGAAGCCCCAAGAGTAATTCAACACGGAGCGGAACCGGAGGACAACGGCCCCGGGGGGCGCTTGCCCTCGCCGCAGCCCGCCACCTGTGGCGACTTGCGGTCGCCACGCGGTCAGGTGAAACGGAGCCGACGGGACCGCGGGGCCGGTGTCGAGGATCGCTTGTAACGAACACGGCCACCGCTGCACCCACAGTTGGGGGCGGGCACCGGAGCCTTCGTCACGAGCCGCGGTCCGAGCCCGTCGAGACTACATTGCGCGACATTCACGTCGCACCAAGCCGAGGAGGAATCATGCGTCGTCTCATTCCGTTGCTGGTTGCTGCGCTTATGACCGTCACCGTCGGGATTGCCAGCGCCAGCAAGGAAGGCAAGTCGGTTCACACCGCGATACAGGGCTACTGCCCGGTCGCCTATGTCACCATGGGCAAGGCAGTGAAGGGCGACCCAAAGATCTTCAGCGTCTTCGACGGCCACCGGTTCCTATTCAGCAGCGCCGACGCCAAGAAAATGTTTGACGCCGATCCGAGCAAGTACCAGGTGGCCTACGAGGGTCGATGCGCGACCGCGATGTCGATGGGAA
>JAYSRO010000245.1:0-5873 GCA_043720995.1 Candidatus Eiseniibacteriota bacterium
GGCGTGTGGCTGCGCAATGGCGCGCGCGATGAACCGCCCGAGTGGCTGGGGATCTCGCACTTCATCGAGCACATGGTGTTCAAGGGCACCGAGACGCGCGACGCGCGCGCCATCGCCAGCAGCCTCGAATCACTCGGCGGCCACATGGACGCCTTCACCGGCCGCGAGCAGGTGTGCTACTACGCGCGCGTGCTGTCGGAGCACCTGGCCGAGGCCGTCGACGTGCTCGCCGATATCGTGTGCCACTCGCGCTTCTCCGCCGCCGAAGTCGAGCGCGAGAAGAGCGTGATCCACGAAGAAATCTGCGCCGCCGAGGACAACCCGGATGATCGCGTGGGCGAGATGCTGGCCGCCCAGATGTGGGGCGATCACGGACTCGGCCGCCCGATTCTGGGCACCGTCGAGACGCTGGCCGGCCTGACGCCCGACATGCTGCAAACCTACTGGCGCCGCCGCTACCGCGCCGAGAACATCGTGATTGCCGCCGCGGGAGAGGTCGATCACGCGCGTTTGGCGGACCTGGTCGACAAGCACTTCGCTTTGCCGGCTGACCCGGACACGCCCTTGTCGACTCCGCCGCCCTCATTCACGCCTACGGTGAAGATCGAGACGCGTGAGGACTTGCAGCAGCTCTACCTGTCGCTGGCCACGCGTGGCCTGTCGTTCGGCGACGAAGGCCGCTACCCGCTCGCCGTGCTGAGCGCGCTGCTGGGAGGCGGCATGAGCTCCCGCCTGTTCCAGAGCGTGCGCGAAGACGCCGGCCTCGCCTACAGCATCTACTCCGCCACCGACTTCCATCGCGACTGCGGCATGATGGGAGTGCACCTAGGTGTCGCCCCCGAGCGCGGCCGCGAAGCGCTGGACCTCGTTCGCCGCGAACTCGAAGCCCTGATCACCACGAACGCCCCCGAGATCGAAGTCGCCGCCGCCAAGGCACAACTGCGCGGCAGCCTGATCATCGGTCAGGAAAGCGTCTCGAGCCGCATGCACCACCTGGCGGGCGAGGAGATCTATCTGGGCCGCTACGCGTCGCCGGAAGAGCACGTCGCGCAGATTGAGCGCGTGACCTTGGAGCAAGTGGCCGAGGCGGCGAAGACGTTCCTGCAGCCGGGGACCTATTGCCTGTCGGCGATTGGGCCGGCTGCGGCGCCGGGGATTACAGAGACGGATTGGGCGATTGATGCGGGAGTGGTGAGTTCGTAGCTCCCATCAACGTGGAGAGTGGCGCCTTGGGTGATATGAAGGCTCGGTGTCGCTAGGTGAGCCGGACCGTCTGGATCGTGTCGATTGCTGTGATTGGTGTGACTGTGGCGATTCTCGTGCTCCGTGTCGGCGATCCGATTGATCGCTGCCTCGACCACGGCGGCCACTGGAACGCGGCGCTGAAGCGGTGCGAAGGCTGTGAGGGATGTCCCGAAGTGCACGAGAGGCGACATCCGTTCACCACCGCCACTCCTGTGTCCCCAGCGCATCGCCGGCCGCCCCAGCGGTCACGTTTTGCCCCACCCGCGCCGATAACCTATAGGCCACCCGCCACGTCACAGCCGCGTCCGGCGTAATCCCGTGCCCCCTTGCAGCGCTTCAAGTTAGCCCGTCTCAGCCGCGCCACAACACAAGGTTTGACAGTCGTCAGGACCGTGCACATAGTGCCAACTCTTCACGGACCGGGAATTCCGGCCGCGGATTTGCAGTATCCAAGGGCAAATGACCAACGCTCATAATCGTTTCCCGCGACCGCTCAAATCCATGAATTTCGTCTCCCGCCTGTGCTCCGGGCTGTTGCTCGTGGCCGTGGCGTTGGTGCTGGGTGGCTCGGCGCCGGACGACGACGCGGACGCCGCGCCCGACACGTCGATCAGCTCCAACGTGAAGGTGCCCACGACGGTCGAGACGCTGCCGGCGGTGGCGCATCCGTTCAAGGTGGGCGAGTACCTCAAGTTCTCGGTGCAGTACGGGCCGATCCACGCAGGCTCGGCGTATCTCGAAGTGCCTTCCATGCAGGACGTGAAGGGCCATCCGGCGCTGCGGCTGCAGGCGCGCGCGGAATCGAATGGTTTCTTCAGCGCGTTCTACAAGGTGCGCAACAAGATCGAATCCGACTGGGACTTCGACGGTGCGTTCAGCCGCCGCTATGCCGAGAACCGGCGCGAGGGCGGCTTCCGCGCGAAGGAAGAGATCGGGTTCGACTACGACAAGATGGAGGCGACGTACCCGGACGGGCGCACCTACCCGATCCCGCCGCATGTCCAGGACGCGTTGTCCTCGTTCTATTACGTGCGCACGCAGAGCTTGCCGCTGGGCGGCAGCATCGTGTTCGACTACCACGCGAGCCGCAAGAGCCTGCCGCTCGAGGTGAAGGTGCTGGGGCGTGAACGCATCGAGACGCCGGCGGGCAAGTTCGATTGCGTGGCGATCGAGCCGCTGCTCAAGGCGGGTGGCATCTTCAAGAAGAAGGGCCGCCTGGTGATCTGGATCACCGACGACGACCGCCGCATGCCGGTGCTGATGAAGAGCAAGGTCACCGTCGGTTCGATCAGCGTTGTCCTGCAGGAGTACAAGGTCGGCGCCTAATGGCCCGCGCCTCGAACGCCTTGGCGCGCACCCTGGTCGTCATCCCCGCGCTCAACGAGTGCGAGAGCCTTCCCGCGACACTCGCCAAGCTGCGTGCCGATGCGCCCGAGTTCGACGTGCTCGTCATCGACGATGGCTCGCGGGATGGCACCGCTGAAGTCGCGCGCGCCCACCGCATCCCGGTGGTGCGCCACGCCTTCAACCTGGGCGTCGGGGGCGCGATGCAGACGGCGTTCCGCTACGCCATCGAGCACGGCTACGACGTGGCGGTCCAGTTCGACGCGGACGGCCAGCACGATGCGAAGGACCTGGCCGCGGTGGTGGCACCGGTCGCCGAGGGCCGCTGCGATGTCTCGATCGGCTCGCGCTACGTGACCGCCACGGGGTACCGCGCTCCCCTCACGCGCCGCATGGGCATGCTGTTGTTCTCGGGGCTCGTGCGGCTGGCGCTCAAGCAGCGGATCGCCGACACGACTTCGGGCTTCCGCGCCTATGGCCGCGCGGCGATGGAAGTCTGCCAGCATGACTTCCCGCGCGATTTCCCGGATGCGCCATTGCTGATCATGCTGGCGCGGAGGGGGTTCAGGTTGCTCGAGGTGCCCGCGCACATGCACGAGCGCGTGGCGGGCAAGTCGTTTTACACGCTGGGCAAATCGCTGTACTACCCTTACAAGAACCTGCTGGCGTCGTTGATGGCGCTGCTGCAACGCCCGCGCTAGACTCCGGCAGATTGAGCGCTGGTCCACCGGAGGGCGTCGGATGTTCTTGTCGCGCACACAGCTCATCGCAGCAATGGCGGCCGTGGGCCTCGCGATGTTCGTGCTCGACCTGGTGCGGCGGCGCAAGCTGTCCGAAGACTTCTCGCTGCTGTGGCTGCTGTCGACCGCGGGCATCGCCCTGCTGGGGTTCTCGACCGGTGTGCTGCAGGCCGTCACGCGCGCGCTCGGCATCATGTACGAGAGCTCGACGGTGTTCGCTGCCGGCATCGGCTTCACGGTCATCCTGCTGCTCTACGTATCGGTGCGCCTGTCGCGCCTAGCCCATGAAAACCTGCTGCTCACGCGTGAACTGGCGCTGCTGCGCCGCACGCTGGAAGAACGCACCGCGACCCCCATTCGCAGCGATGATGGCGGGGAGGCGGCGCGGTGATGAAGGACAAGCGCCTGCTGTTCGCGCTGGGGTTCCTGATCTCGGCGGTATGTGTCTACTGGGCGCTGCGTGAGGTCAATCCAGCTGACGTTTTCGATGCGCTGCGAGCGTCGCGGGGGATGGGGTTCCTGCTGCTCATGGGCGTCACGCTCGCCGCCTTCTGGGTCCGGTCTTACCGTTGGCGCTGGCTGATCCAGGCGGAGCACAAGGTGCCGGCCCGCAACCTGTTCAGCGCCACGATGGTCGGCTTCATGGCCAACAACCTGCTGCCGTTCAGGCTCGGCGAGTTCGTGCGCCCTATGGTCTTGAGCCGTCGCGAGAAGCTGTCCAAATCCACACTGTTCGCCAGCATCGTAGTCGAGCGCGTCGTGGATATGATCACGCTGCTGGTGATCTTCGGGCTCGCCCTGTGGGTGCATCCCATCGCCTCCACCAGCGCCGCAGGGCGCCTGACGAATGCAGGAGCCGCCGTGCTGCTGTTCGGCTGCGTCGGGTTGACCACGGTGCTGGTGATCATCGAACGCACGCCCAAGTTGATGACGCGCATGATCAACGCCGTGACCTCGCGCTTCCCCGAATCGGTCCGCCCGAGGCTCGCCGAAGGGATGATGCACTTCGTGAAGGGCCTTGGCCTGTTCCGCGACGTGCCACGCCTGCTTTGGGTGTTCCTGCTCTCGTTCATCACGTTCGGTCTGTTCGCGCTATGCCTCACCGTCAGCATGTGGTCGATGCATATCGATCTGCCGTGGTACGGCGGCCTGATCATGCTGGTGATCACCGCCATCGGTATCATGGTCCCCGCCGCTCCGGGCTACATCGGAACGCTGAACATCGCGTGCGTGGCGGGGCTGGCGCTGTTCGGAATCACCAAGCATGTCGCGATTCCGTTCTCGTGGTTCTATTGGGCAGGGCAGTGGATCCCGGTGACCGTCGTGGGGTTCTGGTGCCTGCGGCACGAGGGCCTGTCGCTTAACGCGATCACGCACGCCGACGAGGGCGCTGCTTCCTAGTTGGCGTTGAGGGCTCCTGCTTGGCTCTTGAAGTCATGCCTGATCGCTGGGTCCCGCGGCACCGCCGCTACTGCCACGAAACTGCTCTGGAAAGGCGCCCGATGCCATCACTCAGGAGAAGCGACCGTCACCTGGCTCGCACCACGTTCGTCGGGCTGATCGTGATGTCGTGTTGGTCTGCTGCGGCCGCGGCCGGGCCACGTCCCGTGCAGACTCCGGCGCGCCGCGCGATCGCGGAGCTTCCTGCGCACTCGGTAGTCGATACATTGTGGCGCGGCGTGCTCGCGGGCGACTCAATCTATGTGCGAGGCGGATGGGTTCCGACGTGCGGCGCGGAGTCGTGTGACGGGGAGAAGGGGTATACGCTGGACGATTCCGCGGCGATCGAACCCAAGTTCGTGTACTACGACGTCGTAAACGCGAAGGGCGCAGTGCTGAAGCGGGGCGGGATGTCGGACTACCACATCGACGCTTCGACCGACCCCGAGCGCTCGTACTGCTGCGACCGTTTCTCGGCGCAGGGGGCCCCGTGGAAGGGTGGACTGGTGGTCGCAATTTCGGCGTATGAGCTGCCATGCGAGCCCGCGGGGGGGTGTACGGACCACAGGTATTTCTGGCTGCGGGGCCATGGTTTGAGCGCGTCGAGCGAGTGGGACTTGCTGGAGTGGGACCCAGCGTCATCGGATAGCGTCGACGGATGGTGGGGCGAGAACTGCATCACCTACAACACTTGGCTGCAGCCAGTGGTCCGCGACTCCAGCATTGAATTTGAGCCGTGGCTGCCACCGACTGCCCGGCCAGGTGACCGCCTCGCGATGAGCCTTTCGGACTACACGGACTGCGCCCGGGACTCGGTCGCCGCTGATTCCGTAGCCATCGATCTGTACCCGACGGCGGAGTCCGATCGCGCAGACGTCGTCCGAATTCGAGCAAGTGACGAAATTGAATTCGCCTCGGCTGTTCTTCAACTCATCGAAGTTGATGGCGGTGCCCTGGTCCGCAAGATTGTCCGTCTAGAGGTCGCAGTGGCCGGTCATCGCGGGTTCATGACACTCGAAGCCCTGAAGCGTCTCGGCTTCGCCTACCTCTAGAAGCCGTCGCGGGGAGGAGGCATGAGGGGCCTGTGCGGGGAGTAGCGAGCAG
>JAYSRO010000246.1:0-5867 GCA_043720995.1 Candidatus Eiseniibacteriota bacterium
TTGTTGGCGCCCGCCGTCTCGAGCAGCATGTCGAAGTCACCCGTCGGCACGTGCTGCGAGCCCATGAACATGATGTGCTCGAACAAGTGGGCAAAGCCGGTGCGCTTGGGCTCCTCGTCACCTGAACCGACGTGGTACCACGTGTTCACGCTCACGATGGGCAGCGAGCGGTCCTCGTGCACCAGCACTTCGAGGCCGTTCGAGAGCGTGAATTTCGTAAACGGGATGTGCATGCGTGCGGCTCCGATGGCCTTGGACGGCGGGATCAGTGTGCAGGAGTGTCGCGGGCGCCCCAGAGGGCGCGGGCGGCTTGTCAGTGCATGATGACGGCGGCGCGGGGTGCGGGCAAACGACGCGCGGGTGCGAATGTACGGCGCGCCCGGATGGCGGGCGCAGCCGCAGCCGCGCAACCCAGCTTCGTCGCAGGCGCCCGCCAATGCTAGGTTGCCCCACCATGGTGCCCATGACTCCAGAATCTTCGTTGAACCCGAGCGATCTCGCGCGGCTTGCCGCAGCAGGCATTGCGCCGGAAGAAGCACACCGACAGTTGCAGCAGCTCCGCGAACCGCCACCCGCGCTGGAACTCGCGCGGCCCTGCACAATTGGTGACGGCATCGAACGGCTGGACGACGAAGCGCGCGCGCGACTTGCCTCGCGCCACGACGAGGCAGCCGCGCGTGGCGAACTGTCAGCGTTCATTCCTGCCTCGGGAGCCGCGAGCCGCATGTTTCGCGACCTGCTCGCGTGCCGAAATGATGCGCGCGAGTGGACGCGCGCCGAGCTGGATGCCGCGGTTGCCGCGGGTAGCGAAGAAGGGCGTGCGTTGCGCGCGTTCGTCGATGGGATCGAGCGCTTCGCTTTCCACGACGCGCTCGCGCAGGCCGTCACGCGGCTAGGGAGCTCGCTGGCGGCGCTCGTCCCAGCTGGTCCCTATCGCCCGCTGCTCGCTGCATTGCTCGATCCAGACGCACTCGATTTCGCGGCGCTGCCAAAGGGACTGATCCCGTTCCACGCGAGTGCGGCAGGCCCGCGCACGGCCTTCGAGGAACACCTCGCCGAAGCCGCGCAGCTATACGCCGACGCGGATGGCAAGGTCCGCCTACAGTCCACCGTGTCGCCGGAGCACCTCGAGCGTTTTCGGGCGCTGCTTGATCGATTGATCGCGGAAGCGCCGGCGAAAGCGCCGCGCTACGACGTCGCGTTCTCGACGCAGGAGCCGAGCACCGACACGCTGGCGATCGACGAGTCGGGAGCGCCGTTCCGCGATTCCACTGGTGCTCTCGTGCTGCGGCCCGCCGGACACGGGGCACTGCTCACAAACCTCGCGCGCTCGGCCGTGCCACTGGCCATGATCAAGAACATCGACAACATCGCCGCCGAACCCTATCGCGCGCCGACGATCGAATGGACGCGCGCCATCGTCGGGCGCCTGTGCGAATTGCGCGAGCGCAGCCATGCGCTGGTGCGGCGCCTGCGCGACACGAACGATACGAACGCCGTGGGCGATGCGCGCAACTTCGCCATCGACACCGGGCTCGAACCCGAGAACGCGCATCACGGCACCGCTGCGCCCTCGCGCGAATCGATGCGCGCACTGCTCGACCGCCCATGGCGCGTATGCGGCATGGTGCCCAACACCGGCGAACCCGGCGGCGGCCCGTTCTGGGTGCGCGGCGCGGGCGAGCAGGTGAACCGCCAGATCGTCGAGAGCGCGCAGGTGCGCGCTGGCGACGCCGCGCAGCTCGCGATCTTCCGCGCGGCGACGCACTTCAATCCCGTGTTCCTCGCCTGCGCGCTCGATGACGCTGCGGGCGGACGCCACGACCTTGAGCGCTTCGTCGATCACACCGCGGCCATAGTGACGCAACGTTCGGCGGGGGGCCGCAATCTTGTGGCGCTCGAACGCCCGGGCCTGTGGAACGGCAGCATGGCGCACTGGAACACGGTGTTCGTCGAGGTGCCCCTCACCGTGTTCAACCCAGTGAAGACCGTGAATGACCTGCTGCGGCGCGAACACCAGGGGACGAAGTAAGCGCTTCATGTTTAGTGTCGCGTTACAGGCCCCGGGGCCTGTGGTGTTGAGTTAGCTTAACTCGCGCCCTTCAACTCCGCGCGCATATCCGCCAGCGCGAGCGCCGCGCCGCCCGCGGCCACAGCAATCGACGGCAGCGCAGGCCGCACGATGTCGCCGGCCGCCCAAACTCGCGCGAGTGATGCCCGCTGGCGCGCGTCGACCGTGATGAAACCCTCCGCATCACGCGCGACGGCGTCGCCGAGCCACTCGGAATTCGGCAGCATCCCGGCTTTGATCACGATGGCATCAACGGGAAGGCGCGATGCGCCAGCGGCTCCCTCGAGGGCAACCGCCTCGACTTTGGTACTCCCCTCAATGGCCCGCACTCGCGTATGCGACAGCACACGGATCTTCGGGAACTCCGCAACTCGCGCCTGAAATTCAGCTCGCGCGCGCGGCTTCTCGCGGACCACCAGCGTCACGACGCAGCCGAGTCGCGCAAGGATCATCGCGTTCGCGTAGGCAGCATCCCCGCCGCCGGCGACCGCAACGGTGCGCCCGCGCAATTGCTCGCGATCCCGATTCGCCGAGTACGAGACGCCGCGGTCTTCCAGCTCGCGTTCGCCCGGCACCTCGAGGCGGCGCCGTCGCGTGCCTGTTGCGATGAGTAATGCGTCGGCTTCGAGCCGCTCCCCCGCGACAGTGATCACCGCCACCGTGGCGCCATCGGCGCCGGCCGTGCTCCACGCGCCGGGCACCCCATCGGGAGCCCGATCCTCACCGGGGATGGAATCCGTGTGCGCGGCCTCGATGCGCGTGATCCGCACGCCCGTGCGTACCGGCACTCCGACGTCCGCGAGTTGTTGCGCGTAGATCGCCGCGAGCCCCGCGCCCTCCATACCGCGCACGCCGGTCACATCGCGCGGGACGAAGTACATGTGATGCAGCGTCCCGCCAACCACTGTGCTCTCGTCGATCAACAGCGCTCGCAGGTCGAGCGAAACCGCCCATAGCGCCGCCGAGACTCCGGCAGGGCCGCCACCCACGATGATGAGTTCGGGTCGCTGCGACATCACTCGATCAGCCGCGCGACTGTCCCAGCGCTGCGACACCGGCAGCACCCGCGAGCGTGCCGCGCATCGTCGAGGTCTCGACCATGCCGCGGCGGCGGATGCCGCGCATCTCCATGCACAGGTGCCGCGCCTTCAGGAGCACCGCGCTGCCCCGCGGCTGCAGCAGGCGCTCCATGTGATCAGCGATCTGCGTGGTGATGCGCTCCTGCAGCTGCGGGCGGTGCGAGTACCACTCGAGCAGGCGCGCGGGGCCGCTGATGCCGATGATGCGGTCGCCGGGCACGTAGGCGATCGTGGCGCGGCCGAAGAACGGCGCGAAGTGGTGCACACACGTCGAGTGGAATTCGAGATCGCGGACCACCACGAGGTCGTCACCCTGGGGGTGCGGGAACGTGGCCAGGTCGGGCGAGCCGTCGGGGTCCATGCCGGAGAATGCCTCGGCGTAGAATTCAGCGATACGCGCGGGCGTGCGGTCCAACTCGGGATCGACGCGGGCGTCCAACCCCAGCGCCTGGATCAGCTGGGCCACGGCCGCTTCGACTTTCGCGGGATCCTGCCGGGAAGAGTGGCTCATGCGAAGCACCCCCGCCTGAAAGCGAAACCGGGGCCGGCACGTGCCGGCCCCGGTAAAATGGAGCGGAAGACGGGATTCGAACCCGCGACAACCACCTTGGCAAGGTGGAGCTCTACCGGGCTGAGCTACTTCCGCTCAAAGCAAAGCTCAGAGCAGCGCCGATATTATGCAGGAACGCCCGGATCGTCAAGCCCGCCACCCCAAGGGGGACGTGCACTTAGGCGCCATTTGCCGTATGACTGCCAGAACATGTCCCTGATCGTCCAGAAGTACGGCGGCACCTCGGTGGATGGCCCGGAGCGCATCAGGGCCGTGGCGCAGCGCGTGGCGGCCTCCCGCGCGGCTGGGAACGACACCGTGGTCGTCGTTTCGGCCATGGGACACACGACCGACGAGCTGATTGCGCTCGCCCACAAGGTCTCCGCGGCCCCGCGCGGACGCGAACTCGACATGTTGCTCACCGTCGGCGAGCGCGTCTCGATGGCGCTGCTGGCGATGGCGCTCAATGACCTGGGTGTCGACGCGCTGTCGTTTACCGGCTCGCAGAGCGGCATCCTCACCGGTGGCCCGCACCGCGCCGCGCGCATCGTCGAGATCCGGCCCGAGCGCATTCGCTCGGCGTTGGCGTCGGGACACGTCGCGATTGTCGCGGGGTTCCAAGGCGTCGATCCGCGCACGCGCGATATCACGACACTTGGCCGCGGCGGCTCCGATACCACCGCGGTCGCGCTCGCGGCGGCACTCGGCCCCGCGGAGTGCGAGATCTACACCGATGTCGCGGGCGTCTTCAGCGCCGACCCGCGCATCGTCCCTGAAGCCCGCGTGATCCCGCGCATGAGCTACACCAGCTGCGCCGCACTCGCGCACCTGGGCGGCCGCGTGCTGCACGCGCGCTGCGTCGATTTGGCCGCGGCATACCGCGTGCCGCTCACCGTCCGCTCGTCGTTCGACGAGGCACCGGGCACACGCATCGAGGAGGCGACAATGGAAGGCGGACGCGTCGAGGCCATCACCCATCGCAAGGATATCTCGGTGCTGCTCGCCGAGGGCACCTCGGGCGGCCGCGGCGAAGCGCGCGGCATCATCACCGAAGTCGCGGCGGCCTATCCCGAACTCGAACTGATGGCGCACGAGCAGACGACCGACGCACATGGCGCGATCGCATGGCTAGGATCGCGCGAAGACGCCGAGTCGCTCCATGGCCGCTTCCGCGAACTGCGCGGCCCCGGTGGCGAGTGGCAACTCAACGTCGAGCACGGCACGGCGTTCGTATCGATCGTCGGCTACGGCCTCGACGCGAACACCGCCGTGCGCGCCGAGTCCGCGCTCGAGAAGGCAGGCGTGCGCGTGATCGCCCTGCGCACCACCCCCGCCGCGATGATCCTGCGCGTGCCGAATGACCGCTGTGACGATGCGGTGAGGGCGTTGCATGCGGCGTTGGTGGAGGCGCCGGTCTAGTCCCTCACAAACCCGATCGAGCGCTCCGCCTGCTCTCCGCTCTCGAGATCGCGTACGCGGATTTTGAGCACGTAGCGCCCTTCCGGTAGCCGTTGCGTTGGCACCGTGACGAACTGGCGGCGCAGCGAGCCCTGCGTCTGCTCCTCGCGCGTTGCGGCCACCAGCGGCGCGGCTCCCAGTTCCCGCTCCTGCTTCGTCCGCTTGCCCGGGGCCTGGGTATCGAGGTGCACGGTGTACTCGTACTCGAAGCGGCCGCGACCGTTGGCGCCTGGCTTGAGATGGTCCAGCTCGAAGTAGGCCGCGAGCGGGCGCGTGCCACGAACTTTCGCATCGAGGTTGGCCTCTAGCCGCAATGACGTCGCATTCACGGCCTGCGTAGGGTCACCGCACACGAGCACGATGTCACTCAGCGCGAGCCCTGGCGGATCTGCATCAATACCGACACGCATGCGCACGAGCCCGCGGCGGCGGTGCTGGTCGCGCGATGACACGACGACCTCGTACGCGCCCTGCGGCAACATGTAGCTGAACTCGCCCACGCGACGCGCAGCAGGGTCGCAGGCGGAGAGCCCCATCAAGCGGGCATCGTGGCCGAGCTCCCTGCCCTGCGCATCCAACACCACCCATCGCGTCCACAGGCTGTCGGACGGCGAACCACCGGCCTGCACATGCGTGACCATGCGCGTGCTGCCTGCTCCCGGGAATCGCCACGTCGTGGCGCGCAATTCGAGCTGCTGGTCGCGCGGCG
>JAYSRO010000247.1:0-2928 GCA_043720995.1 Candidatus Eiseniibacteriota bacterium
AGCGACGAGGAGTTGGCGAGATACCAACAGAGCCTCGACCAGTACTATCGTGTCTTCCTGTCGCGTGTCGCGACCGGTCGGAAAATGGATCCGGCGGTCATCGATTCGGTCGGGCAGGGGCGCGTATGGTCGGGTGTGCAGGCCAAGGCGCGCGGCCTGGTCGACGAACTGGGCGGACTGCAGGAGGCGTTTGAACTGGCACGCACGCGTGCCAAGATCGATCCCGACGCCGACATCGTCGTCGAAGTCTACCCGCGGCCGCGCAAGACACTCGTGCAGAGGTGGCTGGGTGGTGTGCTCGAGGAGCCCGATAACGAGGAGACGCGACTGCCGGGTCTGGCGGCGTTAGGGCACTGGTACGAGATGGCGACCCTGCCCGCCGGCCGGGTGCAGGCGCTCATGCCGTACACCATCGAGATCCGCTAGCGCCGCGGTTGCCGCGAGCGTCGGGCGGGCTGCGCAGCGGGCTCGAGCGGTGCGCCGTTCCGCAGGGCTCCGAGCGCGCACCCGATGTGCGTCCGGATCGCTTCGCAGATCGAAAACAGAAGCGGCGCGCCCCGGGGGACGCGCCGCTTTGTTCCTGTCGCTGCGCCGCCAGTTACTTCGCCGCCGCCTTGTACGTCTTGATGTGCATGATGACGTCTTCGATCTGCGCGGGGGTGAGCTGCTTGGTCTTGCCCCACGCGACCATGCCATCCTTCATCTTGCCGTTCGTGATGCAATCGCGCAGGTAGTCGTCCGTGCGCGTGGCATCCCACGTCTTCTTGAGCGTCCAGTTTGTGGTGGGCAGGCCGGTGACCTTGAAGCCGCCCGTGCCGTCGGCCTTGTGGCAGGCGACGCACTTGGTCTTGTAGATGGCCTGGCCGGCCGCAGCATTGCCCTTGGCGGGAACAGCCGAAGCGGTGACCGAGAACGCGGCGACCATCAGGGCCGACACGCTGAGCGCCACGAACAGGGCGCGGAAGGACTGGCGAAACGACATCGGGTACTCCTTTCGGGGTGGTCTTGGCGCCGACCAAGTGAAAGCGTGGTCGGCTGGAGCCGAGCGAAATTAGATTCGGTTCGTCGCGCGGTCAAACGAGCGCGAGAGCGAAGGTCGACGGAACGGGTGACCTCTTGACGAGCCCTGCACAAGCGCTGCTGCTGTTGCCCGCCACTTTTCTCTGATGACGACATGATGCACCGAGCGTGCCGCGCACCGATGGGTGAGGCGAAGCCGCGGATCGCGTGGAATACGCCGCGTTGCCGCGTTTTCGGCCCGCCGACGGCACGCGGCGGTGGCGCCAGCTGCGCACGGCTGCAGCGTCTGCGGCCCCGTCGCCACAGTCCGCATCGGGTAGCATGTCTGAGGTCTTGACCTGGCCAAAAAAATGGCGCTAGACTCAGGTATTGCTTCAAGTTACGCCGGGCCGCTTTCCACTGCCGCACGACCCGACGCAGGCACCACACACCGACCCCTCGGGAGGTGCAGCGTGAAGGAGTTCGCAACCGGCAACATCCGCAACGTCGCCTTGGTGGCTCACCATGGCGTCGGGAAAACCTCGCTCGCTGAGTCCATGTTGTACCAGGCCAAGGCGACCAACCGGATCGGCCGCATCGCCGACGGTTCGACGATGCTCGACCACAGCCCCGAGGAGATCTCGCGGCAGATCACGATCGATCTCGGGCTCGCCCAGTTCGAATACCTCGGGCACAAGATCAACCTGCTGGACACGCCCGGGTACCCGGACTTCGTCGGTGATGTCTACAGCGCTCTGCGCGTCGCCGACTCCGCGATTCTCATGCTGCGCGCCGCGACCGGCGTGGAGGTCGGCACCGAGGTGATCTGGGAGGTGCTGAAGCAGGAGAAGACGCCGCTCCTCATCGTGGTCAACATGATGGACAAGGAGCACGCGAACTTCATGGGTGCGGTGCAGAGTTGCCACGACCGGCTCGGGTTGAACGCGGTGCCGGTGCAGATCCCGATCGGCCAGGCCGACGGCTTCCATGGCGTGGTCGACCTGATCGAGAACAAGGCCTACACGTTCACGGGCAAGGGCGCCGACGAGAAGAGCCAGGAAGTCGCCATCCCTGGCGTGCTGAAAGATGAAGTCGCCAAAGCCCGTGCCACACTGCTGGAGGAAGCCGCCACCGGGGACGAACAGCTCATGGAGAAGTTCCTGTCCACGGGCAACCTGACCGTGGCGGAGATTCGCAAGGGGCTGTGCGAGCGCGTCGTCATGTGCGACCTGGCACCGGTGTTCTGCTGTGCCGCCTCGCTCAACCTGGGCGTGAAGGAAGTGCTCGACGAAGTCATCGACGTGCTGCCGAGCCCGCTCGACGTGCACCCGCAGAAGGGCGAGGGCATGAACGGCACGGCCGAGGTGGAGATCGGCCCCGATGCCACCGCGCCGTTCGCGGCGACCGTGTTCAAGACCCTCGCCGAGGCTCACCTCGGCGAGTTGTCTTTGATACGGCTGTGGGCTGGACACGCCGAGCCGGGCAAGGAGTTGGTGAACACCACGCGCGGGCGCAACGAGAAGCTGGGTACGCTCTACCACCTGTGCGGCAAGGATCGTTCCGACTGCAAGGGTGCTGCCGCCGGTGACATCGTCGCAGCGGTCAAGCTGCGCGAGACGCACACCGGCGACACGCTCGCCGACAAGTCGCGCCAGGTGAAGCTGAGCCCGCCGGACTTCCCGCAACCTGTCGCCGCCGAGTGCATCCGTGCCAAGAACAAGGGCGACGAGGAGAAGATGGCGGTCGGCATCATGCGTCTGCATGAGGAAGACCCGACGCTGTCGCGTCATTACGAAGCCAGCACCAAGGAGTCGCTGATCTACGGCATGGGCGACCTGCATCTGGAAGTCCTGGTCGAGCGCATGAAGAAACGCTTCGGCGTCGAAGTGGTGCTGTCGAAGCCACACGTCGCCTATCGCGAGACCATCA
>JAYSRO010000248.1:0-5857 GCA_043720995.1 Candidatus Eiseniibacteriota bacterium
GCGAAGGCGAAGTGCGCGGGCCCCGAGCCGTCGTGCGGAGGGATCCAGCCGGTCGGGAAGGTCAACCCGTCGGTCGTCGCGCCGCGTTTGAACAACAACAGCACGCTGCCGTGGCCCGCATCGATCGAGGTCATGCGCGGGTTCGCGCTCATCAGCTCAAGCCCCAGCACGTCGCGGTAGAACGCCGTGGCTGGCTCCAGGTCGTCGACGTAGAGAGCAGTTTCGAGGATGCGGGTGATCTTGGGCATTGGAATGGATCCGTGGGACGAGGTTGCGGTCTGCTCCGGCCGAAGCTGCATTCAGCCTTGCCTCGCCGTCTCCCGGGCAGGAAACTGGCGACACTCGTTCATCCTATCCGAACTCCGCCCCTGATGGCGCAACGGAGGAACCATGCGTGTCTTGCAGTTGCTGGCGCTCGCAGTGTTGGGATTCGGCACGGTGGCCCACGCCGCCACGCCTCCCGTCGCCGCGCGTCACTCCGTGGTCGACCGCTACTTCGATACGCCGGTCGCCGACGACTACCGTTGGCTCGAGGACAGCGCGCAGGATTCCGTTCGAGCCTGGAGTGACGGACAGAACGCCGTGTCGCGCGCCTGGCTCGATTCGCTGCCGGACCGTCCCGCCGTTCTCCGCCGCGTGACGCAGCTCGCCGACATGGCCGAGGCCTCGTACCGCGGCCTGCGCTATGCGGGCGGCACGTATTTCGCGACCAAGGACCAGCCGCCTCGCCAGCAGTCATTGCTCGTGCGGCTGTCATCACTCGATGACCTGTCGCAGCAGAACACGGTGCTCGATCCCGTGGCGTTCGACTCGACAGGACGCACCACGATCGACTTCTTCGTGCCCTCGCTCGATGGCAAGCGCGTAGCAGTCTCGCTGTCGCGCTCCGGCTCCGAAGCGGGGAGCGTGCGCGTGTTCGATGCTGCCACCGGTGCGATGTTGCCGGACGTTGTGCCCGGAGTGAATGGCGGCACCGCTGGCGGCAGCGTGGCGTGGAACGCGGACGGCACCGGGTTCTACCGCACGCGCTACCCGCAACGGGGCGAGCGGCCGGACGCAGACCTGCCGTTTTATCTTCAGGTTTACTACCACGCGCTCGGCACCGATGCCTCGGCGGACCGCTATGTCGTGGGGAAGGAGTTTCCCAAGATCGCCGAGATCGAGCTGCGCTCCGCGCGCGAGGGCGCGCTGACGCTCGTCGATGTGTCGAATGGCGACGGCGGCGCTCATCTGTTCTGGGTGATCGAGGACGGCGTGCCGCGCCCGCTCACGAGCTTCGCGGACACCGTCGTGAGCGCAGCGATTGGCGACGATGCGCTCTACCTGCTGTCACGGCACAACGCGCCGAACGGGGCAGTGCTTAGGGTGCCGCGGCCGCGGCCCGACTTCGCCGCCGCGAAGGTGGTGATCCCCGAGACTCCCCTGGCGATCCTCGGTGTCACGCCGACGCCGGGCCGCCTGGTGGTGCGCTACATCGACGGTGGCCCCTCGCGGCTGCGCTCGTTCACGCACGCTGGCGCGCCCCTCGGCGAGATTCCGCTGCCCGAAATCTCCGCCGCCTCGCAACCCTTCAGCATCGGTGGCGAGCTGGTGCTGGTCCAGATCGAGAGCTACACCCAGCCCGCGCGCTGGGTGCGCTGGGATGCCGGGCAGGAGCGCATGTCTCCCACGGCGATCGAGGTCCGTTCGGCGGTGAGTTTTGCGGACGTCGAGGTCAAACGCGTGTTTGCCTGCTCGAAGGACGGCACGCGTGTCCCCATGAACATCCTGATGAGGCGCGGCACACCGCTCGATGGCACGGCGCCACTGCTGCTGTATGGCTACGGCGGCTACGGCATCAACCAGCTGCCGGGGTTCTCGCCGACGACGAAGACGTGGCTCGAGCAGGGGGGGATTTACGTCGTCGCGAATATTCGCGGCGGCGGGGAATACGGCGACGCGTGGCACCGCGCCGGCAACCTGACGCACAAGCAGAACGTGTTCGACGACTTTGCCGCATGCGCCCAGGCGCTGATCGACCAGCACTACACCTCGGCAAACCGCCTGGCGATTCGCGGCGGCAGCAACGGCGGCCTGCTGATGGGAGCCATGCTCGCGCAGCATCCCACGTTGTTCCGCGCGTGCGTCTCGAGCGTCGGCGTCTACGACATGCTGCGCGCAGAGCTCGAACCCAACGGCGAATTCAACATCACCGAGTTCGGCACGGTGCAGGATCGCGCGCAGTTCGAGGCGATGTTCGCCGCCTCGCCCTACCATCACGTGAAGGACGGTGTGAAGTACCCCTCGGTGCTCCTGACGACCGGCGCGAACGACCCGCGCGTCAGCCCGTGGCACTCACGCAAGATGGTGGCGAGGCTGCAGGCCGCAAACGTATCGGCCAACCCGATCCTGCTGCGCACCAGCGCGAGCACAGGACACGGCCGCGGCACGCCGCGCTCGGAGAGGAACCTGCTCAGCGCGGACGTCTACGCGTTCCTGTTCCACGAGCTGGGCGTGAAGTACCGCGATGTGGCGGTGGCGCCGTGAGAACGAAGAGCGTGAAGCAGGGCAGCACCGGTTTCGCAGTGACCGCGGCAAAACACGCTCCCATCCGCAAGGCGATCCTGGCGTCCGTGCCGCGCAAAAAAGAAGGCGTGACCTTCAAGGAGTTGGTCGCTGCGGTCAGCCGCAAGGTGCCGAAGGCGCTGTTCCCGAAGCCGGGATCGGTGGCGTGGTATACGAAGGTCGTGCAACTGGAGCTCGAGGCTGAAGGCATGATTGCGCGGATTGATGGCGTCACGCCGCAGCGCGTGCGCCGCATGTCCTGAGTCGCTGTGCGGTTGTGCTGGCGTGCCGCGATCAGCGCGCCGAAGCGGCAGCCACCGGGATGAGCCCGCGCCGCTGCAGCACCCGCTGGCCCGCGGGCGACATCACCAGTTCGATGAAGGCGCTCGCGTCATCGCTCCGGTGGGCGCCTTTGACGACGGCGATCGGATAGGTGGCCAGCACATTGGCAGCCTCCGGGATCTCCAGGATGCGGACGAACCGGGCAAGCGCCGCATCAATGTCCGAGCGGTAAACGACGCCGGCGTCGGCCTCGCCGAGTTGCACCTTGCTCGCCACGGCCTTCACGTTCTCCTCCTCCGAGACGACGTTCGAGAGCGCCCGCTTGGAGAAGTCCGGGGCGTAGCCTTCGGTGCGGCCCAGGTTCGCGAGCATCTCGCGGGTGTACTTGCCCACTGGCACCGCCTCGGCGCCGAGCACCAGCTTTACGCCGCGCTTGGTGAGCTCCTGCAGCCTGCCAATGCGCGCGGGATTCGAGCGCGGGACGATCACCACCAGGCGATTGCGCGCGAAGACGCTGCCGCTATCGGCGAGCAGCCCGTGCTCGCGCGCGTAGTCCATCCAGCGCGTGTCGGCGGAGGCGAACACATCCGCTTGCGCGCCCTGCTCCAGCTGCACGGCGAGCTGCTGGGATCCTGCGAGATTGAGCTGCACGCGGGTGCCGGCATGGGCTGCCTCGAACTGGTGCGCCAGTTCACCGAAGGCATCCGCCAGGGACGCCGCGGCGAACACGCGGAGCGTCGAAGTCGGTGCACTCCGCGGAGCGCTCGCGCAGGGGGGGGGCTGGGCGACGGCAATGAATGCGAGCAAGGCGACAGCGATTGAGCACCGAATCCAGCGACCGATCATGCCCGGAATTCCCCCTTGGCGGAACACTTGAGGTGGATGGGCTCTCAACTTGAAGCCCGTTGAATTGGTGTTAGTATGCCTAAATATTCTATTTAAGGGTATATTGAGGTACTTCAAACGCTCATTCAAGCAACTTTAGCGACATTCGTCGAACTCGGGAGGGACGCCTTGAATCGATGGTCGTGCGCCACCTTGATCTCGTTGTTGGGCCTCGTGTTCGCCTCGGCCGCCCCGGCGCAGATGTTGACCCCGCCGCCGCCGAAGGTCGGTGGCTACATCCAACTGCGCGAGACGGCGATTGAACGCGCGGGAATGTCGGCAGCGCTGAACCGTGCGCGGTTCTCAATCGACGGCACGCTGCCGCAGCACTTCAGTTATCGCGCATTGGTCGAACTCGAGTCCTCCGCGGGCGTCAAGAACCCGGCGGCGGTGAGCCTGCGCGAGGCGACGATCAAGTGGACCATGCCGACGTACGCGCTCACCGCCGGGCAATTCAAGACGCCGTTCAGCCGCGAGTACCTGATTCCTGTTCCCGCGCTCGAGACCGCCGACTTCGCCGCCGTCGTGGACTCACTCGCGCCCAAGTACGACGTCGGGGTGATGGCGGAGTACATGTTCGGGCCCTTCGCGACGGTCACCGCGGGCGTGTTCAACGGCGAGGGACAGAACGCGATCGCCAACCGCGATTCCACCGTGCTCGCAGTAGGGCGGCTGGTGGTGCGCCCGCTCGCGCAGCTCGCGCTTGGAAGCAGCGTCACGCGCACCAGCTCCGACAGCGTGCGCGGGGCGTCGAGGCCACCGCCGAGTATGGCGGCGCGATGGTGCGCTCCGAGTACATCACACGCCACCTGCAGGGTCGCGCACGCAACAGGGACGACTACGGCTGGTACTTGCTCGGCGGCTTCCGGGTGATCCCGCAGGTGCAGGTGTTTGGCCGCCTCGAAGACTTCCAGCATCCCGCCATCGGCATCGCGCGCCGGGTCAGCGCCACCACGATCGGCACTAACGTCGAGATTGTACCCAACCGTGTGCGACTGCTTGTTGAAGGCGTGCGCCGCGCGACCGGCGCGAAGCAAGCCAACGCGGACTCGTTCATTGGGCAGGTGCAGGTGAGGTTCTAGCCCGAGTCTGTTCAGTTGCCGTTCAGCCCAGCGCGCCAAATTGGAAACATAGCGCGTGGCGGGGGGTATGGCTTGTGTGACGGCCGTTGGCGCGATCACGCGAGTGCGCGAACTCTCCCAGATAGGGCTCATGACGGTATTTGCGGCAACGAGGACAGGCAGCGGATTTTGGCGCGGGCTTCGTGTCAAGCCAGGATCAGAATGGTTCGTCATCGCCCTGCTCACCGTGGCGCAATTTGCGTTGCGCGCCATGGCCCTGTTCAACCACCAGATCGACTCTGACGAGCCGCCGCACCTCCACGTGATCTGGGGCTGGAACCAGGGGCTCGTTCAGTACCGCGACGTGTTCGACAACCATGCGCCGCTGTTTCACCTGCTCCTGGCGCCGGTGATAGGGGCGCTCGGGGAGCGCGCCGACATCATCCTGTGGGGGCGAGTCCTCCTGCTGCCCTTGGTGGCCCTGTCGCTGTGGGCAACCTACAAGCTCGGGAGCCTGCTCTGGTCCCCTCGCACGGGAGCCTGGGCCGCTTTGGGCGCGAGTGTCTCGCCCACGTGGCTCCTGACGTCGTCCGAATTCCGGGCAGATATTTTGTGGATGGCCGCCTGGATGTGTGCGCTCGTCGCGTTGCTTGGAGCGCCGTGGTCGCGGCGGCGTGGGTTCGTGGGTGGGTTGCTGCTCGGGGTCGCGCTCGTGACCTCGCTCAAGACGATCCTGCTGCTCGCAGCACTCGCGATCGCGCTCGGGGTCCTGGCGTTGGCGCGACCGCGTGACCGTGCGGCCGCGAGGGTGCGCGAAGGGGCGCGGGCGCTGGGTTCGGTTGCCGCGGGATGTCTGGTGTTCCCGGTCCTGATCATGCTGGGTTTCTGGAGAATCGGCGGCCTCGATGCGATGCGGTACTGCACAATCGAGCACAACATCGTCCCACGGTTGGGCCACTGGGGAACCGAATCCATTCGGCCGTGGCTCCTTCCTGCCGTCCTCCTGGCGATGTTTCCCGCAGCCCACTGGCTGCTGCGCAGCGATCGCACCTCACCCCAGCAGCGCAGGCGGGTCGTGCTGCTGC
>JAYSRO010000249.1:0-5854 GCA_043720995.1 Candidatus Eiseniibacteriota bacterium
TCGATCGCGGGCTCGCCCCTGGCGGTGGGAGGCGGTATGGCGCAGTTCGCGCTGCAACCGACCAACCCTATGAGCGGCCCGTTCACGGTGCGTTTCAGTCTCGCGAGTTCCGCGCCCGCGACGCTAGCAGCCTACGACGTGAGCGGCCGCAGCGTGTTCTCGCGCGAAGTGGGATCGAGTGGGCCGGGCTGGCACACGGTGCGGCTGGGCGATCTCGCACCCGGGCTCTACCTGGTGCGGTTGAGCCAGTCCGGGGTGAGTCTGAGGTCGCGCGTAATGGTCATTCGTTGAAGAGTGCTGCATCGCTTCAGTAAGTTGAAGACTTTGCCGGTTCAAGGACGGCGCTCGGGTGCTCGGACCGCCGCGGTTCGGTGACCCGAGCGATTCCTACGGCGACACGATGACGAGCTTCCGCGTCGCCGAGCCTTTCCCGGTGCTGACTCGCACAAGATAGACGCCACTCGCCAAGCGAGCGCCGGAGCTTTGGCGCCCATTCCAGGTGAGCGAATGAAGTCCGGGCGTGAGCATCTCGTCGTTCGCCAAGCGAGCCACCCGACGTCCGGCAAGATCGAAGACCTCGGCGCGAACCCGTCCCGCTTCGGGAAGGGCAAACGCAAACGTGCAAGTGCCCCGCGATGGGTTCGGGCGCGGGGCGAGCAGTTCGAAGCTCGTCGGCAGCATCATGAGGACAGGCTTGACATCGACGAGGTTGGGCGTGTTGAACAAGACGGATGCAGTGTTCGAGAAGGCATTCGTGGCTGCCAGATCCACCCGGCCATCTCCGTTGAGATCTCCGACCGCCACCCCGCGCGGGCCGACGCCCGTACAGAAGTCGGTTCGCGAGCCAAAGGTCCCGTGACCGTCTCCGAGCAGCACTGAGACTGTGTTGCCGAAGTAATTCGCCACCGCCAGGTCGGGCTTGCCGTCGAGATTCAGATCGCCGATCGCGACCGTGCGAGCATAGGTCCCGGCAGCGAAGTCCGTCCTTGCGCCGAAACCGCCCACCCCGTTGCCGAGCAGCACCGAGACCGTGTTGTCGCCAGTGTTCGGCACTGCCAGGTCAGGGTTGCCGTCGCCGTTCACGTCTCCCAGCTCCAGCCTGTAGGGATCATTGCCCGTGGCGAAATCGGTCTTCTGGCCAAAGCTACCGGTGCCGTTGCCCAACAGTACGGACACTGTGTTGGAGCCCCGGTTCGCAACCACCAGGTCACGCTTGCCGTCGCCGCTCACGTCACCGATCGCGACCGAGATGGGATTGGTCCCGGTCGCGAAATCGATCTTCGGCGCGAAGCCACCGGTACCGTTGCCCAGCAACACCGAAACCGTATTGGCCCCGTAATTCGCCGCCGCCAGATCCGGCTTACCGTCCCCGCTCACGTCCGCGCTGGCGACCTGAAACGGAGTGGCGCCGGTCGGGAAGTCGGTCCTGGGAGCGAAACTGCCCGCTCCATTGCCCAGCAGTACGGAAACCGTGTTCGCGGTGTTGTTCGCCACCACGAGATCGGGACGGCCATCTCCACTGACGTCCCTTACGACCACCGCGACCGGCCCGGAGCCGGTGCCGAAGCTGCTGGCCGGGGTGAAGCCACCTGCGCCGTCGCTCCGGAACACCGAAACCGAGTTCGAGCCAAAGTTCGTCACGGTGACGTCCGCTTTACTGTCCCCGCTAGCGTCATCCACCGCGATGCCGTACGGATCCAACGAGGTGGGCAGATCGGTTCTCGAAGCGAACGAGCCGAATCCTGCGCCGAGTAGAACCGTCAGGGTGTTCGAGCCATTGTTGGCCACCGCCAAGTCGGGTCTGCCGTCCTTGCTCAAGTCTCCCACGGCGAGGCCGATGGGAACGGTGCCGGTCGAGAAGTCTGTCCTTTGCCCAAACGCGCCACTACCGGTCCCCAACAGCACGGACACCGTGGAGGCCGCGTCGTTGGCGATTGCCAGGTCGGGCTCGCCATCCCCGCTGAAGTCTCCGGTCACGATCCCGTACGGGCTGGCCCCGGTCGCGAAATCCGTCTTGGGTCCGAATGTGCCGTTCCCGTTGCCGAGAAGCACCGAAAAAGTGCCGTCGATGTTGTTCGTCACCGCCATGTCGCGCTTGCTGTCGCCGTTGAAGTCCTCGATGGCGATTGCGTGAGGATGCGTCCCGGTCAGGAAGTCGGTCTTCGCTCCAAAGCTGCCAGCGCCGTTGCCGAGCAGGATCGAGAGGGTGTTGCCCACATTGTTCGCCACCAGCAGATCCGGCTTTCCGTCCGAGCTCACATCCTCGATCTCGACCCAGATGGGCGCAGCGTCGGTCGCAAAGTCGGTCCTCGCCCCGAACCCACCCGTACCGTTTCCGAGCCGCACCGACACTGTGTTGGCGGCGTAGTTGGCCACCGCCATATCAGGTTTCAGGTCTCCGTTCACGTCTCGGATCGCCACCGAATGCGGCTCGGTGCCGGCCGCGAAGTCGGTCCTAGCGAAGCCGCCTGCGCCATTGTTGATCAGCACCGAGACCGAGCTGCTTCCGTTGTTCGCGGTCACCAGGTCCCGCTTGCCGTCCCCGTTCAAGTCCTCGACGACCACCGAGATGGGCGCGCTTCCGGTCGCGAAGTCGCTCCTGACCGCGAAGCCACCGAAACCGTCGCCCTGGAACACGGAGACTGTATTGGATCCGAGGTTCGCCACCGCCAGATCGGGCTTGCCGTCGGCGTTTACGTCCCCGATCGCGACCGCGTATGGGTTGGTGGCTGTACCCAGTTGAGCGCGCGTGACGAACGACACCGGGCTGACCTCGTCCGTCTGACCGTTGCAGTTGTCGTCGATGCTGTTGCAGGTTGATTCGAGGGCGCCGGGATGGATACTTGGATCGGCGTCGTTGCAATCGATCAGCCCGGCCACGTAGCCGGGGGGTGCCGCGCCACAGATCCTTGTCACGACGCTCGGGTCGCCAAAGCCGTCGCCGTCGGCGTCGCGGTAGAACGTTGGAGGAATCGCCGGATTCGTATCGTCGCAGTCACCCGTGTTGGTCACGTATCCGGGAGGCACCTGGCCCGCGCACATCGACTGGGGCTGTCCTGCATCGCCGAAGCCATCGCCATCCGCGTCGCGGTAGACGGTGGCCGTGGCCGCGCAGCCATAGCAGAGGCGCCCACCAGTGTTGTCGTTCGTACTGCCACCCCAGACGATCATCTCCGTTCCCGTCCACACCGCGTTCGCCGCTCGCGGCGACGGCACATTCGTCATCGGAGTTGGCTCCCAGGGATCGCTGTCGGGGTCCAAGTTGCGATGGTAGATCGCCCCGGTGTTGTAGTAGCCACCGTAGTAGTGGCCACCCCAGATGATCATGTCGGAGCCCGTCCAGACGGCCGCGGCGCCAGAGCGGGGAGCCAGCTGCAACACCGGATGCGGGGTCCGCATGGGTATCCACGTGTCCGCCGGCGAGTAGTAGCGGCTGCCGGTGTTCAGGAGCCCTCCGTCGGAGCCGCCCCAGATGATCATCTCGCTGCCGGCCGATACCGCGACGTGACCATACCGAGCGGAGGGACAGCCCGGACCCAGCGAGGTCGGAGTCCAGGAATCGGTGGCTGGGTCATAGCGGCCGCCAGAATTCAGCTCAAACGTATCATAGCCACAAAAGGCGCGCCCCTGGCATGGGAAGAATCCGCAAAAAAACTCGCAGGCAGTCTCGGTTCTCATGAGACCACCCCAGACGATCATCTTGCCGATACTTGGATCCCAAATGGCGGTGTGCGACTCCCGCAAGGAAGGGGCATTGAGCGTTGAAGTGTTCTGCCATGTGTCGGCGCTGGGGTTGTACCGGCTCCCTGTATTCATGTCCTTGTAGCGGAGCCCGCACCCTTCCGGACACGGCGGCGCTACCTGACCGCTCCCCCCCCACACGATCATTTCGGCGCCCGACCAAACGGCACTGAAGTACGATCGTGGCTCGGGCATGGTGGACGTCGCGTTCAGCCTCCAGGTGTCCGAGCTCGGGTTGTATCGGCTGTACCACGTGACGAACTCCGACCCACTCCACACACCGGTGCCCCAAAAGTTGAAGAGGGTCGACGCGGGAGTCCATGTGTCCGTAGATGGGAGGTATCGGGCTCCCGCATAGGGGCCGCTGTAGACCAGCATCTCGGTGCCGGTCCACCCCAAGACCTGCCCCTTGGGCGGGTCGTTCGCGCCCTGTGACGTCGGCACCCACGCATCGGCGAGGCATCCGCCCGAGGTGATCGCCGCTGGGACGTAGGACTCTGTGGATACCGTGACCGCTGACGATTCCTTGGATCGTTGACCCGTCCACCACGCGTCGAAGGTCGTCTTCCGCCACCTCACAATCACCGTAGTGAGCTCCACGTCGCTTTCCGAAAGCACGGCGGTCACGACGAATCCCTCGTCCGTCTCCTCGAGCGAGCTGAGGGGGTGACCGTTCGCCCGCGGGCTGCCGTCAGTGGAGCGGCGAATCGGAACGAGCTGCGCCCGCCATTCGTCACGGTCCAGGTAGCGAACGCTCGGTTCGCGGCTCGGACGCACTCCGTCCTCCATTCGCTTGGAGGTCGTCTCCTCGTAGTCGCCGCGCAACGCTTTCATGCACGCGGCGTCCCGGCACCCGGCCAGTTCGGCCTCGGCGCTTCTCCTCAGCGCGCCGTGGAATCGATCGTCCCGAGCATAGGCGCTCCGAATCGCCCTGTCGGCAAGCGCTTCGCGCGCCAGCACCTCCGCGATCACGCCCGGATCGTTCCCGAGCGCCTCGAACAACTCACGGAGAACCTCCGGGGCGTGCGTATTCGCCGCCATCCGGTCCATCTCGGCCTGGAGCTGTTCGTGCCCGATCGGTCGCTGCCACACCGCCTCGAGCGCGTTCGACTTCTTGAGGTAGTCCTCCACCCTCGCCTGGATCTGCTCGTCCGAGATCACCGCCGACAGCGGGGGCTTTGCCCCCGGGTTCTCCTTCGGCCAGATGCGGTGATTCCAGTAGACCTGCTCGATCGCCTTCTGCGCGGCGACGCGCTCCTCGAAGCTCAGCATCCGCGCATCGGAGTCTGCAGCGAAGAAGCACTGGATCAGAGCACCGGCCAACAGCAGGGCGATGAGCCGGCCAAGAAAGTGTGCCTTCGCCGGGCTCGGAACCACAAGGCGGGACGCGCGGCCGGCAGGGGCAGTCTCCGGCACAGGTTGGCCCAACGGACTAGAGAGGAGGCGCGCTGGCGCCGTGGGCGCTGGACCTGAACGGTGACGCTGCATGCGGTCTCCGAGGGGAGCCCGACTGCCAACAGTTGGAAGCCTGATCCACCGCCTGACTGCGAGGGGGCGCGCGCCGGGGTGCCCAAGTCGCCGGGCAACGCCGAGAATTGTGGCACACTTCGGAACACTGACCTAAGGAAAAATACCGATCGAAGACGACGTGCGGATGGGTGCGAGGCGGTGAGCTGGATGGAGTGAGCCTCCGAGGGTGAGCGGGCGCGTCGGTCCTCGAGCGCACGGTGGAGGCGAGTGGGCGCTGGGGGCGCGAGGAGGCGCGCGACGGGGGCTCCGGCGGGTCGCTGGCGTGCCGGAGCCGGGCGGGCAGCGCATCATCGCCGCTGCTGCCGTCACGGGTATGAACGCAAGCGGCGGGCGAACCGGGACACGTCCGCCAGCCAGAGGATGTTCGTGGCCTTGTGATGCGCAAGGCAACAGGCGCTTGCGACTCAGGCGTAGACGCCCAGCGCCTACTCGTCCGACCACTTCGCCTGGTCCATGCGTGACCAGGGGATCACGGTCGCGCTTGAACGAGATTGAGGTTCGGTGCCGCCATACACGACGAACTTGCGGACCCCGGGTGGGCGGCGTGTTCCCGAGACGAGTTCGGCGAATCCCTCCAGGCTGG
>JAYSRO010000250.1:0-2921 GCA_043720995.1 Candidatus Eiseniibacteriota bacterium
GCGCGCGGGCTCGAGATCACGCCGCCGATCGAGCCGCGGTCCGCACGCGGGCTCGACGTGATCGCATCGCAGCTGCCACCCGGCGCCCACTGCGAGCAGACCCGAGACGCGTTGATTTTCCATCCTGCGGGAGTACCGAAGGCCCGGGTCGGGTTCTTCACCTCGTGCGTGATGGACGTCATGTTCCCGCGGCTTAACCAGGACGCGGTACGCCTGCTGGTCATCGCGGGTGCGCAAGTGACCGTGCCGGTGACGCAGACGTGCTGCGGCGCGTTGCACGCTCACTCGGGGCTCAGGCGCGAGGCGAAGCAACTCGCGCAAACCAACGTGAGCGTGTTCGGCGAAGCTTTCGACTACGTCGTCACCGACTCCGCAGGCTGCGGCGCGGCCTTGCGTGAGGCCGGGCACTTGCTGGGCGAGACGCCGACGGCCAACGTCGCGGCGGCGTTCTCCGCGCGCGTGCGCGACATCTCGGAAGTTCTCGCATCCCTCGGGCTGCCCGCGGCCGACGCGACGCTCGCGCATGACGGCGACGCGCATCGCCCGCTGCGCATCGCCTACCACGACCCGTGTCACTTGGCGCACGCGCAGAAGGTGCGCTTTCAGCCGCGCGCGCTGCTGGCGGCGTTGCCCGGAGTACGCATGGTCGAGCTGGCGAACTCCGACTGGTGCTGCGGCAGCGCCGGCATCTACAACCTCACGCACGAGGCGATGGCCGACGCGCAGCTCGAGCACAAGCTCGACTCGATCGATGCCGCCGCCCCCGATGTCGTCATCGCCTCGAATCCCGGCTGCCTCCTTCACATGGCGCGGGGCGCGGCCCAGCGCGGCAGCACGGCGCGCATGGCGCACCTGGTGGAGATCCTCGCCCTCGCGTACCCGCCACCCGACAGTGCGATCCGGATTCCAGCGCCCGCGGCACACGCCAGGGCGCGCTTGAGCCGCGCCCCCGCACTCCCTGCATGAGCGAACCGCGCACCTTCACGCGCGAAGCGGTCGCGGCTTCGTTCCTCCAGCGCCAATGGCTCGACCGCCCGCGCGCTCGGCGGCTGTCGGCGAAGTCGCTCGGCGGGTTCATCGAGAGCACGAGTGGCCTGCAGATCGATTCGATCAACGTGCTGGACCGCGCGCACTACCTGACGGCATGGAGCCGCTTCGACCACTACGACCACGCGAAGCTCGACTCACTGATCTACCGCGACCGCGTGCTGTTCGAGTACTGGTCGCACGCCGCCTGCTTCGTGCCACGCGCGCATGCAGCGCAGTGGCGTCGCACCATGGACGACTATCGCCGGCAGCACACGGGTTGGGGCCGCTGGCTGCGCAAGCACGCCGAGCTGCTGCAGTCGATCGAGAGCGCGGTGCGCGATCGTGGGCCGCTGGGCAACATCGACTTCCTTGGGCCGCGGCCCAAAGGCACCCAGGGCTGGTGGGGTTGGAAGCCCGCAGCGCACGCGCTGCACATCCTGTGGATGTCGGGGCGCTTCATGGTTCACGAGCGCACGCACTTCCAGAAGCGCTACGACCTGGCCGAACGCGTGCTGCCCGAGATCGCGGCGATCGAGCCGCCGCCGTGGCCCGAGTTCCTGCGCTGGCACATCCGCCAGTCCCTGAAGGCCATGGGAGCCGCGACCGACATGGACCTGCGCATGTACCTGACCTACCCGCGCCTGCCCGTCGGCAAGCGCCGGGCGGCGCTGCAAGCGTTGCTGAAGACAGGCGAGGTCGTGCCGGTCGAGGTGGCGGGAGACAAACGGAAGTGGTTCGCGCTCGCCGAAGAACTGCCATTGCTCGAGGCCGCCGGCCGAATGCGCGCGCCGTCCAAGGGCACCACCCTGCTCGCGCCGTTCGATTCGCTGCTGTGGCATCGCGAGCGCGTGCAGACCCTGTTCGGTTACGACTACAAGATCGAGGTCTACGTCCCGGGGCCCAAACGCGTGCATGGGTACTACTCACTTCCGCTACTCCACGACGGCCAACTCATCGGTCGCGTCGACGCCAAGAACCATCGCGCCGAGCGCCGGCTCGAAATTCGCCATGTTCATTTCGAGCCCTGGGCGGCCGCTGGCAAGCAGCCGCCCACCGTCCGCTGGGCACCGTTCGACCGCGAGGCGGCCCTGCATGGACTGGGCGAAACAATAAAATCTCTCGCGCGATTCGAGCGCGCCGAGTCGGTCACGCTGGGCCGCGTCACGCCCGCGAAGCTCGCGGCTGCGGTCGCGAAAGCGGTTTCAGCCGCGCCAACAGCGGGCCAAACCGATGCTCGAAAGAAGCGCCGCAAGTCGCAGTAGCGAAGGCATCTGCGCGGAATCGGCGGAACGTTTTTAGACGGTGCACCCCGCCTGATACCGCCGTTGGCGGCCGCTCGGCACCCTACCCCCAGCGCGACCGCGATCCATGCGGTCCGGAAAATGCATGGTTTCTGACCGCGTCAAATCAGGGTGTAACCGGGGTGCCCTCTTGAATTCCCTTTGATAATGCGGCCGCGCGATGCTATTCATTCCTGAGAGGCGAGGGCATTTGACTCATGCCCGCCTGACTCACGCAGAGGCCTTCACAGGGAGAGGAAGACCGATGGCCAAGAGCAAGATGATGACGAAGTCGCAGATCGCCGGTCACCTGGCGGACAAGTTTGAGATCACGAAGAAGCAGAGCGCGCTGATTCTCGAAGAGTTGGCAACGCTCGCCGCCAAGCAGGCAAAGACGGGGTTCGTGTTCCCGGGAGTTGGCAAGCTCGTCGTGGTGAACCGCAAGGCGCGCATGGGACGTAACCCTCAGACGGGCGAGGCCATCAAGATTCCGGCCAAGCGCGTGCTGAAGTTCCGTATCGCGAAGGCGATGAAGGAACTGGCGCTCAAGTAGGCACAAGCTTTTCCCCCAAAGAACCCCGTGGCCATCTGGCAACGGGGTTCTTCTTTTTG
>JAYSRO010000251.1:0-5844 GCA_043720995.1 Candidatus Eiseniibacteriota bacterium
ATGGCGCGGCGGCTCACGCGGAAAACTGGAGCTCGTGCAGCCTGCGGTACAACCCGTCGCGCTCGAGCAACTCGGCATGAGTACCCACCGCGGCAACGCGGCCATGCTCCAGTACCACGATGGCGTCGGCATGCTGCACCGTCGAGAGGCGGTGGGCGATGACCAGCACGGTGCGGTTCTTCATCAACCGTTCCAGCGCCGCCTGCACCATCCGTTCGCTCTCGGTGTCGAGCGCGGACGTCGCCTCGTCGAGCAGCAGTAGCGGCGGATTCCGCAGCAGCGCGCGGGCGATCGACAGCCGCTGGCGCTCGCCACCCGACAGTCGGGCACCGCGCTCCCCGACGATCGTGTCGTAGCCCAACGGCAACCGCTCGATCCACTCATGCGCAAAGGCAGCGCGGGCGGCGTCGCGAATCTCGTCTTCGTTCGCCTCCGGGCGCCCGTAGGCGATGTTGCTGCGCACGGTGTCGTGAAACAGGATTGTCTCCTGCGTCACCATGCCCATCTGCCCGCGGAGCGATGCCACGGTGAGGCCACGCAGGTCTTGTCCGTCCCAGCGGATGTGGCCGGCGGTCGGGTCATGGAAGCGCGCCAGCAGGTCCATCGCCGTTGACTTGCCGGCGCCACTGGACCCGACCAGCGCCACCACCTGCCCGCGCTTGACCTCGAACGACACCTCGCGCAATACCGGCTCGCCAGCGGGGTACGCAAAGTCGACTGCCTCGAACCGCACGCCTTCGTTCAGCCCCGTGATCACGCGCGCACCGGGGGCATCCATGATCGTCGGCGGCGTATCGAGCAGCTCGAACACCCGCTGCGCCGCGGCGATGCCCTGCTGCACGTTGGTGTTGACCTCCGAGAGGCTCTTGAGGGGTGAGATCGTACTCAGCAGGGCGGTCACGAACACGAAGAATTGCTGCGGCGCCAGGCTGTGGCGCACGAAGATCTCCTGACCGCCGTACCACAGCATGGCGACCGCGACGAGTACCACCGCATACTCGCTCACCGGCCGCGCCGCGGCCGACACCCGGCGCAGGCGGACGAACGCGCGAAAGAAGCCATCGTTCGCCGCCCCGAAGCGGCGCGACTCGTGCGACTCCATCCCGAACGCCTTGACGATGCGCGCGCCGACGATCGATTCCTGAAGTATGCTGGTCACATCGGCCATGCGGTCCTGCGCGGTAGTCGAGCGCTTGCGCATCTTGCGGCCGATGGCGACGAGCGCCAGAGCCACCGGCGGCAGCACCAGCATCGATACCAGCGCCAACTTCCATGCGGCGATGAACACCCACGCCAGGCACACGATCAGGGTCAACGAGTCCTTGATCAGGTTGCTGATGCCGGCGGCGAGCGAAGCACGGAGATACTCCATGTCGCTGGTGATCCGCGACACCAGCATGCCCGTGCGGCTCGCATTGAAGAACGACAGCGGCAAGGCGTGCAGGTGCGCGAACAATTCGCCACGCAAGTCGCGAATCGCCGCCTGCTCCACCGCCACCATCAAGTACGACTGCAGGTAGTCGGAGAGGTTCTTCAACAGCAGCACGATCAGCACGAACACGCACAGCCGCCCCAGCGCCACGCGCGGCTCGGCCTCCAACAACCAGCGCGCGGCGAAGGCGCGCAACCACTTGGGCCAACCCGCCATGCGGTCATCCGCCGCAACGGGCAGCGGTGGCGTCGCGACGGAGGGAGCGAGCGTCGTGCCGGACCGCGGCGACACGGCGCCCACGGCGGGTGCGACGGGCGTAACGGACTGGACCCCGCGGCTCGGCTCGAACAGCACGCGCATGAACGGCCCGACCACGCCCAGCGAAGCTCCGCTCATGGCGGCGTACAACACCATGCAGGCGATCGCCGCGATCAGTTGGCCGCGATACGGCGCGAGGTAGCGCAACAGCCGCAGGTAGGAACGCACGCGGCTAGACCGGTCCGCGCAGCGGCTTGCGCGATGCGCGAGGGAGCGCCAGCTCAGCGATCAGGTCATCGGGCCGGGCGAAGTCCTCGAGGCAATCGTCCGGCTGCGTGGACAACTGCCCGGCGGCCACCAGCTGGAACACGATCTCGCCCACATCGTGGCCACGCATCACCCCCCACTCCGTGAGCACCGTGGCGGCCAACGGGCCAAACTCGATGCGCGCGAGGTCGATCATCGCGCCGATCACTTCCCACCCCACCAGATGGCGGCGAACCGGGTCCGCGCTGCGCTCCGGCGGGAGTCGCTCCACGGCGTGCCCGAGTGCTGCCACCACGAACAGGTAGGCTTCACGGGAGAAACGGCCGTCGGCTTCGCGCACACGCTCGATCGCGTCCAGCAGGGTTTCCGCAGGGTGGTCCATGGGCCGCGAACTATAACGGCTGGCGCGAGGCCGCCGAAACGAGGTGTTGGACTACCGCCCTGCGCCGGCGCGAGGTCCCCGCGGGCTCCGCCCGCCGGCGCAGGACCGCCGAGCGGCGGGCCCACGCGGCGGCACGGCGCGGATGGTCGAGGTTGTAGTGCAGGCCTCGGCTTTCGGGCCGCCGCCGGGCACACTCGACGATCAGGCTGCCCACCAGCGCGATGTTGCGCAGTTCGATCAGGTCGGGTGACAACCGCAGCGTGACGTACTCGTGCTCGATTTCCTCGCGCAGCAGGGCCAGCCGCCGGCTCGCCACGGCGAGACGCTGGTCGGTGCGCACGATGCCGACGAGATCCCACATCACGCGGCGCACGGCGTCCCAGTTGTGGTCGAACACGACACTCTCGAGCGGCGGGTGCGTGCCGCGCGCCGACCACGCCTGCGGCCGTGGGAGGCGGCGCGTGCGTTCGAGCACGTTGTGAATTTCGCGCGTCGAGTGACGCGCGCCCACCAGGGCTTCAAGCAGCGAATTGCTCGCCAGGCGGTTCGCGCCGTGCAGGCCCGTGCATGCCGTCTCACCCAGAGCCAGCAGCCCCTCGATCGACGTCCGCCCCGCCACCGTGGCGCGCACCCCGCCGCACATGTAGTGGGCGGCAGGCACCACCGGGATCGGTTGGCGCGTCAGGTCGAACCCCCAGCGCACCAACTGTTCGGCGATATTCGGGAACCGGCGGCGAATCCACGCCGCGGGTTTGTGGCTGATGTCGAGCCAGACGTGCGGCTCGCCACGCCGCTTCAATTCACGGTCGATCGCGCGGGCGACGACATCGCGCGGCGCCAACTCCGCGAGCGGGTGCACGGCGGGCATGAAGCGCGTGCCATCGAGTGTGGTGAGCCGCGCGCCCTCACCCCGCAGCGCCTCGCTCAGCAGGAACGACTTGGCCTGCGGATGGTAAAGACACGTCGGATGGAATTGCACGAATTCCAGCTGTGTCACGGCCGCGCCCGCGCGATACGCCATGGCGATTCCGTCGCCCGTGGCCGTATCGGGATTGCTGGTGTAGAGGTAGACCTTGCCGCACCCGCCGGTGGCCAGCACCGTCACGCGCGCAGTGATCGGGCGGATGCGCCGGCTGGCGCCATGCATCACGTAAGCGCCCCAGCAACGGTCACGCGCCGCCCGTGGCGCGCCGCCCCGCAACCGCGAGTGCATCAGCAGGTCGATCGCGAGCTCATCCTCGATGAGCCGGATCCGCGGATGCGCGCGGACGCGTTCGAGCAGTGCCGTCTGGATGGCGCGGCCCGTGAAGTCGCTGGCGTGCACGATGCGGCGCGCCGAGTGGCCGCCTTCGCGGCCCAGCGCGTAGGCGTGCGCCGTGCGGCTGAACGGCACGCCCAGCGCATCGAGCTCCGCGACCGCGGCAGGAGCCTCCTCCACGATGGTGCGGACCACCGCGGGATCGCACATACCTGCGCCGCACTCCAGCGTGTCGCGCTCATGCGCCGCGAACGAATCGTGCTGGTCGAACACGGCGGCAATCCCGCCCTGCGCATAGCTCGTGTTGGTCTCGGTGGCCGGCCCCTTCGCCAGCACGGTGACGCGCGCGAACTCGGCCGCATGGAGTGCGGCCACCATCCCGGCCAGGCCGCTGCCGAGCACGAGCACATCAGTGTCACTCAACGCGCTTCGCCCTCCGCCAGGGCCAGCGCCATCACCTCATCGCCCCCGCGCAACCACTCCCATTCGATCTCGAGGATCGCGACAAAGTCTTCCGGCACCGGCCAGCGCACGGCGTCCTTCGCGGTGAGCAGCAGAATCGCCTTCTCCTCGCGCGCGCGGTCCAGCTCACGTTCGGCCTCACCGGCGTCGAACCAGTGGTGGTCGCGGTAGGTCGAAACACGCACGGGATCAAACCCCGCTTCGCGCGCGCTTCGTTCGACGGACTCGGGGTTGCCCGTGGCGGTCACCAGTCGCGCAGGACCACGCGCGGTCACCTCCGCTCCCATCAAGTCGCGCACCCCGGTGATGCGATGCCGCCCCGCCGCCCACACCGCCGCCGGCGCAAACGGCTTCGCCGCCGCGATCACCGCATCGGCGTGCGCCAGGTCGGTGGCCTGGGAGACCACGACGACGCCCGCGCGCTGCAGGGCACGCCGCGGTTCGCGCATGCGCCCCAACGGCAGCAATTCATCGCCGGCCCACGGATCGTGGGCATCGAGCAGGACGATGTCGAGATCCCGCGCGAGCTTCCAGTGCGAGAACCCATCGTCTACGAACAGCAGCTTGTGCCCCGCGGCAACCGCGTCCTGCGCCAACTTCAGCTTGTTCGTGCCCGCAAAGACGCGCCGATCGCCGAGCTCCGCCGCCAGCATCATCTCTTCATCGCCACGGTGCGTAGGGCCTGGCTTGTAGCGCCGGCACACCACCGCGGCATCACGCCCCGCGGCGAGTGCCGCATGCGCGAGACTCAGCGTGAGCGTCGTCTTGCCGGTCCCACCCACGGCAAGGTTGCCGACGCTCACCACGCGCGCTCCGACCTGCTGCTGCTTCGAGCGGCCTGAGGCGTACGACTTGCGCCGGGCTTCCCATGCCGCACCGTAGAGGCGGCTTGCTGCTTTGAGCCACATGTTGCTCATCCTACTGGCCAGAGGGACCACGCCGCGAGTTGGCCCACCGCGCGGCGTGCGGCACCTTTCAGGGAACGTACGGCATCGAGCGCCCGCAACCCCTGCGCTTCCCGTCCCCCCGCATCGCTCATCAAACGCTTCAACACCAGGGTCAACGAGGCAGCATCCTGCACGACATCGATGGCGCCGGCGGCCTGCAGGGCCCGCACGCTCTGCGCCTGCGAGCGAAAGCGCGGCCCCACGATCACGGCGCAGCCGCAAGCCGCCGGCTCCATCGGGTTGTGACCCGAATAGATGCCGAAGCTACCGCACACGAGCGCCACGTCGGCCGCGGCGTAGTAGTCGTTGAGCACTCCCGCGCGCTCGTCCCAGCCCCAACGGTCTCCCGCGGGAAGGTTTGCGCCCGCCACGCTCATCCCCGCACGACTCGCCTCCTCGCGAATCTCGCCCGCGGCGTGCGCGTGCCGGGGCACCGCGACGACCTGCCACTCTCGCCTCAACGCTTCCGGCAGCCCCCGCCAAGCGTTCGCGATGGTGCGTGCCTCACCGGGTCTGAGGCTCCCCAACACGAGCAGCGGGCGTTGCCCCTCCAGCTTGAGCCGCATCCGGGCGGCGGCACGGTCGACGGCGCCGACACGCAGCGCGTCGTGCTTGAGGTTGCCCGCGACCATCGTCCGTTCGGGCCTGGCGCCGAGACTCAGCCAGCGCGAGCGGTCCTCATCCGACTGGCAGATCACCGCGTCCAAGCCACGCACGAGCGAGCGCAGTCCAGAACCGAGCATGGCATACCGGTTAAGCGAACGCTCCGACAGCCGCGCGCTCACGATCGCCACGGGGACGCGCTGCGTGCGGGCGCGCAGCAACCAGTGCGGCCACA
>JAYSRO010000252.1:0-32236 GCA_043720995.1 Candidatus Eiseniibacteriota bacterium
GTGCGGCCAGTCCCGGCGAAGTCGCCGCGGCGCTGGCGAAGCTTGGGCTCCCCGGCGGGACGCCGCCGCGCGTGCTGGCGGTCGTTCCCGAAGGCGCCGAGCTTCCCGTGTTCATGATCAGCGCCGGGCGCGCGGTGCGTCAGTAAATGCGGAAGGCGAAGCGGAACACCGCGTAGACCTCGGTGACTTTCCCTTCGCGCTGGTAGGGTTTGAACTTGCATCCCATGACGGCCTTGCGTGAGGCGACATCGAGCACGCTCTCGCCGCTCGGCGTCATGACTTCGGCCTCGGCGACATTGCCCAGGGTGTCGACACGCGCCAACACGGCGACGTGCCCCTCGATGTTCCGGTTGCGCGCCTCGTCGGGGTAATCCGGCCGCACCAGAGTCTCGATCACGAGTTCGCTCGATTGCATCACCGGCACGCTGCCCCGGCTGGCGATCGCGCGGGCGATCAAGTCGCGGCCGTCATCCCCACTGTCTCCGGGCAACTGCTTCGAGCGCCGCCCGAGGTCGCGTTCGGCGGCATGTGTCCGCGGGCCCTTGCGGCCCACGCGCCCTGACTCGGGTGCCAGGCGGCCGACATCGCGCAGGTCGCTCAGGTCGGTGGGCTCGGCGTCGACCTGCATCAGCTCGATGAAGCGCGGGGCGCCGGCGAAGCCGAAGCGCATCACGCTGAGTTCGCGCACCTGTGCGCCGAGCGGGGACATGCGCAAGACGACAATCGGCGCGAGGAACACGAGCCCGACGCCCAGACACAGGCCGGAGAGCCGCGAGGCATTGCGCCGCCGCTCCTCGAAATAGCCGATGCTGCCATGTTCCATACGGGGCCGCTCCGGGAGGGCACCCCAGCGTCGAGTATGAATCTAGTGGTTCTCTGCCCCGATCAGGGTTACGCCCGATTCAGATTCTAGCAGAACATGGCGCGCGTGCAGCTTGCCGCGGGCGGCTTCCACCACGATCGGACCGGGTTCGCTGCGCGCGAACCGTACCGTCCCCGCCGGGCCGGTCTCGAGCAGGGTGGACAGCCCGAGCGTCACGATGGCTCCCGCCAGCGGCTGCCCGGCGGCGTCGCGCACATTGAGGGTGTCGAAGTGCGGCGCGGACTCGCTCCATTCACCGATCAGGCCCCAGTAGATCGCATAGGCCTCGGCGCGCAATGCGCCCGGCGCCACGAGCCTGTCTTCGCTCGCGGCATCGTCGATGCGCGCAGGCGAGATGTAGAGGGCGGGGCAGGAGGTCTGCTGCAGCGGGTACTGCGCGTCCTCGGCCACCGGCACTGTGCCCAGACCCAGGGCAGCGAGCAGCTTCGCCGTGCGCTCGGCCCAGCGGCGGCCCGGCGCACTCGAAAAGTAGTAGCCCGCCATCGGGGGTTCCGCGCGATGGCCGATGCGCACGAAGCGGTCGGCGTGGAACGCCTCGCTCAATTGCACGCGCTCGACATCGGACAGCGCGAGATCCCCGCTACGCGTCAGCAACACTTCGGCGCCCGCGGCCTGCAGCATGCCGGCGAGCGCACGCGCCACGTCGAGGTTCAGGTTGGCGCCGCGCGTGCCGCTCGAGCCCGTGCCGCCATCCTGGTCGCCGCCGCCATCGGGATCCAGCACGATGCGCTTGCCGTGCAGGACGCCCCCGGCGATCGCCGTGAAGCGCGGGGGCCAGCGCGCGTCGGAAGGCCACAGCCGGTAGCCGGGGAGCCGCGGGATCATGACGAAGCCCGTGGCGCCGTCGCGCGGGCAGTCGACGAAGCCATCGCGATTGATCCATGCGCCGAGCGCCTGCGGTTCGCGCGTGCCCCACGCGCCGGTCAGGGCAGTGTCCTCGGGGCCGCGCAGCGCAAAGCCCGTGGCGTGGTCGCGGCGCTGCGGCGCGCGGCTCACAAGCGGCCAACGCTGCTCCACGCTGGCGGGCTGCGCCTCGAGGCGAGCCGTGACCGCGGCAGCCTTCGCGTTCGCGGCGACGCGGAAGTAGCTCCACGCCACGCCGTCGCGTGCGCACACCAGGGTGTCGCGCGGAGCCACGCCGGTATCGCTCGAGCGCAGGCGCACCCACACGCTGTCGCGCACCGGCATGCCGCGCGCGTCGAGCACCTCGAGCCGCGCAGCACTCACGCCGCCCAGCGAATCGACGCGCGATCCCCGCTCGCTGAAGCGGATCGTCTTCGGGGTACTCACCACACGGAACTCCAGCCGCTGCTCGGGAGCGGCACCCGAGCCGCCGAGTCGCACGCGCAGGAGCGCGGTGTGCGTTCCGGCTTCGAGTGGCGGCAGGCTCGCGGTCAACAGGGGGCCATGGCGCACGACTGCTACTGGGGCGCCATCGAGCTGCATCTCGCAGGCGTCGTAGGGGCCCGAGATGGCGGCCCTGAGCAGGGCGGGGGAGCGGTCATGGAACACGCTGTCGGGCGCCGCAGCGCGCGCGCTGAGTGCCGCGAATTCGTCGACCACGGGCCGCGGCCGCGCGAAGTAGTGGGCGAGCCCCAGGTACAGCGCCTCGGCTTCGAGTCGCTGCTTGGCGGCGAGCGCCAGCTTCGATTCCACGTCGGGATTCGTGATGTACGACGACTCGGTCAAGATGCCGGGCGCCACCGAATTGCGCAGTACAAAGTAGTTGCCGGGCAGGATGCGGTGCTGGCGGATGCCGAGATTGCGCACGAGGAAGCGGTGCACGCTCTGTGCGGCATCGAGCGAGGGGCCTTCGTCGCCCAGCTTGTAGTAAGTCTGCGTCTCGTTGACGTCGTGCGTACCCCGCGCATCCGCGTTGTGGTGAATCGACACGAATAGCTCGGGGTGGAAGGCGTTGGCGATGCGCGTGCGTTCCGCGAGGTCTGAGCGCAGCGAGCTGTCGGCCGGGGTGGCGAAGTCGCGGTCGTCGGTGCGCGTCATGAACACCACCGCGCCGCGCGCCTCCAGCAGGCCGCGCAGGTTGAGCGCGACGCCCAGGTTGGCCTCGGCCTCGGTGAGGCCGTTGGTGCCCATGGCGCCACGGAACATGCCGCCGTGCCCGGGGTCGAGTGCGATGCGGTGGCCGCGCAGGGCCGTTGTGTCCACCGAGCCCAGGCCATCCATACGCGCGTTGTAACCGGGGAGCGGTCGCGGGCGCGTCGTTCGCGCAGCTGCCTTCGCGGGCTTGTTCGAGGGGACCGCCGCCGTGGCAGCGGGCTTGCCGGGCAGCGCACGCGGCGGTGACGGCGGGACCGTCACGGGTGCGCATCCATGCGCGAAACTGAGGAGCAACAGCAGTCGCGCGAGGTGCCCGACCGCGCGGCGGCCCTTGCCCACGCGTCCTGCGGGGCTCATGCGGCGCACGTTAGCATTGGCGCAGCACCCGGACAATTCATGCTGCGCGGCCCGCGCGCACGATCGCGCCGTCGAGCCACCGCACCCCGGCCAGGCACGGCAGCCTCGACGCCGGTGCGAATTCGGGCGCGCGGTGCCCCTCCACGCTTGCCACCGCGCGGCGGCGCGTGCTAACCCTACGCGTTCGCGGGTCCGCACCGCAGCGGGGGGCCGATGTGCGCAACGCACACGAGCCCAATCGCTTCGGCACGGAATTGGAAGCCCCCTCTTCTCTCAAGGAGTCGGACATGACGCTCCGCTCTAAATGGTTTGTGCCGCTTGCGCTGGTGGCGGCCGTCGCGATGGCCGGCTGTGCCGGCAACAAGTCGGCGGATGAGATCGTGGTCGGCGAGTACGGTTCGCTGACCGGCAACGAGGCCAACTTCGGCCAGTCGACGAAGGAAGGCGTGGAGTTGGCGCTCGCGGAACTGCAGGCGTCTGACCAGGGCAAGATCGGCGGGTTGACGGTACGCACGCTGGTCGAGGACGACCGCGGGCTGCCCGAAGAAGCCGTCACGGTGGTCAAGAAGCTGATCAACCAGGACGGTGTCTGCGCGGTGCTGGGCGAAGTCGCCTCCTCGCGCAGCATCGCGGCCGCGTCCGTCTGCCAGGACGCCGGCGTGCCGATGATCTCGCCTTCTTCGACGAACCCCAAGGTGACGCAGCAGGGCGACTACATCTTCCGCATGTGTTTCATCGATCCCTTCCAGGGCACGGTGATGGCGAAGTTCGCAGCACTCAACCTCAAGCTCAAGACGGTGGCGATCCTTGAGGATGTGCGCAATGACTACAGCGTCGGCCTGACGCAGTACTTCACCGAGGCGTTCACCTCGTTGGGCGGTGCGATCGCCAGCGGCAAGCCGCAGGCGTACAACGCCGGTGACACGGACTTCCGCTCGCAGTTGACCGCCATCAAGGCGATGAAGCCCGAAGCGATCTACGTGCCGGGCTACTACACCGACGTCGGCCTGATCGCACGCCAGGCCCGCGAACTGGGCATCACCGCTCCGCTGCTGGGCGGCGACGGGTGGGAGAGCGAAAAGCTGCTGGAGATCGGCGGCGAGGCGTTGAACGGCTCCTATTACTCGAACCACTTCGCGGTGGACAACCCGGATCCGCGGTTGCAGGGCTTCCTCAAGAACTACAAGACGAAGTTCGGCAAGGAGCCCGACGCCATCGGCGGACTGGCGTATGACGCGGCGCGTGTGCTGTTCCTGTCGATGCAGCAGCTGCACACGCAGGATCCGGCGGCATTCGCGGGGCTCGGCTCCTCGAAGACCGGCAGCCCGGCGCGGCGCGCGGCGACGCAGAAGTTGCGCGACATCATCGCCGGCACCAAGGAATTCCCCGGTGTCTCGGGAATGATCACGCTCGACGCCAACCGCAATGCATCGAAGCCCGCGGTGGTGATCGAGGTGAAGGCCGGCAAGAAGGTCTACAACACCACCGTCAACCCCTAAGGCTGGGTCCAGGCGCGTGTCCGAGTTCCTGCAGCAGCTCGTCAACGGCCTGACCTCGGGAAGCGTGTATGCCCTGATCGCACTGGGCTACACGATGGTGTACGGCATCCTGCGGTTGATCAACTTCGCGCACGGCGACATCTACATGCTGGGCGCATTCGTCGGCTGGTTCGCGGCCCGCGCGCTGCACGCGGGCCAGCAACCCAACCCGCTCAAGGCGCTCGCCGTGCTGGTGATCGCCATGGTGGGTTGTGGGCTGGCGGGTGTGATCATCGAACGCCTCGCCTACAAGCCGGTGCGCAAGTCGCCCCGGCTGTCGGCGTTGATCACGGCGATCGGCGTGTCGCTACTGCTCGAGAATGGCGCGCGGCTGGCGTTCGGCGCGGACCCCAAGTTCTTCCCGCAGATCGTGACGCTCCAGAATATCCCGTTGGGCGGCGGCGTCACGATCTCGAACCACCAGATCATCATTCTGGTCGTCTCGGTCATCCTGATGATCTCGCTGCGCGTCGTGGTGCTCCACACGAAGGTGGGCAAGGCGATGCAGGCGGTCTCGTTCAACCCGACCGCCGCGGCACTGATGGGTATCTCGGTGGACCGCATCATCACCTTCACCTTCATGATCGGCTCCATGCTCGCCGCAGCCGCGGGCGTGCTTGTGGCCATGAAGGACCCCAAGATCGAGCCCTACATGGGGCTGCTGCCCGGGCTCAAGGCGTTCGTCGCCGCCGTCCTGGGCGGGATCGGCAATGTGCCGGGAGCCGTGCTGGGCGGCCTCGTCATGGGCATCGCCGAGGTGATGGTGGTGGGATATGTCTCGCCGACCTACCGCGATGCCATCGCCTTCGTGCTGCTGATCGTCATTCTGCTGGTGCGGCCTTCCGGCATTCTCGGCCGCAGCACCACCGAGAAGGTGTGATGTGCGCCGCCTGATCTGGGTCGTCTCGAGCCTCGCGATCCTCGCCGCACTCGACCGCATCCTGCCCGCGTTGCTCAATCCCTACGCCCTGCAAATCCTGACGCGCTGCGGCGTCAGCGTGATCCTCGCGGTGTCGCTCAATCTCATCAATGGATTTACCGGCCAGTTCTCGCTGGGTCATGCGGGGTTCATGGCGATCGGCGGCTACACCGCAGCGATGATCTCGCTCAATCTGGGTGCCCCGTGGGTCGCGGCGATGATTCAGCTGGGCGTCCCGGCGCAACTCGCTCAGGGCGTGGCATTGTTGATCGCGCTGCTCGCCGGCGGCTCAGCGTCGGCACTCGCGGGCTACCTGGTCGGCCTGCCGTCGTTGCGGTTGCGCGGTGACTACCTCGCCATCGTGACGCTCGGCTTTGGCGAGATCATCCGCGTCGTCATCACCAACGTGAACGCCGTCGGCGCCTCGCGCGGGCTGCCCGACATTCCGCACTGGGCGAGCCCGTTCTGGGTGTGCCTCGGCGCGCTGTCCGTGATCCTCGTGTCGGTGCACCTGGCGCGCAGCACGCACGGGCGCGCGTTGTTCGCGATCCGCGACGACGAGATCGCCGCCGAGGCGCTCGGAGTCGACACCACGCGCTACAAGGTGCTGGCGTTTGTGATGGGCTCGTTCTTCGCCGGGATCGCCGGCGGGTTGTACGCGCACGACATCGGGTTCTTGAATCCCGACACCTTCCAGTTCACGCGCAGCATCGAGATCATCGCCATGGTGGTGCTGGGTGGCTTGGGCAGCGTCAGCGGCTCGGTGCTCGCCGCCATCGTGCTGACCGTGCTGCCCGAGCTACTGCGGCCGATCCGCGACCTGCGCATGATCATCTACTCGCTGATGCTGATCGTGCTGATGATCGTGCGGCCACAAGGGTTGTTCGGCCAGCACGAGCTGAAGCTACCGTGGTTCAAGCGGCGCGCGAGTGCGGCATGAGTGAACCCCTGCTGCGGCTCAAGGGCGTCGCCAAGCACTTCGGCGGGCTCAAGGCGGTGTGCGATCTCGATCTCGAGATCGGCAAGGGCGAACTCGTCGGACTGATCGGTCCCAACGGCGCCGGCAAGACGACGGTATTCAACCTGATCACCGGGGTCTACACGCCGACGCACGGCGCGATCGAGTTCGAGGGCAGGGCCATCGCCGGCCTGCGCCCGAGTGCGGTGGCGCGCGCCGGCATCACGCGCACGTTCCAGAACATCCGCCTGTTCGGCTCGCGCTGCTGCCGCGACAATGTGTGCATCGCGGCGCACCAGCACGCCCGCGCCGGGCTGTTCGACGCCATCCTTCAGAACGGGCGCTGGCAGCGCGACGAGCGCGAGTTGCAGCGCCAGGCGGTCGAGATGCTGGAGGTGATGGGGCTGGCGGATGTCGGCGACGTGCTGGCCTCCGAGTTGCCCTATGGCCAGCAGCGCCGCCTCGAGATCGCGCGCGCGCTGGCCGGCCGGCCGCGGCTGCTGCTGCTCGACGAACCGGCCGCGGGCCTCAATCCGCAGGAGAGCGACGAGCTGATGCACATGATCCAGCGTATCCGCGAACAGTTTTCGGTCACCATCCTGCTGATCGAGCACGACATGCGCGTGGTGATGGGCATCTGCCAGCGCATCGCGGTGCTCGACTACGGGATCAAGATCGCCGAGGGCCTGCCCGCCGAGATCCGTAGCAACCCGCGCGTCATCGAAGCCTACCTGGGTGAGGAAGTGCCGGCCGATCTCGGGGCGGGGAGTTAAGCATGCTGCTCGAAGTGCGCGAGCTTGTGGTCCACTACGGCGCGGTCCAAGCGCTCAAGGGCGTCAGCGTCCACGCTGATGCCGGCGAGATCGTCACCTTGATCGGCGCGAATGGGGCCGGTAAGACGACGCTGCTGCGCACGCTGTCGGGACTGCTGCCGGTGCACTCGGGCGAGATCCTGTTCGAGGGCAAGAGTCTCGTGCGCATGCCGGCGCATGAAATCGTGGGACTGGGGATCGCCCAATCGCCCGAGGGCCGCATGGTGTTCGCGAACCTGTCGGTCGAGGACAATCTCGAACTCGGCGCCTACCGGCGCAAGGACCGTGCGGGCATTCGCGCCGATCGCGACGCGGTCTACCACCAGTTCCCCCGGTTGCTGGAGCGGCGCCGTCAGAGCGCAGGCACGCTGTCAGGTGGCGAGCAGCAGATGCTCGCGATCGGCAGGGCGCTGATGGCGCGGCCGCGGCTGTTGTTGCTCGACGAGCCTTCGCTGGGGCTCGCGCCGTTGCTGGTGCGCGAGATCTTCCGCACCATCCGCGAGATCAACCAGCGCGGCGTCACCGTGCTGCTGGTCGAACAGAACGCGCACATGGCGCTGTCGATCGCGGGACGCGGGTATGTCCTCGAGACAGGCCGCGTCACGATCGAAGACGCGGCTTCGAAGCTGCTGCAGAACGACGAGGTGAAGAAGGCGTATCTCGGAGGTTAGCACCGCGGGCGCGCCGTTGTTCCTCGCTGCGCCGCAGCCACTTGGGAAAAACCCCCAACTTCCTTCGGATTGTTTGGGTAAACGCGCTCAAGTTCGGCCACCCCAAACTTGTGTTGGTCTGCTTTACGAGTTTTGCTCCGAACTCCGCAAAACCCGCGTTTAATGCTGGCGGACGTGTGTTTAAGGCCCTTACGCTTGCTGTACTTGGAAGCATGAAGCGCGGTCTTGATGGAATGGCGCGGGTCTTGCGCTTCCCTGTTTCGAAGGCTGCGCGCATCACGCCGCAGTAGGCGAAAGGCCAAACAATGGTTCGTGCCCTGAAGCGTCTGTGGAATGACGAGAGCGGTGAAGACCTCGTCGAATACGGGCTGCTCGTCGCATATGCGGCCGCGGTGGTCACGGCTGCGTTGATCGCGGATCCGGTGGGATAGAAGCCGGCGCTGGTCGCGGCATTCACGAAAGTTCGAACGGCGCTCAACTTGATGTAGCAGTCCCCGCTGTTGTTCCAACGGTCTCCAAATCGGAGGCTTCGTCTCAAACCACATCTCTTCGGAGGAGAACACCCATGAAGACTCTGCTTGGTCGTTTCGTTCGCGAGGAATCCGGTGAAGATCTGATCGAATACGGCTTGCTGGCGGCGTTCGTCGCCGCGGTGGCCACGGCCGTGATCATCGCTGATCCGCTGGGCATCAAGACCTCGCTCAAGAACGCGTTCCAGAAGGCGAAGACCGCCCTCGACAGCGCCGGCACCCCCTGAACTGGCAGCGGCACCCCAACCCGCCGATAACGTTCCTGAGTCCCTAGAGCCGGTTATCCAGAATCGGCCGGGACAACAGATGCGTTTCGTTTGGGTGAAGGCAGCCGTAGCGCCGTGCTCACCTGGGAACCTCCGACCCCCGCGCCGCTCCAAGCGGCCGGGGGTGTTTCACCGGAGCCATTGTCCCTTCAGGCCGAGCAACTGAGACCCGGCGTCCCAATTCCCTGAGCGTGACCCGTGGTTTCAGTGTGTCTTGTCGCGACGAAGTGCCTGAATCGAGGTGCTTCAATTCCAAGGAAAGCAGCACGCGAATGATGGAGCGACGACTCACCGTATTCGTGGACAGGCCGGTATGACGCTTCCCTCGCTGACGGTTCCGGTATGGACGGCGCTGGCGGTGGCGGCGGTCACGTTGGTGGCCGCGGACAAGGACTTCAAGGCGCGCAAGATCCCCAATGCGCTGACGTTTCCCAGCCTGTTGTTGGGATTGGCCGCGCATGCGATCAGCGGTGGACTGCATGGTCTCGCCAGCTCGGGCGAGGGTGCGCTCATCGCTGGGGCGATCCTGCTGCCGGGTTGGTTGATGGGTTGGATGGGAGCTGGGGACGTGAAGCTGATGGCCGCTGTGGGCGCCTGGCTGGCCTGGCCACTCAGTCTCACGGCGACGCTGCTGTCGCTGGTCGCAGGCGGGGTGTTCGCGCTGCTCGTGGCGGCTCGCCACAAGTCGCTCGGCCGCTCGCTGCGGGGGGCGCTGAACATGGGGGCATGGGCGGTGGCACTGCCTGGGCGAAAAGGCCCGCCGCCGATGGCGTCAGACCTGCGGTTCCCGTTTGCAGGAGCCATTTTGGCTGGTTCCATGATCTCGTTATGGGTTCGAATTTAGCGGCCGATATTACCCACTCGGAGGCTTTCGATACGCAGAGGGTTGCGAATCGCGGGGTTTATTCGGGTCGGACAACATACTTGGAATCACACTCACTTCCGCTCCGGACCGCCTGAGACGTTCAGCAACCCGATCGAAAGTGAAGTGACTGAGGGGGCCGGGACACCCGGAATCCCCGAATGCGAGTACGACGGCTGACGCCGGAAGGAGAGTGGTAATCGTGGCTGCGAATCAGGGACAGCGAGCTCTCGGCCTCGCCGCGTTGCTGGGTATTGCCGCGGCGGTGGTCGGCTATTACGGATTGAGTGGCATGGCGGCACGCGCCGCAGCGGGTGCCAGTGGCAGTTACCGCGATGTCGTGGTCACCACCGGTGACCTGACCTTCGGCGTGAAGCTCGACCGCAACATGTTGCGCGTCGCGCGTTATCCCAAGGACGCCGTGCCGGAAGGCGCGTACGCCAACATGGACTCCGTCATCGGTCAGACGACGAAGGTGTTCATGGGCGCCCGCGAGCCGGTCACCGCGGTCAAGATGTCCTCGCGCGGTGGCGGTCTGTCGATGCTGGTCCGCCCCTCGATGCGCGCCGTGAGTATGGAAGTGAACCAGGTCTCGGGCGTCTCGGGCTTCGTGCTGCCGGGTGACCGCGTCGACGTGCTGGTGACGGTCGATCCGCACTCCTCGATGAGCAACGCGGTGACCAACACGCTGCTCCAGAACATCGAAGTGCTCGCGGCCGGCCAGAAGACCTCGCAGAAGGACGGCGCGCCGATGTCGGTGCAGAGCGTCACGCTGCTGGTGGACCCCGCGGGTGCTGAGAAGGTGGCGCACGCGATTCACGAGGGCGAGATCCACTTGATCCTGCGCAACCCGGAAGACCAGGACCAGCAGAAGGTCGACCAGTACTCGACCAGCGAAATGCTCGGCTACACGGCGCCGGCGCCGGTGCGCCGCACGGGACCCGGTGCGCCGGCACCCGTGGTGGTCAAGGACCGCGATCCGGGCAAGGTGCGCATCATTCGCAGCACCGAAGTCACCGAGCAGGCGGCTATCACGGACAGCACGCGCCACTAAGGCAAAGCTGAAAAACTTCAAAACCGTTTTCTCGTGAACTCCCAAGCAGGAGGAATTGCAATGGTCCGGTCGAACTTCAAGGATGGAGCCGCGCGGTTGATGGGCGCGATGATCATGCTGGCCACGATGGCTGGCGGGACGTGGGCGGCGACGGGCGACGAGAGGCTGATGATTCCCGTCGGTCACGCGCAGGTCGTGATCGCGGATGAAGCGGTCAAGACCGTCGCCATCGCCGAGCCCAAGATCGCGGACGCCGCGGTCGGCTCCGAGCGTACGGTGGTCGTCAACGGCAAGAAGGTCGGCAGCACCAGCCTGGTGGTCTACGGCGAGGGTGGCAGGTTCCGCGTGTATGACATTTATGTCTATGAACCGAACGAGGACAAGCAGGTGGCGCTGCACTGCCGTGTCGCCGAAATCAATTCCCACGCGAAGAAGGAGCTTGGGTTTGACCTGACCGGGGCGGGACGTCCCAACACGCCCGGCCACAATGACTACATCACCGGCGGAGTGTTCACCACCAAGGTGTCCACGCCGACGATCCCCAACCAGACGACCGGGCCGCGCACCGACGGCGGCCTGAGCTATGTGCGCGACTATCCGAACTTCCTGCTCGAAACCTCGTGGCGTGCGCTGCAGGAGACGGGTGACATCAAGATCCTCGCGAACCCGACGCTCGTCGCGAAGAGCGGTTGTAAGGCGAAGTTCCTCGTCGGCGGTGAGTTGCCGATCCCGATCGCGGCCGGTGGCAGCGGCAACGTTGTGACCTACACCATCGTGTGGAAGGAATTCGGCATCAAGCTCGAGTTCACCCCGACGATCGAGCGCGACGGCAGCATCACGCTCGAGGTCGAGCCTGAAGTGAGCCGCCTCGACTTCACGAACGAAACGGTGCTCGGTGGCTTCATCGTGCCGGTGATCGATACCCGCAAGGCGTCGACGACGGTCCACATGAACAGCGGCGAGAACCTCGTGATCGGCGGGCTCAAGCAGACGGAACGCACCAAGACGGTCCGCAAGGTGCCGCTGCTGGGCGAGATCCCGCTGCTCAGCATGTTCTTCTCCAACACCATCACGGAAACCGTGGACCGCGAGCTGGTGGTCGTCGTGTCGCCTGAGACGATTGAAGGTGGCTCCGCCTCCATGCCGAAGCTCCCGACCGACGGTCTGCTGACCCCCAAGAAGTAAGCAACTTCCGGCGCCTGCCAAACGGGCGCCGGTCAACCTCGAGGCCTTGACGATTATGGCGAAAGATTCCCTGACGGTCGTCCTCGTTCACAAGAACGATGTCGAGCGCGTGCAGATCCGGCAGGCGCTCGAGACGATCCCGGGCGTCCAGATCGCCGGCGAACGGCCGGACCTTCGCTCGGGCATGGCGCTCGCGCACCAGGTCCGGCCGGTCATCCTCGTGCTCGAAGTGGGCGCGCAGGGCGAAGACGCGTTGTCCGCGGCGGCGCAGTACCGGCTCGAGGATCCCGATGTCACCGTGTTCGCGGCAGTCGATGCCGTGAACCCGGACCTGCTGATGCGAGCGATGCGCGCCGGCGTGCAGGAAATCCTGAAGCGCCCGCTCGACCGCGCCGCACTCACCGCGGCGATCGAACGCGTCGCGCAGCTCCACCACCGCAAGCAGGGTGGCGGTGTGCAGCGCAGTGTGATCACGGTGTTCTCGAACAAGGGCGGCGTCGGCGTCACCACCGTGGCGACGAACCTCGCGCTGAGCCTCAAGCGCGCGACCAATCACCAGGTGGCGCTGGTCGACTTCGACTACCAGTCGGGCGACGTGGCCTCGATGATCGGTGTGGTGCCGTCGCGCTCGATGAGCGACCTGCTCAGCGTCGATCGCATGGACTCGACGAGTGTGCAGAGCGTGATGTCCAAGCACGCCAGCGGCGTGATGGTGCTGCCGCAGCCGGACTTGATCGACCAGGCCGACAGCATGACCGCGCACCAGGCGGGCAGCATTCTCGAAGTCGTCAGTTCGACGCACGAGATTGTCGTCGTCGATGCGCCGCATGTGTTCAACGACACCACGCTCGAAATCTTCGACCGCTCCAGTGCCATCCTGCTGGTGGTCGAGTTCAGTATCCCATCGGTGCGCGCCGCGCGCCGCTCACTCGACCTGTTCAACAAGCTCAACTACCTCGCCGTGCCCGATCGCGTTCGTATCCTCGTCAACCGGCGCGCGGAGAAGTCCGCGATTTCTGCGGGCCAAGTCGAGGAAACGCTGGGCATGCCTATCTCGTTCAACGTCTCGAATGACTATGCCGCGGTCAGCGAGTCCATCAATCTCGGCCGCCCGTTGTGCGCCGATACGCCGGCCAGCCGCGCGGGGCGCGATATCGATGCGCTCGCGAAGCGGCTGATCACTGTCGATGGCGAAACGCCTGAAGAGTCGGCCGCACCGCGCCGGCGTCTCCGGCTGTTCGGGAGAGGATAAGCGATGAAGCTCCGCATGCGACTCGGACGTGAACCCGTGAATGGCCAGGTGCAACCCGGAATTTCGATGCTCAATGCGAAGTCGACGGGTGAGCCTGACCGTTACCATGAGATCAAGCGCGACCTGCACCGCCAGCTGATCTCGAGCCTCGACCTGTCCATGCTTGAAGGCCTGCATGACGACGAGCGTCGCGCACAGGTCGAACGCGCGGCGCGCCGGCTACTGGGCGAATCGGAGATCCGCCTCACGCGCTCCGATGAGGAGCGCCTCCTCACCGAGCTGTTGCACGACACGTTCGACCTGGGGCCGATCACGCCGTTGCTGCTCGATGAAGAAATCAGTGACATCCTCGTCAACACTTACCGTCAGGTGTATGTCGAACGCCTGGGCAAGCTGGAGCTGACCTCGGTCACCTTCCGTGACGACGCCCACCTGCGACTGGTGATCGACCGCATTGTCTCGCGCGTCGGACGCCGCATCGACGAATCGACGCCTTTGGTCGACGCCCGTTTGCCGGACGGCTCGCGTATCAACGCCATCATCCCGCCGGCCGCGATCGACGGACCGATTCTCTCTGTGCGCCGCTTCCGCCGCCGCGCGCTGGCGATCGACGACCTGCTCGAACTGCACACGCTCACGCCCGAGGTGGCTCACTTCCTGACGGGCGCCGTGCGCGCGCGGACGAACATGCTGGTCACCGGCGGCACCGGCTCCGGCAAGACGACGCTGCTCAATATCTTGTCTCGCTACATCGGCAACAACGAGCGCATCGTCACGATTGAAGACTCGGCCGAACTCCAGTTGCAGCAGCCGCACGTCGTGCGGCTGGAGACGCGCCCGCCGAACATCGAAGGCGCCGGCCAGATCACGCAGCGCGATCTGGTGCGCAACGCCCTGCGTATGCGTCCTGACCGTATCGTCGTCGGTGAAGTCCGTGGCGAGGAAGTGCTGGACATGCTCCAGGCCATGAACACCGGTCACGACGGCTCGCTGACCACGATCCACTCGAACGGACCGCGCGATGCGCTGCATCGGCTCGAGAACCTCGTGTTGATGGCCGGCCACAACCTGCCCGACCGCGCGATTCGCGAGCAGGTCGCTTCGGCGATCGAGCTGATGGTCCACGTCTCGCGCATGCCGGACGGCACGCGCAAGATCCTGTCGGTCCAGGAGCTGCTCGGCATGGAAGGACCGGTGGTCACCATGCAGGAGATCTTCCGCTTCGTTCAGACCGGCGTCGACAGCGAGGGCAGGCTCAAGGGTCACTTCGAAGCGACCGGTATCGTGCCGAAGTGCGTCGACCGTATCCGGATCGCCGGCATCGACATCCCGAACACGCTGTTCGAACGGGGCCGTCGCATGGAGGTGGGCTCCAAATGATCCTGCTCTTCTCGATCCTGCTGGCGTTGGCGGTGGGTGTGCTGGTCGCGGGAGTCGTGCTCGAACGCGGCGGCGCCGGTGCGCGCGCGCTCGCCGAACGGCTCCGGGGCATGGGTGGCAAGACGGACTTCACCCAGACGCCGGGCCTCGAAAAGGACGTGCGCTACAGCGCCATTCCGTGGTTCGACCGCGTGCTGCGCGCCGTCAACCTGGGCGAAGGCCTCGAACTGCTGCTGTACCAGGCCGGCATGTCGCTGCGCGCCGGCGTGATGGTGACGCTGATGGCTGCGTTCGCCATGGGCGGCTACCTGTTTGGTGTGATCATGTTCAAGGGCCTCCTCGCGGGGCTGCTGTTCATGTGCATCTTCGGCCCCTTGCCTTGGGGCTACGCGCAGATGAAGAAGGCCCGCCGCATGGCCGCCTTCCGCGAAGCGTTCCCCGACGCGCTCGACCTGCTGGTCAGTGGCTTGCGCGCCGGCCTGTCGTTCTCGGCCGCACTTCAGATCGTCAGTGAGGAGTCGCCTGAACCATTGCGTAGTGAGTTCGCGATCACGGTCGAGGAGCAGTCGCTGGGCATCGAGATGCGCGAAGCACTCACCAACCTGACCAAGCGAGTCGAAGTGCTCGAGCTGCGCTTCTTCGTCATGGCGGTACTGCTGCAGCGCGAGACGGGCGGTAACCTCGCCGAAGTGCTGACGAACAGCGCGGCGCTGATCCGCGACCGCTTCCGCGTGCTCGGCGACATCCAGACCTTCACGGCCCAGGGCAAAATGACGGCCGTCGTGCTGATCTTGCTGCCGATCGGCATCGGTTTGTTCACCTTCCTCGTCACGCCCCACTACTTCGAGCCGATGCTGCAGGAGCAGGGCGGCCGCACGGCGTTGTGGGTCGCGGCGATGATGCAGCTCTCCGGATGTTTCGTGATCTACCGCGTCGTCAACATTCGAGTGTGATGCCATGATCCTCATCGTATTTACGTTATTGCTCGCGCTGGCCGTTGCGGTCGGCGTGTACTCGGCGTGGACGCAGACGGCAGCAGAGAAGGATCCGATGACGCTGCGGCTGCGCGCGCTGCGCTCCGCCGCCGGAGCCGCTCCGCGCGCAGGGTACGGCGAGAAGCCGCCACTGTTGCTCGACCTGTTGGCGCGGTTGGGCGGGTTTATGCCTGCGAAAGACGGCCGCAATGCCCTGCGTTCCGGATTGATCCGCGCCGGTTTCCGCGCGCCCAACGCCATCACGGTGTTTCTCGGCACCAAGTTGATGCTCGCCTGCGCCCTGCCGCTGCTGTGGTTGATATTCGCCAGCACGACGGGCCGCGCTATCGGCAATTCGCTGCTGTGGACGGTGATCTGGGCGGGCGTCGGGTTCTACATTCCGACGATCTACGTGGGTTACCGGCAGAAGGAGCGCTACACCGAGATCATGTCCAGCTTGCCCGATGCGCTCGACCTGATGGTGGTGTGCGTCGAAGCCGGACTCGGGATGACCGCGGCGCTGCAGCGCGTCTCGCTCGAGCTGCGCGTCGCCAGCAAGGCGATCTCCGATGAGTTCGCGCTGGTGCACCAGCAGATGCAGACCGGTGTCTCGCGCACCGAATCCCTGCGCAACCTGGCGCAGCGCACCGGTGTCGAAGACCTGTATGCCCTGGTGGCCATGCTGATCCAGACCGACCGACTGGGCACCAGCGTGTCCGCGGCGTTGCGTTCACACGCCGAGGGCATGCGTGTGAAACGCCGCCAGCGCGCCGAGCAGATGGCCCGCAAGGCCGCCATCAAGCTGGCGTTCCCGCTGGTCTTCCTGGTCCTGCCCGCGCTGCTGATCATCATTCTGGGACCCGCGGCCTTCGAACTGATGAAGGCCATGGCGACGAACAACTAGCCTGAAGGGAGTAGCCCCATGCGCAACGTGCTGCTGATCGTGGTTGTGATCGTGCTGGGCGCGCTGTGGTGGATGCGCCGCGGCAATAAGAAGTAGATTCCGGGGGTATGACCACCCCCAAGACCCCCAAGCCCCCCAAGCAGTCCGCAAAGCCCGCGCTTCGTTCGTTGCCCGCAGTCGATGCGGTGCTGCGCGAGCCGGCGCTCGAACCAGCGTTGAGCGCGCACCCGCGCTCGCTTGTCGTCGAAGCGGTGCGCGCCGAACTGGCCGCTGCGCGTTCTGACGCGCGGCCACCCGGCCGCGGCACCACGCGAGCTCCCGCTCGCGCGAAGGCCACCACGAGCGCCGCCGCGATACCGGACACTGCAACGCTCGCCGCCCGCGCGATCCTGCGCCTCGCGGCCGAAGCCCGCGCGGGGATGCGCCGTGTCCTCAACGCGACCGGCGTCGTGCTGCACACCAACCTCGGGCGCGCTCCGCTTGCGCCACTGGCGCTCGCGGCGGTCGTTGAAGCCGCGCGCGGCTACTGCACGCTCGAGTACCAGCTCGACACTGGCCGGCGCGGCGAGCGGGGCGTGGGAATCGAGCGCTGGCTGGCGCGGTTGACCGGTGCGGAGGCGGCGCTCGCAGTCAACAATGGCGCCGCCGCGATCCTGCTGGCGCTCTCGGCGCTGACCGCGGGCCGCAAGGTGCTTGTCTCCCGCGGCGAACTGGTCGAGATCGGTGGCTCGTTCCGCGTCCCCGACATCATGGCCAAGAGCGGCGCCCAGCTGGTCGAGGTTGGCACCACCAACCGCACGCACCTGCGGGACTTCGAGCAGGCGTTCGCGAAGCATGCGGACGTCGGCGCGGTGCTGCGGGTGCACCCGAGCAACTTCCGCATCGGCGGTTTCACCGCGCGGCCGGCCGCCGCCGACCTCGCGCGGCTGGCGCACCAGCATCGCGTGCCGTTGATCGAGGACCTCGGCAGCGGCGCCATGATCGACCTTTCTCCGTTCGGGCTCGAGCACGAGCCGACGGTCGCCGAAGCGCTGCGTGATGGCGCTGACGTGGTGACGTTCTCGGGTGACAAGCTGCTGGGCGGCGCCCAGGCAGGTTTGATCGCTGGGGGTGCCAAGTGGATTGCGCGCCTGCGCCGCGACCCGCTGGCCCGCGCGCTGCGGCTCGACAAGCTGGCGCTCGCAGCACTCGAAGCGACCCTGCCGTTGTACGCCGACCCGGCCCGCGCCGCGGCAGCCATTCCCGCGCTGGCCATGCTCAAGTTGGGGCCGGACGAGCAGGGACCACGCGCCGACGCAATCGCGACGGCATTGATGGCGCAAGTCCCCGGCCTGAGCGCGCGGGTCGTCGATGGCGCGGGCGAAGTCGGCGGGGGAGCCCTGCCGCTGGAGCGTCTGCGTGGACGGATCGTTGAGCTGCGGCATCGCGACGTGACGGCCGCGGAGCTCGAGCGCCGCGCGCGCGGGGCAGTGCCGGCCGTGATCGGCACGGTCCGCGCGGGTGCGTTCCGGATCGATCCGCGCACCTTGCTGCCGGGGGAGGATGACGAACTGATCCTCCTGCTCGTGAGCGTGTTTGGGGGCCCCGCAACAACCCGTTGACCGCACCCCGAAGCGCCGCTAATGTGTGCAGTGGCAGATGGTTCCTGTGGCTTTCGCCATGTTTCGGCGTCACACACGCAGGGGGTTCACAGCCCCCGATGCCGCGACGGGCAGGTGCCGGTCAGGGACGCGCTGCGCAACTCATCCCTAGCCATCACGCAGTTCATTGAGCACCCGGCGTCTCGACAATCGAGACATGATCGCGCGGTACGACTCACCGCGCGAGGCGTACGGGACACGGCCTACCCGTAGAGGGGATGACCCGCGACGGCGCATGCGCACTGGGCGCACGCGGTCGTGGTTCATTTCCTGGCGGCCGCCCGCACGCCCTTGAAGGAGAGCACGGATGTTCCTCCAGAAGCTCGAAATCCAGGGATTCAAGTCGTTCGTCGATCGCACCCTCGTCGAGTTCGGCAGCGGCATGACCGGCGTCGTGGGACCCAACGGCTGCGGCAAGACCAACGTCTCCGACGCCATCCGCTGGGTGCTCGGGGAGCAGAGCGCCAAGCAGCTCCGCGGCGGCACGATGGAAGACGTCATCTTCAACGGCTGCCCTTCGCGCAAGCCGGTCGGCATGGCGGAAGTGCACATCACCTTCCGCAACGACCGCGGCATCCTGCCGACCGAGTTCGCCGAAGTGCTGGTGTCGCGCAAGGTGTTCCGCTCCGGCGTGTCGGAGTACTTCCTGAACAAGCAGCCCTGCCGCCTCAAGGACATCCGCGACCTGCTGTCGGACACCGGCATGGGCAGCCACGCCTACTCCGTGATCGAACGCGGCATGGTCGACCACGTGCTGAGCGACAGCTCGGGCCACCGCCGCTTCCTGTTCGAGGAAGCCTCGGGGATCACCAAGTACAAGGCGCGCAAGAAGGAGACGCTCAACAAGCTCGAGGCCACCGAGGGCGACCTCACGCGCTTGAACGACATCGTGTTCGAGATCGAGCGCGAGATGCGCTCGCTGGCGCGGCAGGTCGGCAAGGCGCGCAAGTACCAGCGGCTGCGCGACGGCATCCGCGATCTCGACCTGCGCTACACCGGCGGGCGTGTGCTGGAGCTCAAGCACGCGGAAGTCGGGGCGGCTGAGCGCTGGCAGGAAGAGAGCGTGCGCCGCGAAGGCATCGCCGCGCAGCTCGCGACGCTCGAAGCCGACTTGAACGACCGCAAGCTCGCGCTGCTCGAACTCGAGCGCGAACTGCAGATTGCCCAAGGGGGACTGCGCGACCGCGAAGAGACGCGCGTCCAGGCGGAACACCAGATCGTCCTGCTCGAGGAGCGCGGAGCAGGCTTAAGGCGCCGCGCTGAAGAGGCCGCGGCCGAGACGGCGCGCATGCGCGAGCGGCTCGAGGAAGTGATCGGGCAGGAGCAGGAGGCCAGCGAGCGCCGCCTCGAGGTCCAGCAGCAGACGGAAGAAGTGCGCCGCGAGCTGGCGGAGCACGAGAACGACCTGACGACACATGAAACCGAATTGCGCCGCAGCCGCACGGTGGCATCCGAGCACAAGCAGCTGTCGCTCGACCTGTTCTCGAACGAAGCTGACAAGCGGGGCGCCTGGGAGCGCATTCTCGAGCGTCTCGCGCTGATCGCGGAACGTCACGCGGCCACCTCGACGCGGCTCGAAGAGATGACGCAGCGCGCGGCCGAGCGGGCGGAAGCCGCGGCCGCGGGCGCTGAGCGCCGCGCCGGGCTCGAGAGCGAGCTCGAACAGTCACGCGCCCGACTGATCGAGGCGAATGCTGCGGTCGACGCCGTCGACATCGCGATCCGCGAAGCCGAGGCAGCACTCGGCGGCGTGCGCCAGAATATTGCCGGTGCGGAATCGCGGCTGAACACGCTGCTCGAGTTGAAGCGTAATTTCGAGGGCGTCTCCGAAGGCGTGAAGTCGCTGTTCCACGACACCGAGCGGGCGCACGGCCTGGTCGGCGTGCTCGCCGATGTGCTCGAGATCCCGGCGGACATGATTGACTGCGTCGAAGCCGCCCTCGGGGAGGCCGCGGCGTTCGTGCTGGTCGATGGTCCCGATGCCCTGCGCTCGGGCCGCGACCGTTTGCGGGCGATGGGGTCGGGCCGCGCCACGCTGATCGACTTCCGCGCGCCAACTTCACGCGCGCTGCCCGAATTGCCGCAGGCGCATGGCGTCCAGGCGCGGGCGTCCGAAGTGGTGCGATGCGACGACGCCTACCGCACGCTGATCGACCGCATGCTGGGCAACGTCGTGATCGTCGAAGATGCCGGGACCGCAGCGGAGCTCGCAGAACAGCACGAGGGACTGCGCTTCGTCAGCCGTGACGGTGAAGTGTGGGATCGCGGCCGCGTGCGCGCGGGTGCCGCGGGTGCGGGCAGCCTGCTGCACCGCGAGATGGAGATCAGGGCGTTGAATGGCCAGCTCACCGAGCTGGGCCTGGGCCACGAGGCAATGGGCCGCGAGCGCGATGCGCTGGTGAACCAGCGCCAGCAGGCGTTGCTCGAGCGCACGCAGGCCACGGCCGATCTGGACACGCGGCGCACCGCGGTCGAGACCGTGGTGCGTGAGGTTGAGGCCGCCGAGCGTGAACGCACGTGGGCCGAGACCGAAGTCGCCGACCGCCGCCGCGAAATCGAGACGTTGTCATTCGAGACCGAATCGCTGGAGCGTGCGCGGGCACAGGCGGAATCCGAGATGCGCGAGTTCCAGGCCGAGGTCGAGCGCGCGCGCGCGCAACTGTCCGAGCTGGACGGCGCCGTGCAAGCAGCCGAGACCCGTCGCGAGACGGTGGCCACGCGCGTGCAGGAATTGCGCGACCGCCAGTTTGCGTTGTCGCGCGAAGAGGTCGAGTGGGAGACGCGCTGGGCGCGGTGCGAGCAGACGCGGCGCGAGCTCGACTCGGGTATCGAGACGCGCGCGAATGACGAGCGCCAGTCGTTCGAGGGCCAGGCCGAGATCGAGGCGCAGGTCACCGGGCTGCGCGCCGGGCTCAACGGCCTGCTCGAGTCCGAGACCGTGCAGCGCGAGCGCGTCACCGAGCTCCAGCAGCGCTTCACGCAGTCGAAGGAGGGGGCTGCGGAAGCCGAGGAGCGCTCGCGCGGCCTGCGCTTCGAGACCACCGAATTGAGTGAACTGCTGCACCAGCTCGAGCTGGACCGCGTGCAGCGCCAGGCCGAGCTCGACCGCACGCACGAGCGGCTGAAGACCGAATACGACATGGACCCTGCGGCGTGGACGCCCGAGGCGCCGCCGGCCGACTTCGACCGTGACGCGGCGGAGCGCGAACTGGAATCCTCGCGCTCGCGCCTGCGCGGCGTCGGCATGGTCAACTTGCTCGCGCTGGAAGAGTATTCGAAGAAGAAGGAACGCTGGATGTTCCTGACGCAGCAGCGCGAAGACCTGCTCAAGGCGCGCACCCAGCTGCTCGAGGCGATCGAGAAGATCAACGTCACGGCGAGCCAGCTGTTTGTCGAGACGTTCGCGCAGGTCGAAGTCCACTTTCGCGATATTTTCAAGACACTGTTCGAGGGCGGAGATGCCGAGCTGCGCACCGTCGGCTCGGACCCGCTCGAGTGCGAAATCGAAATCGCCGCGAAGCCCCGCGGCAAACATCTCCAGAGCATCTCGCTGATGTCCGGCGGGGAGCGCGCGCTGACCGCGATCGCGCTGTTGTTCGCGATCTACCTGGTCAAGCCGTCGCCGTTCTGTCTGCTCGACGAAGTCGATGCGCCGCTCGACGATGCGAACGTCGACCGCTTCATCCGCATGCTCAAGCGGTTCGCCGGCAAGACGCAGTTCGTCATCATCACGCACAACAAGAAGACGATGGAAGCCGCCGAGGCGCTGTACGGCGTGACGATGCAGGAGCTCGGCGTCTCGAAGCTCGTTTCGGTCCGGTTCGATCGCGCCAACGGGACGGAGGCCGATCCCAACGCCGCGGCCCCGAAGGCGAACACGCGCTCGCTCGTGCCGGCCGCCGCGGCGGAGGTGGAGGTTGAAGCGGTCGCGCCGCAGCCCGAGCCCGTGTCCGAGCCCGCCGCCGCTGCCGAGGCGGAAGTTGAAGCGGTCGCGCTGCAGCCCGAGCCCGTGCCCGCACCCGACACCGCCGCGTCGTCCGACGAGCTGGCGGAGTCGGGCCACAGCGTCTGAGCCACGGCTAGTCTGTGAGCCTGTGGCAGAAGTTTCGATCCGGTCTCGCGCGCACGCGTGAGCGGATCGAGCAGCAGGTGGGCACGCTGCTCGGGCAACGCGGAGCAGTCGGGCCTGAGACGCGGCAGCTTCTCGAGGACGCCCTGTTGGCGGCCGATGCCGGCCCGGCGACGGCCGAGCGGTTGATCGAACGCGCTGAGCAGTTGATGCGGCGCGAGCCCGAATTGGACCTGCGCGGCGCTCTCGAACGCACCACCGTGGAACTGTTGGGCGCCAATCGCGCGCGCTTCGAGCCCGGCGCGGAGCGCCCGTGGGTGGCCCTGCTCGTCGGCGTCAATGGTGTCGGCAAGACGACGCTGGCGGGCAAGCTCGCCGCAGCCTTCGCGGCGCAGGGGAAGCAGCCCGTGCTGGTGGCCGCGGACACCTTTCGCGCCGCCGCCGCCGAGCAACTTGAGGTGTGGGCGCAACGCGGCGGCGTGGAGCTGGTGCGCGCGCGCGACGGCGCCGACCCGGCCGCGGTGGTGCACGACGCCTTGAGCGCGGCGGTGGCGCGGGGCCGCGACGCCGTGCTGATCGATACCGCCGGGCGCCTGCACACGCGCGACAACCTGATGGCGGAGCTGGCGAAGATCCAGCGCGTGTGCAACCGCGTGGTGCCGGGGGCGCCGCATCACGTGCTGCTGGTGCTCGACGCAAACCTGGGCCAGAACAGCATTCAACAGGCGCGCGAATTCCAGAAGATCGTGCCCGTCACCAGTCTCGCGCTCACCAAGCTCGATGGTACCGCGCGCGGCGGGGCCGTCATCGCGATTGCCCACGAGCTGGGGCTGCCCATCAGCATCGTGGGGCTCGGCGAAGGGCTCGAGGACTGGCAGCCCTTCGACGCTGAGGCATTCGCGCGCGGCCTATTCGAATGAGGCCGCGTGGGCGGGGCCGTTAGGGGCTAGCTCCGCTTGCGGGGCCTGGGTGCTACCGTCCGCGGCACGGACTTCGAGACGAACTTCCCGCGGGCATTGGTCGGCGTGACGACGGGCTGCAAGTTCCCCGAGCCATAGCCGAGCAACGTCAGCGTTCCAGTGCCGCGCATCGCGTAGTTCTGGATCGCCTCGGACGACTTACCCACCCGCCATGTCTTACGCGTGACCCAGCGTTCGCCGAACTCGCGAGCCAGGCTGGTTATCGGGATCCTGGGATTCAGCAGCAATGTCTTGCGGCTCCAGTTCTCGATGCGCAGCGTGCTGTCACCGTGTTCCTCGACGGAGCCGACACCTGCCTTGCGCGTCACCTTCGTGCAGCGCAGCAAGCCTGAATCGACGGTGACCGTGTCGGTGCCGAGCGTATCGGTCAGCACGGTCAGCGAGGCGCGGTCAGTCGAGGTGGCGCGCCCGCCCAGCACCCGCCGCACCAGCTCCTGCTCGATCTGATCCTTCGCCACGAGCGCTGCCGTCTTGCGCTGGTAGACGTCGATGTGCTGGAGCCACGCTGTGTCGCCGAAGGCGGAATAGGACATCAGGACCGCGTTCTTCTGGGCCGGCAGCGTGCGGCCGCCCGCCCACGTCTCGAGCCAGAAACAGTCGTCGCCCCAGAAGCGCTCCTCGCCACCCACCAGGATGGTGATGTCGTAGTCCTCGCTGCGCCCGTCGTCGCTCTTGCTCGAGAAGTGGTACTTGATCCAGTCCCCGACTTTGAAGCGCGGCTTGTCGCGGTAGTCGAGATAGCCGAGCCCGCTCAGGATCGGAATGTTGCCCGCGCTGAAGACGTCCGAGGCCACCGGCAGTAACAGGAGTGAGAACGCGAGGATCAGGACGGCACGGAAGAGGAGACGCATGGTTCGGGCTCCAACGGAAGAACGGGGTGGCGGCGCCTGGGTACGTGCCTCGGCAAGCGTGGACAGATTATTGCTTACATCGCTCCTCGAACCAAGTGTGCCGGCGCAAGGACCCAAGCCGCTCACGACCCGTTGCACCGCAACTCCTTCAGCCCCCGCAGGCGAACCCATGACTGATGTCCAGCCCGCGGTCCAGATCCTGCCACGCACGCCTCCGACGCAACCGCAGCGCCCTCGCGAGAAACTCCGCGAGCGCGGTGCCGCCGTCATGACCGATGCCGAACTGCTCGCGCTGTTGCTGGGTTCCGGCACCGCCGGCCGCAGCGCCCTGCGGATTGCGCGTACGCTGGCGCGCCGCCATCCCTCCGAGCTGGCGGGCTGGCCTGCCTCGCGGTGGGCGAGGATGCCGGGGATTGGGCCAGCGCGCGCCGGAGCGCTGGTCGCCGCGTTCGAGCTGGGCCGGCGCGCCCAAGAATCCCCCGCCGCGGGTTCGCCGATTCGCGGCCCCGAGGACGTGCTTCGCCACGTGCGCGACCTGCGCCGCGCTCGCCGCGAGCACTTCGTGGTGCTGCTGCTCAACGCGCGCCACGAGTTGCAGTGTCGCGAGGTCGTGTCGATCGGCAGCTTGAATGCTTCGATTGTTCACCCGCGCGAAGTGTTCCTGCCAGCGATCATGCACTCGGCCGCCAGCGTGGTGCTGGTGCACAACCATCCCAGCGGCGATCCGGAGCCCAGCGAGGAGGACATCAGCATCTCCAGGCGGCTCGTGCAGGTCGGCGACCTCGTGGGCATCGGCGTACTCGATCACGTCATCGTCGCCTCGCGTGGTCTGGTGAGCCTGCGCTCCCGCCAATTGCTGTAGCTGCGCCTGGGATCCCCGATTGCTGCGTTGGCTGCCTCGGTTCTCGCTGCGACGTATCTACGATACGTCTCGCTCGGCGCTCCTTGCCGCCTTTCACTCGGGGATCCCAGGCACAGCTCGTATCGGTACCAAAGATCACGGTATCGTCACCGATGGCGGCAGTTCGGGGGGCAGCCGTCGTGCAATCCGCACGATGGCGGGGCCGGGCTCAAGGCTGGGCTCCAAGCGTGCCGATATTGTTGGGAAGCGGGCGTCCGGGAACGGCTATTTCACTCCGCTCTGACGCCCTGCAAGCGAAGTTTACACAGGCAAATCCTCGTTTTGTCGTATGATTTTTGAGGTTCGCCGCCTCTTCCTTGCCCCGTGTCGCTGGAGGGTCGTTCATGCGTTTCAATCGCGGTGTCGCCGCAGTCGTTCTGGTGTGCGCGGCTGTTTTCTGCGGACAGCCAGCCCTCGCGGCGTCTCGACCCGTCGGCGTAAAGTCACTGGCGGGTGTTCCGCTGCGCAAGGTGTGGTTGCCGGGCACGAACGCGACGCAGGAAGTCTGCAGGCTGGGGATGGCGGGAACGCCCGTGGGTTCCGTCGGTGATGAGACCAACGGCGGCACCATCTTCTTCGGCGAGAACGACACCTATTGGACCTACATGGAGATGCGTCCGGACTCATGCCCTGCGTGTAGCTTCCCGGGCGGCAACATCGGGACGCTGAGCGCCGCGCACCTCGCGCTCTACTTCCCTTTCGCCCCCGAGACGGTGACGGTCACCATCAGTGTCGTGGGCAGCGTTCCGGTGCCGTGCCACTTCCCGAACTACCAGGATCCGAACGGGATCATTTGCGATGAGTTCTCCACCACCCTGAATTGCCAGGACCCGCAAACCACGGTGGATTTCGCGATTCCGTTTGCCAACCCCTGCCAGCTCGCGGCACCTGCCGGTTTCTTCGCCAAGGCGTTTCTGGGGTTTAATTTCGTGATCGCCAGCGACACCACCGCCCTGAACAAGCCGCAGATCGCCGTCCAGGCTACCGCGAGAGTGTGCAACTCGTTCAACCCCGTGGGGTTCATCTCCTACGACTTCGTCAGCGAGTACCAGGTCGGCAACCCGGTGATGTACGCCGAGGTGTTGCAGTGCGAGGATGTTCCGGTGCGGCGCTACACGTGGGGCAGGCTCAAGCAGTTGTACCGGTAGGGCCCCCGGCAGTCCCAGGGCCTTCAGGCCCACGGCCTTTTCCAGCTAGTGGTTGGGCAGCGCTCCGTGCGATCATGGAAGCCCCCGCGGCCGATTGCTCGACTACGCTTGCCCCAAGGATCAAGGCCTCCATGCGCGCTGCCCCGCTCCGCCGCACCCTGTTCGCCGCATTCGCGTTCCTGTGCCTTGGCGCGAGCGGAGCCGCCGCGGCGGCCCACGACAACATCGTCGAGTGGGGGGGCTTGAGCCACATCACCTGGCAGGATCGCGTGCCGAGCTGTCCGGTGGACCAGCTGGGCTGCGTGCTCACGTTCCAGTCGCTGCGCGACGATCTCACTGCGGCCGAGCTCGTCACGGCCCCCTCGGGCAGCGTGATCCCCGCGACACTCCAGGGCACCCGTGGTCCCTACGATGTCTGGCAGGTGACGCTGCCGGGGACCGAGACGAGCTACTACTTCCGGTTGTCGGACGGTTCGGCGCGCGCGTACCTCAGTGTCTCCAGCGTCGGCGCGGGCGTTCCCGTGGACGGCGGCTTCGCGCTCAACTACGCCACGCTCGAGCACGCGCCGGTCGGGATCTCGAGCGGCGGGACGAGCACGATATTCAAGGTGTGGTCGCCCACCACGACCTCCGCACGTGTCCGCGGCGACTTCAACGGGTGGGGCGCCGGGCTCGTCATGACTCGCGCCGGCGAATACTGGATCGGCCGTGCGAGCAACGTCGCCGACCGCTCCTCGTACAAGTACTTCTTCAACAACGCAACCTGGAACACCGACCCGCGCGCCCGCTCGCTCGATGCCGCCAACGGCCCCTACAACGCCGTGATCGAGTGGCCCACGCGCTACAACTGGCGGGTCACCGACTTCGTCACGCCGCCGCTCGAAGAAATGGTGATCTACCAGTTGCACATCGGCACCTACGCGGGGCGCAACGATCCGCTCGGCGCCGCGGGCAACCCGGGCACCTACCTCGACGTGTCCAAGCGCATCGGCCATCTCGCCGACCTCGGCGTCAATACGGTGATGATCAACCCGGTGACCGAGTTTCCCGGCGATCTTTCGGCGGGCTACAACCCGATCACGCAGTGGTCGCCGGAGTGGAAGTACGGCACGCCCGACCAGTTCAAGGTGTTGGTCGACTCGCTGCACGTGCACGGCATCGCGGTGATCCTCGACATCGTGTGGAACCACTTCAGCAGCAGCGACAACTTCCTGTGGAACTACGATGGCACGCAGCAGTGGTTCGATGCCCCGGCCGTCGACACGCCGTGGGGCTCGCAGACGGACTTCGACAAGCTGGCCGTCCGCGACTACTACGCCGATGCGGCATTGATGTGGCTCAAGGACTACAAGCTCGACGGCTTCCGCATGGACGCCACGAGCTACATGAACATCGCCCCGCAGGCCGCCGCCGGCTGGGGCCTGATGCAGCGGCTCAACAACGAGATCGACAACCGCTACGTCGACAAGGTCGCGATCGCCGAACAGTTGCCGACCGATGCGGCACTGACCAAGCCCGTGAGCCTCGGCGGCGCGGGGTTCGACGCCCAGTACAACATGCAGTTCCGCGACGCTCTGCGGAACGCCCTGTTCGCGGGACCCGCTGGCGATCCCTCGATGTCGGCGGTCCGCTCGGCGCTCTATGGCAATGGCGCCTACCTGAATGGCCGCAGCGTCTTCAATTACTTTCAGCTGCATGATGAGGCGTGGCCCACCAGTGGCGGCCAGCGCCTGGTCAAGACGCTCGATGGCGTGGCCCCGTACGACACCTCCACGGTGCAGGCGCGCATGAAGCTCGCGCTCGGGCTGACGCTGTTGTCGCCCGGCGTGCCGGCGATGCTGATGGGCGATGAGTGGCTCGAGGACACCGACTTCGGCACCAACACCGCGAATCGCATCGACTGGTCCAAGCAGACGACCTACGCCCAGTACTATGCGTGCATCCAGCGGCTGGTCCTGCTGCGGCGCAGCTTCGATGCCTTCCGTGCGAACCGCCCCATCAACGTGCTGCACTACAACGAGGCCGGCAATGTCGTGGGCTTCACGCGGACCAACGCGATCGGGCAAGCGTTCCTCGTCATGGCGAACTTCGGCAACACCTCGTACCCGATCTACCGCATCGGCGCGCCGACCGCCGGGGGATGGTCGCAGCTCATGAACACCGAGGCGGCAGTGTATGGCGGGGCCGGGCTCGACAATGGCGCGCTGGCGACTGAGGCCGTGCCCTACGACGGCCAGGCGCAGTCGCTCGTGGTCTCGCTGCCGCCGCGCTGCATCCTGGTGTTCGCACCGGCGGCCGCGGTCGGCGTCGAATCACGCCCCGCGGTATCGTCGACGCGAATCACGCGGCTGGCACCCGTTCCCGCGCGTGAGGGGGCCGCGATCGAGTTCGCGCTGGCCGAGGCCGGGCCCGCGAGCGTGGAAGTGCTCGATGTCACCGGGCGCCGCGTGGCCGTGCTGGCGCACGGCACGATGGGCGCGGGATCGCACGCATTGCGCTGGGAGGGCCGCGATGACGCTGGCCATGCGGCGCCTGCGGGGATCTATTTCGTGCGGCTCGTCACGGTGCTAGGCGCCGACGTGCACCGCTTGCCGCTGCTCCGCTAGATCGTCTCGCATTCTCGGTTCGCCCTTCATGAACATTGCGGGCTAGCCTGGCCGACTCACCCGGCACACCGTCAGCGCCACGCCTTGAGTGCGGCGCGAGCGAAGCGCTTCACGATGTCGCCGGCGGGCTCGATGGCATGAATACCGGCGACGCTCTTGCCGGCCTGCCAGAAGTCGTTCGAATCGCGTTCCTGCAGCGATGCGCGTTTGAGCCGCCACAGCGAGCGCAGGGTGTAGAAGCCGCGCATCATGTGCTTGGTGCGCGGCTGACGCAGCAGCCAGCGCGACAGGGCGCTGGCGTGCAGGCCGGTGCGCTGGATGTAGGGCGTGTTGAGGACCGCCATGGCAACGCCTGAAATACGCTCAGTCCACACGACATCGGACTCGCCCGCGTTGACGATGGCCAGCTTGTAGCCCGCGCTCGCGCGGCACTCCGGCGTGGCGATGAAGCGCGTGCCCATCTGCACGCCGGCATACCCCATGCGCAGGGCGCCCACGAATTCGGGCGCGTCGCCGATGCCGCCTGCGCACACGATGGGCAGGCCAAACGGCCGCAGCTCATCGAGCAATGCGGCCGCCGCGCGCGGTCCGGCGTGGCCACCGGCGCGGGCATTGACCGCGATCAATCCGTCGACGCCCGCATCGACCGCCTTGGCGGCCCAGCGCGCTTCGGTCACGTCGTGATACACGATGCCGCCCGCGGCATGCACGCGATCGGCGACCCAGCGCGGGTTGCCCAGCGAAGTCACGAAGAAGCGCACGCCCTCCTCGAGCGCCACCTCGACCCAGCGAGTCATACGCTCGTGGTAGTGGCGCGACATCTTCTCGATCAAGGCGTTCATGCCGATGGGCTTGGGGGTAAGGCTACGGATCAGCCGCAACCCGGCGCGAAATTCGTGGCCGTGCACGTAGGTCAGCGAGATCGGCTGCACCACGCCCAGGCCGCCGGCCGCAGATACGGCGGCGACCAGTTCGGGATTGCTGCAGGGGTACATGGCGCCGCAGATCAACGGCACCTCGATGCCGGCGTGGCGGGTCAGGGCCGTCTCGAGCGGTGAGGTCACGCAGGCCTCAGCCGCCAGCGCACCGCGAGTTGCGCCACGACCGCATCCGCTTCATCGCGCATCTCGGCGCGCACCACGTGTTCGGTTTCGGTCTTGAGCTTCGGCAGCGCCACGCGGCTCTCTGCGGTGATGCGTCCGCGGGCCTTCTTCGCGTAGTCGATCTGGATGCCGGTGACGATCGCCCTGATGCCCGCGGGCAGCACGGTGGTCATCGCCAGCCCGCTGGTGAGTTCGCCGAGGTTCGCCAGCGCGATCGCGTGGATCGAATTCAGGTGATTGCGCAGCCTGGGCCGGTCGCGCAGCTCGATCCGCGCGAAGCCGGGCTCGAGCGCCAGCACGCGAGGCGAGATGCTCCCGCTGTAGGGGACCAAGCGGCCGAGCAGGATGCCGAAGATCTGGGTTCCAAACGGCAGCGTGCGCGTGCGGTGCCACAGCGCGAGCGTCCGCTCGCCGGGAGTACTCAGGTTGGGTTCGCTCATGCGCCGAAGGGTAGCAGCACTCGCAACCCTGAGTCCCGCGATGCCGCGGGGTGTGCCGCTGGGAGGGCGGTGGGTTAAAGGGTAGGAGTCCCGGTCAATGCGTGATGACAACCTGCGAAGTGACGCGCCGGTTCCCCTGCGACAGGGCGGCGCGATAGACGCCGGGGGCGAGTAGGGCAGCGTCACCCAGTGCCGCCACGCCGGAACGCTGTCCCGCAGGCAGCGCCATGCGCGCCACGCTGCGGCCCGCGATGTCGAACAGTTGCAGGGTCGCAGGCTCGGCGCCCGCCAGCGCGTAGGCGAAGCGCACTGGGCCTGCGGAAACGAGCGAGGGCTGGGGGCGCAACGACAGCCGCGCGGGCCGCGCGGGCTCCGCTGGCGCATCGAGCGTGCTGGCGCGGTAGGTGATGCGATGGATCTCGCCCGATCCCGGCGAGTAGTAACTCGAGCTAACGACATAGTAGAGCGAGCCGTCGGCGGCCTGCGCGTAATCCGACACTTCGTTGAAGCCACGGCCCCAGTCGCGTGCACTCGGCTGCCCCGCGACGGGCCGCTTCACCACCCACGTGCCCGAGCTGTCGCGCAGCACTCTCAGGAAACCGACGTAGTACTCACTGAAGAGGTAGCTGCCATCGTATTCCGCCGGGAAGCTGACCGGTGTGTTGGCGTGATGGAGCACGAGACCGCCGATGATGGCGGTCGAGCAACCTTCGCGGTAGGGCAGGGTGCAGTATTCCATGCGGTCGTAGACGTAGGCCGCGGACCTGAGCCCCGCGGGCGCCGTCGTGCCGCACTCCGTGGTGAGGTACTGGAGGGGCCCTTCGTAGTAGGGCCAGCCGTAGTTGCCTCCCGGCGCGCTGATGACGTCGATCTCCTCGTAGTTCAGCAGGCCCACGTCGCCGACGAACAGCCGTCCGGTCGGCTTGTCGATGCTGAAGCGGAAGGGATTGCGGAAGCCGCGCGCATAGATCAGCCGCTCATCGATCGAGGCGCTGTTGGCGAAGGGATTGCCCGCGGGGACCATCAGCGGTTTGTTGGGTGGCCCGGGCGAGTCGGGAAGGCGACGCACATCCATGCGCGCTATCCCACCCTAGAGCGCGGTGGTGAGGGTGGCGTGGCAGGGTGCGTAATCGTCACCGAAGCTCGCGTACAGCAGCGAGTCCGCGCCGAAGCGTAGCGTGCCGCCATTGTGTTCGGCGTTCGCATCCGGTGCATCGCGGATGACGTCGCGCTTGGAGCCCGGCCACAAGTGCAGGTTGCCGCTGGTGCTGTCGTTGAGCGCCCCCGCGAGCATCAACCGCCGGATGCGGATCGTCGAGTCGAGCGCGCTGTACATGACGTAGATGTAGGGCTTCTGAGGCCAGCGCGGATCGACCGCAAGCCCCCACACGCCCTGCTCGCCGCCGTCGGTGGCGACACTGTCGATGGTGGTGACCGGGTCCGTCGATGCGATGGCGCCCTGGACGATCATGCGAACGCGCGCGGTCTTGCTCTCGACGGTCAGCAACCTGCCGTCCGGCAGGAACGCCAACGGCAGCGGGTAGTCGAGCCCCTGCGCGACGATGTGATCCTGGAAGTACGCCGGCAGCGTGGCCAGTGCGCTGGCGCGCGTGGTAAGGGCACAGTCCAGCAGGACGGTCCAGGCCAGCAGCAGCGTGCGGTGATGTCGAGCGAGCGGAAGGGGAGTCAAGGGTGCCTCATCGCACTGCAAGTGTTCGCCGGCAGGCGTCGCGTCCTTGACGTTCGCAGGGCGAGCCTCAAGCGTAGGGTTGTGCTCGGGAAATTGGGGGTGGCAAACCGCTTGCGCTGAGCAAGGCCATGACAACCCAGGCAGCCCCCCAAGCGCCGCCCTTCTGTCCCAACCCCGAGTGCGTATTCCATCTCAAGCCAACCGG
>JAYSRO010000253.1:0-2910 GCA_043720995.1 Candidatus Eiseniibacteriota bacterium
GAACCCGAAACGACTCTACGAAGTCTTCCGCCTCGAATTCGCGCACAACACACGCCGCCCGCTGTTCTGGATCCTCCTGCTGGTACTCGGCTTCCTGTCACAGCAGATGTCGAGCGGCAACGCCTCGGTCGGCTCGGGAAATTCCGCGGTCGGCGGCGTGAAGGCGTGGATCACATCCGAGTTCGCGATCGCGCAATTGCTGTCGATCCTCGTCACGGTCTGCTACGGGTTCTTCGTCTCGGTCGCTGCCGGCCTCGCGGTGGTTCACGATCAAGAACTCAAGGTCGGCGAGGTGCTGCACGCCACCCCGCTCAAGCCCGCCGAGTACATCTGGGGCAAGTACCTCGCGGTGCTCGCGGCGTTCACAGGTGTGTTGTTCCTGCACATGGCGATGGCGGCGTTCTTCAATCACGGTTTCCCCGTGGGCGATCGCGCCGACATTCTCGGTCCGTTCTCTTGGCTCCACTACGCGCGCCCGGCATTCGTGTTCGGGCTGCCGACGCTGATCTTCATGTCGGGGGCCGCCTTCGCGCTCGGCACGCTGACGCGCAAGCCGATCCTCGTGTTCTTGGCACCCGTCGCGGCGGTGCTCGCGGGCGCCTTCTTCCTGTGGGAGTGGTCGCCGAACTGGCTCGACCCGCGGCTCAACTACGCGCTGCAGATGCTCGACCCGGCCGGCGTGCGCTGGCTGAGCGAGGCGTGGCTGCGCATGGATCGCGGCGTGGCGTTCTACAACCATGCCTCGATTCCGCTCGATCCGGGCTTCGTCGTCATGCGCTTCGTGTGGGTGGCGATCGGCCTCGGTGGCGTGTGGCTCGCGCAACTGCGCTTCTCAGCCACACTGCGTAGCTCGGGACGGCTCCCCGCGCAGCAACGCGAGCTCGGGATGAAGGCCGCGAAGTTGGCCGCGCCGGCAGTACAACCCATGACGCTCGCCACGATGTTGCCGCGCCCGCTGGCGAGCCTCGCCATGCGCTTCACGCCGCCCGGCTTTTTCTCGGGCACGCGCGAGATGCTCGGCGTCGAGCTGCGCGAGCTGGCGAGCCAGCCGGGGCTCTACCTGTTCGTGCCGATCATCCTCATTCAGGCGTTCGGCAGCGTGGTCAGCACGGGCGCCTTCGACACGACGCTGCTCAGCACGCCGGGCCTGCTGGCGGTCAACCTGCTCAACACGCTGACGCTACTGCTGTGCCTGCTGCTGTTGTTCTACACCGTTGAGTCCCTCGAACGGGAACGCAGTACGGGGCTCGCCTCGATCGCCTATGCCACGCCGATTCGCACGGGCGCACTGCTGCTGGCCAAGTGCCTTGCCAATGCCATCGTCGGATTGGTCGTGATGTTGGCGTGCCTCATCGGCTGCGGGCTGGTGCTGCTCGTGCAGGGCAAGGTGCCGTTCGATCTCGGGCCCTTCGCGATCGTGTGGGGGCTCCTGCTGGTGCCCACGCTGCTAGTGTGGACGGCGTTCGTGATGATGGTGTTCGCGGCGACCGGCAACCGGTTCACGACCTACGGGCTGAGCCTCGGCGTCATGGTGGTCACGGGCTTGATGCAGACGAAGAAGCACATCAACTGGGTGAGCAACTGGGATCTGTGGAGCGCCGTGCGCTGGACCGATATGGGCCTGTTCGAACTGGACCGCAACGCGCTCGTGCTCAACCGCATCGAAATCCTCGGGCTCGCGCTGCTGTTCACCGCGATCACCGTGAAGCTGTTCCCCCGGCGCGAGCACGACGCCACCCGCATCGTGCAACGGCTCCAACCGGCGGCACTGGGACGCACGATCCTCGGCCTCACGCCGATCGCGCTGCTGCCGTTGGTTGCCGGCACGATGCTGTACTTCCAGATTCAGGACGGCTTCCAGGGCAAGCGCATGGAGAAGTTGCAGCACGACTACTGGAAGCAGAACGTCTCAACGTGGAGCGATGCGCGCCTGCCCTCACTGGCCGGTGTCGAACTCGATGTGACGCTCGAACCCGCCAAGCGTTGGTACCGGGTCAGCGGGCGCTACGTGCTGACCAATCCGCACGACAGGCCGCTGCGCCAACTGCCGCTGACGATGGGCTTCAATTGGGACAGCGTGAGCTGGACGCTGAATGGGGCGCCCTACAAACCCGAAGACCGCTCCCACCTCGAGGTGTTCACTCCCGCCGAGCCCCTGGCGCCGGGCGACTCGCTGCGCATTGGGTTCAACTACGCCGGCGTGTATCCGCGGGGCGTGAGCAAGAACGGCGGTACCCATCCCGAATTCGTGCTGCCCGCCGGTGTCGTGCTGACGGCGTTCGAGAAACCCACATGGGTTCCCATGATCGGGTACGACCGCGAGATAGGGATCAAGGAGAACAACAAGACGGAAAAGCGCGTCTACCCCGACAACTTCTACGTGGGCGAGACCCGGGCATCGTTGGCGATGGCCGAGCACTACTTCCCCACGCGCATCCGGGTGACGGGGCCGGCTGAGTACACCTACAACTCCACCGGCGTGCTCAAGAGTGACGTGGTGGCGAATGGGCGCCGCACCTCGCTGTGGGAGAGCGATCACCCGGTGCGCATCTTCAACTTGTGCGCCGGGCGCTGGAAGCAGAAGCACGCGCCGGGCGTGACGATCTACTACGACGCGCATCACCCCTACAACGTCGATGAAATGTTGATGACGCTGGTCGAGTCGCGGCGCTGGTACTCGAAGTGGTTCTGCGAGTACCCGTGGCAGGAACTGCGGTTGAGCGAGTTCCCGGCACTCGCCGAGTACGCGCAGGGGTCGCCGACGAACATCACTTTCGCCGAGGGCATCGGCTTCCTGACCAAGTCCGAGCCCAAGAGCGACGCCGACGTCCTCCCAGAAGTAGCGGAAATCGTCCGTGGTGAACGGCTGCCCGTCGGACCAGCGGTGGCCCTTGCGCAGCTTCATCGTGA
>JAYSRO010000254.1:0-5819 GCA_043720995.1 Candidatus Eiseniibacteriota bacterium
CTCGCCCCGAACGTGCACGCCAAGGGCACCGACTACCGCGTTGATTCCGTGCCCGAGCGCGCGACGGCCGAGCGCACCGGCGTGGCGACCGTCATCACGGGCGATGCGAAGCAGCACTCGAGTCGCGAGCTTGTGGAGCGGATCCGTGAAAGACTCTAGCCGAAGATGGCCCCGCAGATGAGCCGCGCCATCCTTGCGATCCGGCTGCGCGCGATGGGCGACGTGGTGCTCACGACGCCGGCGTTGCGCGCACTGCACCGGGGTGATCCCACCGCTCCCATCGATGTGGTGACCGACCAGCCGTATGTTGGTCTGCTGGAGGGCTTGCCGGGCATCGATCGCGTGATCGGTCTGCGCAAAGGCACGGGCGGCATGCGCGCGGTGCTCGGCGCCATTCGCAAACGGTCCTATGCGCGCGTCATCGATTTCTTCGGCAATCCTCGCAGCGTGTTGATGACCAAGGTGAGCGGAGCGAAGGACTCGTATGGTTATGACCTGCGCGGCCGCGGGCGCGCCTACCGCCATCGTATCGCTCGTGATGTGCCAATCGTAGAGGGCCGGCGCGAATATGCCGCGGCTTCGCATGTGCGGCTGGCGGTGGCGGCGGGCGGGCAGGACGACGGCCTCGCAGCACGGGTGTCGCTCGCGCCACGGGCCGTGACGCAGGCAAGCGCGCTGCTGCATGCGGCGGGCGTCCGCGAGCCGGCAGCGACGCTGGGCCTGATCGCGGCGGGGACGTGGGCCACCAAGACGTGGCCCGCCTCGCATGCCGCGTGGCTCGCCCGCCGCTTGATCGCCGCGGGGCGTGAAGTGCTGCTGTTGGCGGGGCCGCGCGAGGAGCACGTGACGCACGCTTTGACCTCGCTCGCGCCGGGGATTTCTGTATTGCCGCCGTGCGATGTGCCGGCGCTTGCCGCGGTCATCTCGCGGCTCGCGGGGGTCATCGGCACCGACAGCGGACCGCGCCATCTCGCGGCGGCACTCGGGCGGCCGACGTTCGCATGGTTCGGCCCCACGCATCCCGACAACTGGACCGCCCCGGAGGCCTCGCAGGGCGTGTGGTGGACTGCCGCTCCGTGCCGCGGCTGCAACCGCACCGTGTGCGCGCATTGGGTCTGCCTGCCTGAATTCCACCCCAACCGCGCCTTTGCGCTGGTGCAGGACCACTTCTCGCGTCATGCCTGAACGATTGCCGATCTCCGTACTGCTGCTGGCGCGGGACGAATCTGCCGCGTTGGCGGTTTTACTCCCGGCGCTCGAGTTCGCCGCAGAGTGTGTCGTCGTGGTCGATGCATCCACCACGGACGACAGCGCGGCCGTGGCCGGGCGCCTGGGGGCGCGTGTGTTCACACGCCCGCTCGATGGCTTCGGCGCCCAGCGCACGTTTGCGCTCGAGCAGTGCCGCGAGCCGTGGGTCCTGTGGATCGACGCGGACGAGCGGTTGGACCGCGAGGGCATTGCGGCGATTTGCGCAGCAGTGTTGCGTGGTGATTCGGCGGGCTACCGTCTCAAGCGGCGCACGTGGTTTCTGGGCCGCCCCATCCGCTTCTGCGGCTGGCGCAATGAACGCGTGCTGCGCGTGTTCCGCCGCGATCACGCGCGCTTCGACGCCAACCTTGTGCACGAGGAGGTGCATGTCGAGGGACGCGTCGCGGATCTCGAGGCCACCCTCGACCACCTGAGCTACGAGTCGTGGGACGAGGCACGGCGCAAGCTGCTGCAATATTCCGCCGCCAACGCCCGGCGATTGGCGGCCGAGCAGCGCACGGCATCGTTGCTGGATGTGATCGCGCGGCCACCGTTGCGCTTCGCGCGCATGTACCTGTTGCAACTGGGATTCCTCGACGGCGCGCGTGGAGTGCTGCTGTGCGGGCTGGCCGCGACGCAGGTGTTCCTCAAGTATGCCGGGCGATGGGCTGCCACGCACGGCCGCGAGCGAGCGGCGTGAGGATTGGTTTCTTCGGTGCGTGGGACGCCGGCTACCCGCGCAACCGGATTCTGCGTGCGGGGCTTGTCGCGGCGGGCGCCGAGGTCGTGGACCTGCGGGTGCGCGAGCGGCGCGTCGTGTTCCGCTACCCGCGGCTGGTGGTGGAGTACGCGCGCGCCCCGCGGCTCGATGCGCTGTTCGTGCCGGCGTTCCGTCACAAGGACATGCCGCTGGCGCGTTGGCTCGCAGGGCGAGTGCCGGTGGTGTTCGATCCGCTGGTCTCGCGGTGGGACACGCTGGTGGAGGACTGGGCGATCCACGCCACGGACTCACTGCAGGCCAAATGGAATCGCTCGATTGACCGGTGGGCGTTGCGTGGCGCGCAGGCGGTGTTATGCGACACATGGGCGCACGGGCGGCTGTTCGCCGAGCTCGGCGCGCGGCCGGAATCGCTGCATCGCATTCCGGTGGGAGCGGAGCAACGGTTCTTCGACCTGGCGGATCCCGACGACTCGGCGATCGTTGAAGTGCTCTATGTCGGCGGCTTCCTGCCATTGCACGGCGTCCCGACATTGATCGACGCCCTGGCCGAATTGCAGCGTGAGGACTCAGGCATTCCCGAGTACCGCGTGCGCCTGGTGGGCCGGGGGATTCAGGTCGACGTGGCGCGCCAGCAGGCTGAGCGCCGGGCACTACGTCATGTGGTGTTCGAAGGACCGCGTCCCTATGCCGAGTTGCCGGCGGTGATGGCGAGTGCGCACATTGTCCTCGGCGCATTCGGCGCGAGCGCCAAGGCGGGCCGCGTGGTGCCGCACAAAGTCTGGCAGGGGCTCGCCGCGGGGCGCGCCGTGCTCAGCGGCGATGGCGATGGAGTGCGCGAGTGGTTCCGCGACGGCGTCGAGCTGCTGAGCGTGCCGCGGGACGATTCGCACGCGCTGGCCGCCGCGTTGGGGCGCTTGATCAGGGACGCCGGGTTGCGCCGCGAACTGGGCAACGCGGGCCGCGCGCGCGCGCGGGAGATCGGAACGCCGGCGCAATTGGGCCGCGAGTTGTTCGAGGTGTTCGAAGCCGTGGTGCGAGCGTCATGAAAATCGCGCACGTCGATACCGGCCGCGAGTGGCGCGGGGGGCAGGCGCAGGTGTCGTTGTTGCTCGAGGGCTTAAGCGCGCGCGGGCATGAGGTGCTGCTCGCCGGCCCCGACGCGGCGCTGTCGCAACGCGCGCGCGAGCGCGGCATCGAATGGCTCGAGCTCAAGACCGGTGGCGATCTCGATCTCGGCGCGGGCGGCCGCCTGGCGCGGCGGCTCGCGGCCTGGCAGCCTGAATTGCTCCATGCGCACACCGCGCGAGCGCATACCGTGTCGCGATCGGCGGGCCGCACGCTTGGCGTGCCGGTGATCGTGTCGCGCCGCGTGATCACGCCGGTCGCGCGCAATCCGTTCAGCCGCCGCAAGTACCTCAGCGGTATCGCGCGCTACCTGTGCATCAGCCGCGCGGTGATGGACGTCCTGCGCGAGGGCGGCGTCGGAGCGCAGCGTCTGGCGTTGGTGCCGAGCGCGGTTGATGGCGAACGGCTCGCGCAGGTGAGTGCTGCCGCGCGGGCGGGAGTGGGCGCGGAGTCGCTGCGGCACAGCATCGGGGCGGCGGAGAGCGATCTGCTGTTCGGCACCGCGGGAGCGGTCACGCGTGACAAGGGGATTGATGAGTTCGCCGCGGCGGCGGCCGTCGCGCTCGGCCGGCATCCACAGGCATGGGCGGTGTGGATCGGCGAGGGCCGCGACCGCGCGCGGCTCGAACGTCTCGCCGCGCATCTTGGGCTGGGGCCGCGCTTGCGAGTGATGGGCTTTCGCACCGACGCGCACGCCTGCATCGCCCAGCTCGACGTGTTCGTCTCGGCATCGCGGCACGAGGGACTCGGCACGGCGATCCTTGAAGCGCAGGCGTTGGGTGTGCCGGTGATCGCCACCGACTCGCGTGGGGTGCGCGACTCGATCGAGGATGGCGTCAATGGGCGGCTGGTCAGCGATCCGCGCGCGTTGGGCGTGAGCCTGAGCGCCGCTCTGGGCGATCGCGCCACACTCGAGCGCTGGCGTGAGCGGGCATTGCGTTCGGTGGCCGAGTTCTCGCCCCAACGCATGCTCGATCTTACGCTCGCCGAGTACATGAAGGTGCGGGCCGAAGCCTCAAGTCCCGCAGTAGATTGACCGGGGCGGGACAACCCTTTGCAGCCTCGGGAGTCGAATACGGGGGACGCGGGTGAATTTTCTCGCATCGCTGGCTGGGTAATTGCTTTTCAGGGTGGGGCCAGGGCGGCCCTGCGGGACGGGTGGATCTTGACGCTTCACGAGGCGGGATTTACGCTGCGCCCAACTTATTAGCAAACAAGGAGTTGTCCGTGATCTGGAACAACTGGAACCAAGCGCTTCCCGGCGTACTGCTGCTGGGGCTGGTCATTTTCGTGCACGAACTCGGCCATTTTCTCATGGCGAAATGGCGGGGCGTGCGCGTTCTGCGTTTCTCCATGGGCTTCGGCCCCAAGATGGTCGGCTTCACGCACGGCGAAACCGAGTACCAGTTGGCGTGGATTCCGCTCGGCGGCTACGTCCAGATGGCCGGGGACTCACCCAGCGACGACGGCACGATGCCGGGCGGCCGCGAGGAGTTCCTGTCGCACCCGTGGTTCGGCCGTGTGTTGATTGCCGTCGCGGGCCCCGCCGCCAATCTGATCACGGCGTTCGTGCTGCTCGCGGTCGTGGCCTTCATCGGCGTGAGCTACCCTGATTACCCGAACGTCGTCGGCGCCGTGCCCGACAGCAGCGTGGCGTACCAACTCGGCGTGCGCGGTGGCGACCATCTCGTGAGTGTGGACGGCAAACCCACGACGAGTTGGATCGCGGTGTTCGTGCGCAATTCCGCGACATCCAAGAAGCAGGCCATCGACGTCGGCGTCGAGCGCAATGGCGCGTTGGTGACGCTCAACATCGCGTCGCAGATGCGCGAGCCGTTTTTCTCGAGCCTCAAGCGCCCGGCCGACGAGCCGCTGATCGGCGCGGTGGCGACGGGCATGCCCGCGTACAAGGCGGGACTCAAGGAAGGCGATCGCATCGTCGCGGTGGCGGGCCACCCGATCAAGACGTGGGACGAGTTGCCCCTGGCGTTCCATGGCCAGGTCGACAAGCTCGTGCCGATCACGGTGCAACGCGAGGGCCGCCGCTTCGAGGTCGAGGTGAAGCCAATGGACCCCGAGGGCAAGGGTAAGGAGAATGGCAGGATTGGGATCGAGCCTCCGCGCCGCGCCACCTACGTCGAGCGCCATGGCGTGCGAGAGTCCGTCGAGCTCGGCGCGCGCGCGACGGTCGGGCTGGTCAGTTCCGTCTACGCCGGCATGTGGCTCACCGTCAGCCGGCCATTGTATTACCGCGAGTATGTCGGCGGACCGCTGTTCATCGCGCAGGCGGCGCAGCAGCAGGCGAAGCGGGGGCTCGATGCCTACCTGCAGTTCATCGCCATGATCAATGTCGCCATCATGGCGTTCAACCTGCTTCCGCTGCCGGTGCTCGACGGTGGCCACATCCTGCTCGCGGTGATCGAGGCGATCCGCCGCCAGGCGATTTCCGCGCGCTCGTACCTGCGCTTCCAGAAGGCGGGGCTGGCGATGCTCGGCACGCTGCTGGTGTTGATCCTCGCGAACGATCCGCTTCGGCTGGTGCAGCGTCATCGCGCCATCGACCAGCAATCCACGCCCGTTGAGCGGCCGGCTGCACCGGTCAGCCCATAGCGGACCGGAATCCCTACCCGGAGGACCCGCGGTGTCGGCACCATGGAAGGCGCCTACCGCTGTCTCGACTTCCCGCGCGCGCGAGGACAGGAGTCCGCGCGCCGGGAGTGTCCTC
>JAYSRO010000255.1:0-2903 GCA_043720995.1 Candidatus Eiseniibacteriota bacterium
GGGCCGGGCGACACCACGGAGGCTATACTTCGCCGTCGGAGGCCGCCTGGGAGTTACTGCAAGAGGCGACGGATCCACTCCTGGAGGACATGAAGCGCCGGAGTGAGCTTGCGCTCGAGGTAGAAGCCCTTGAGATCTGCAAGGGCCTCCTGCTGGGGCTCTACCGTGTCCGCGGCACGCAGGGCGACGAATTTCTTGGATGGGCGCCCGACTTCCCCGAGGAGACTGCGGCTCACGCCCTGGGAATCTTGGCCAAACGTGAAGGCATGAAGCGGACCGGGCAGGCGCGCCACGCCCGGCCGCACTTCGACGAACAGTTCGTCGAAAAGCACATTCCGGACTGGAGCGCGCTGGTGGCACGCGCGCTGAAAGGCGCGTGAGCGGCAATATGACAGGGCGTGCCGGACCGGGGAGCAACGCGCAACTCGACAGGTTCATCGAGCGCGCTACAGTGGACGCGTTCGGGCCAGCGCCGGCCTGGGCGGCTCGCACGCACCATCGAGCCTTCGCTACCTTGGCGCCGGGGCACAGCGCGCGAGGATGCGCTTCCACCCATTCCGGGCGTTGACGGCCTCGCGGAGAATATCGAGATACTCGGCAGGGTCGACCCGCTCGTCGCTCGGCGTCGCCCCTCCAGCCAGCTCGTCAACGAGCCGGCATCGCTCTGCCGTTCGTGTGGAGCGTTCGAGGATTCTGCTGTATGCCTCACAACAGTAGGCAAACGTCTCCCGCTTGGAGTACTCGATGTCGAGGAGCCACTCGCGGCGCCTAGTCTGCCGCAACCCGATCTTTCCACGCTTGCAGTTGTGAAAGACGTGGGCCGCCTCGTGCACGAGGTAGTCGGCGAATGGGTCGTTCTCGCCGAAGTAGTCGAGGGACAGGTAGCAGGTCGTCTCCTCGCTCATGCCAACGAGCTGCGGAGCCTCGTCGGAAAGCCGCTCGGCATCGAGACTGCAGAGATAGAGGTTCGCGAGGGCCCATGCGCTGTAAGGCCAGACGGCATCTTCGAGGACTTGGCGAAAGTTCTCCGGCGTCAGATACACGACGGATCTCTCGAGTACCTCGAGGACCAGCTCCTGCTCCTCGCCCGGGAAGAGCCCGCGAACCATGGGTTCGATCTTGCGCCTGGTGAACGCAACGAGGTCCATGTCCGGAACCATTGCGGGAGCAGCTCGGCTGTCGGCTCGCCTCTCAACCGCTTCGATGAGTGCGCGATTGAGCGCCGCCCTCCCTTGCCCCTCACGAGCGATCACATCCCCGGACCATGCGGCGAACCACGGGTCGTGCGTCCCCGACCGCAAATATCGCTCTATCTCTTCTCGGGGTTCGCTCATCGCTCGGTTACGGTCGCACGCCCTCTGGGAGTCGCGCAAGGCTCGCCTCAAATGTTTCGCCGAGCGCCTCCAAATTTTGGGTCTTCCCAAATGGCTCATCGTGCCACGCCAGCAAGCCTTTCATCGCCCTTTCTACCGCCTGCTGGCAATGGAACACAAGATCCTCGAGAAGCGGTGGCTCGGATGCGAGGTCGATAGCCGCTGCGCGCAGATCCACGGCTGCCCTTCCCAACCACGCCTTGGTGTCGGCGACGCGAGCGGGGTCGTCCACTGCGGTCCCTGTACCCCACAGCACACGGTAGGCGAGGCGGCTCTGCCGCCGCGCCGCTGGACTACGAGGCAGATCCGGCTCGGTGCCGGCCATCAAATCCCATTGCGTTAATGGTAAAATTGCGCGAGGCTGCGCTCCAAGCGTCCGTCCCGCGGGCGCGAATCAGGCGACCGGAACGCCCCCGTCGACGAGCCCCAAGGACGTTCTTACCATGAAATCTCGGCACACCGAGCCCACTGCCGAAGCCGACCCGCACGCCCCTGCGCGCGCGCTGCGTTCGCTGGCGGAGCGACTGCTCGAGCAAGCCGACACCCATTTTGCACGTTGGCATGGCATGCCCGCAGACGAGTCGCTCGAGGAAGAATTGGCGGCATGCGAAGCATTCATTCGAAGGGTATCGGCAGCCGCTGGTATCGGGATCGACTACGAGAGCGGTCGAGATCTCGCGGAGGCCAAGGTTGCCCGACGGGAACTTCGTCGCATTCATGAGGAATCCGTTCTCCCGTATCGACAGCGGGCCGAAGTCTGGCGCGGAATTCGGGCGCGGCTGGCGCAGGCCATCAAGCAATCCCGCGGTGGGGGCGCCCGGCCAGAACGCCTGACGGCGCTGGCAAACCTGATCCAGGATGTGGGCCTGCCCCTCGCCCAGAGTGATCTCCGTACACTCAAGGAAGCCCGGTCCTCGATCCGGCAACTCGAGGCAAGTCTCAGCGGCGGCTTGCGGTCCGGCGCAACCTCCGCGAAGCCGACAGATCAAGTCGTCGACCGCGTCGCCGGACCGGTTGGCATCCCCCAGCCTGTTGCAGTGGAAGCTGACTCCGAGATGCTCAATCGCTACCTGCCGCCGCCTTCAGGGCTCGAATTCGAGCCGGAGGATCGCGACGTGCTTGAACGCTCTTCGCAGCGGCGCTATGACCCGCCGGCGGACTACGAGTTGAATCAGGCGGCGATGCGTTTGTCACTCCTCGGTGGCTTCGAGGTGTTGTTGTGTCCACCGCTGCTCCAAGGCGTCGAGCAGCACGCCTTCCAGATCAATACGGCGCGGCAGGTGATGCGCACGATGCGGGGGCGAGCGCTGTTGTGCGACGAAGTGGGGCTCGGCAAGACCGTCGAGGCGGGGCTGATCCTTAAGGAGTACGCCCTGCGAGGGCTGGCACGCAGGGTCCTGATCCTGACCCCTCCCTCACTCGTGGGGCAATGGCACGAGGAGATGCGCGACAAGTTCCAGATCGAGTTCACGACCCTCGATGACGCGGAGTTCCGCCGCCACGGCCCGTCCGCGTGGGAGCAGTGCGAAC
>JAYSRO010000256.1:0-2902 GCA_043720995.1 Candidatus Eiseniibacteriota bacterium
GGAGTGAGCATGACCTCTTCGACCAGGTATTCGACTGCCTGTTCCGGAGTCATGCGTCCCGAGTGCAGTGCGGCGTCGAGTACGACCCGGCAGGCGCGGAACAGCAGGTCGCGCAGTTGGAACAGCCGCGTCAGCGGATCGGCGGTGAAATAGCCCTGCTCCCACATGAGTTCCTCACAGTAGAGCGCCCAGCCTTCGGCGAACACGTCGCTGTGCACGATGCGGCGCAGACGCGTGGCGGCCTTGTTGGCGTGCGTGAGCTGCAGGTGGTGTCCGGGATAGCCTTCATGCAGCGCGATGATGGGGAGCGCCGGCGTGCAGTGCGCGCCCAACTGGGCCGCTTGCTCGTCCTTGGAGCGGCGGATATCGATGGGCGTGACGTAGAACACGCCCGCGGGGTCGGCATCGAATGGCGCCGGGCTGCGATAGACCGCATACGGGCGCAACGCGCGCTCGAACAATGGCGTGTCCAGCACCTCGAGCTTGTCGCCGGCCGGCAGCGGCGCGATGCGGCGTTCCTGCACGAAGCGGCGCGCGCGATCGAGCTCGGTGACGTACGCCTCGCGCAGCCAGTTGGCTTCCGGGGTGCGGCGCTTTCCCTCGACCACGAGCTCGCGCCACGACCGCTTGGCACCGTGCCGGCGGGCCTCGTCCTCGAGCAGCACGTGCGCATGCGCCACGTGTTCGCGGCCGACACGTTCGAGCTCGGCACACGTGTAGGGCAGCATGTGCTCGCGCTCGAGCTTGTAGTTCATCCAGCGCTCGCCGATGGCGAACGTGCCGCCGGAGCGCGGCTTCAGGTCGCGCTCCATCCAGTCGTGGAAACGCAGGAAACCGGAGCGCGCGCGGTTGCCGGCGTGCTCCAGGCGTTCAGCTTCGCCCGGAAACTGGCGCAACAGCGTGCGCACGACTTCGTCCACGAACGTCGGTCCATGCGAAGCCATCTCGAGGCTCGCGGCCAGGAACACCGGCGGGACCTGCTGGAGATTCGGCTGCACGGATTCCAGATACTCGGGGATCGCCATCAAGCGGGCCACCGTGGCTTCCTTGCGCTCGTCGAGCGGCGCGAACGACCGGGCCAGCAACAGGTGCACGGCGTCGAAGGCGCGCTCCAGATAGAGCGCCGGATTCTTCTGCGGCACCTTGATCTCCTCGAGATCGGCCCGCAGGGCGGCAATTCGCGAGCGCAGCAGCGCGAAATCAACGCGCGGCTCGAGCGGCAGCTCGTCCCAGGGCACGGCGGCAACCAACCGTTGGTCCAGATCCCGTAACCACGCCGCACGACCCTTGAGCCCGTCGGGCGAATCGTCGGGCATGAGGTGGTCGTAGTCGTGGATGCCCGCCTCCGTGGCGGCCACCGGATGGTGCTTCATGAAGAGTTCGACGAACTCCTCGCTGAGCGCCGTGAAAGTGCGGATCGTCTCGATCATGCGGTCGTGGGCCCGGGTCCTGGAAGAGAGCGGCGCTGTGCTCGGGGGGATGGAAGCCCCGCCATCATATCGGCTTTGGCGCTCCGTGGCTTGATGGCGGCGGCCCCGGCCGACCCTGGCATCCTAGCCCAGCGGACGAGCGTGGCCCGGCCCGAATCCGGGACGGCGGCCTGCTGCCGTTGCCCACAGCCCGCACCGGACGCACCTCCGGGCCCTGTTCCGACCGACGAACACACCGCCGGAAACAACTCGGGCGAGCCCGGAATGCCCGGACCCGCCCGTGCAGCTTGGCTTAGGGATCAGGCGCGAGAGACGTTCGCCGCCTGCTTGCCCTTGGGTCCCGGGACCAGGTCGAACTCGACGCGATCCCCTTCGGCCAGCGAACGGAAACCGTCCGACGCGATCGCCGAGAAATGCACGAACACATCTTCACCGGTGTCCGACTCGATGAAACCGAAGCCCTTTGCATCGTTGAACCACTTCACAGCGCCCTGCACGCGGCCTTCGGACGGACCGGTCGGGGCCGCCGCACGCGGTCGTCCGCCACCACCACCGCCCGAGGGACGGCCGCCGCCATGGCCACCACCGCCATGCCCGCCGCCGTAGCCACCACCACCACCGGAACCGCGGTCTCCGCCGCCACCGCCACCGCCGCCGCCGCCACCCTTCGCGGCCTGGAAGCAGTCACGGCACAGCACCGGCCGGCCCGACGTCGGCTGGAACGGAACCTGGGTATCGCGCCCACACTGCGAGCAGGTCGCCGGGAACATCGGCTTGTCGGATCGGCCGCCACCACCGTGGCCACCGCCAAACCCGCCACCCCCACCGCCGCCTGGACGGCTCGCCTTACGCTTCTCGCGACAGGCCTTGCACCGAGTGGGTTCGTTGGTCAATCCGCGTTCGCGATAGAACGCCTGCTCACCCGCGGTGAAGAGGAACTCCTCACCGCAGTCCACACACGTGATGCCCTTGTCATCAGAGCTCGCCATGACGTCAGTGAACCTCCCGGTACTGGGGCTGTGGTGCTGCGGAGACAACGGGGCGTCCGAAACACGAACGCCCCAGCAGGCATGCCTGCCGAGGCGACTCATTCAGCAACGGACGAGCGACGCGGGCTTGCAACGACGGACGGCGGCTGACGGACATGGTCACTGGAGAGCCCACTCGAACGGACGACCCACTGGGGACGAACTGCGCGGGAAGTATCCCGCCCGCGTCACAGCGGAGTCAACGACCGAAACCACCCGCGCCAGAGAATCGCCTCGCTTTGCACGGCGGCCGAGTTCGCTCGTGCGGACCCGCGCCATTCGCGGTCCCCCGCCACGCCTGTGTGACAACACACAACATCCGTTCAGTCCGCGCTCACCCGCCGGTACGGCTTGCACAGTGCGTGCAGGATGTCCGACATGGTCGTGACGTCGAGCAGGTTGTGGTGGAACACCGGCACCAGTCGCCATGGGTCCCCGTTTCGC
>JAYSRO010000257.1:0-2901 GCA_043720995.1 Candidatus Eiseniibacteriota bacterium
ACGCCGCCGATCGAAAGCGTCACGTCCGCAACCTCGAGCGCCGCACGGATCGCGCGCAAGGCTTCGCCGGGCGTGTCGCCGGCATGCGCGACCGAAACCACTTCGCAGCCGGCCTCCTCGAGCAGGGCGCGCAGCATGGGAGAGTTGCTGTCGCGAATGGCGCCGGGGCGCAGGGTGTCGGCGGCGCCCAGCAATTCGTCGCCGGTCGAGACGATCGCGGCGCGCGGGCGCGGGCCCACGGCGACCCGCGATTGCCCGAGTGCAACGAGCAGCGCGAGATCGTAAGCCGACAACTCGCGGCCGGCGTGCAGCGCGATGGCACCGCGCACGAGGTCCGCGCCCGCTGCGCGAATGTGTTGGTGAGGCGGCACGGCCGCGGTGAAGCGTGCGCGCTCGGGGATGCCGTCGAGGCGCTCGCAGTCCTCGAATGCGACGATGGCAACGGTGACTTCGGGCAAGGGCGCGCCCGTCATGATGCGCGCCGCTTCGCCCGCGCCGAGCGCTCCGTGCGTCGATGCGCCCGCGGCGATCACGTGGGTGACGGCCAGCGTCACGGGCTGCGCCGCGGTGGCGGCTGCCAGATCGAGCACGCGGACCGCATAGCCATCCATCGCGGAGTTGTCGAACGGGGGCAAAGCGTGCGGCGCGCGCACCGTTTCGCGCAGCGCGCGGCCGCGCACCTGCCCCACGTCGATGGTTTCGGGCGGCAGCGGGGTTGCGGCTGCGAGGCAGCAAGCCCGCGCCTCGGCGAAGGTGAGCAGGCGCGGCGTCATCCCCGTCGCCGGTAGGTGCCGCTGCGGCCGCCGCGCTTTTCCCACAGCGCGATTTCGCCGATCACCATCCCGCGGTCGACGGCCTTCAGCATGTCGTACAGCGTGAGTGCGGCGACCGCGACCGCTGTCAGCGCTTCCATCTCCACGCCGGTGCGGGCCTTGGTCAGCACACGCGCTTCGATCATGACGGCGTCGGGATGGGCGTCGAGGTCAAACTGCAGATCGATACCGTCGAGTGGGAGGGCGTGCGCCAGCGGGATCAACTCCGCGGTGCGCTTGGCGGCCATCACGCCAGCCAGGTGGGCGGTGGCGATGACGTTGCCCTTCGGCGTCTGGCCCTCGCGCAGCAGCGCCAGGGTTTTGCGGTTCATCGACACGCGCCCGCGCGCCACCGCCTCGCGGCGGGTGGTGGGCTTGGCGCTGACGTCGACCATGCGGACACGTCCGCGGGCGTCGAGATGGGACAGTTTGGGGGGCACGAAGCTTGACATTAGAAACCCTGATTTCTAGTGTCAATCACCGCGCTTGGCGCGACCCCATGTCCCCACACCGATCGCAACGCCTGCCCATCTCGACTCGCCACGCTTTCGCGTTGGCGTTTGACCTCGCAGTGCGCCGCGATGCGTGGAACTCCCTCGCCGTGCCGCTGCTGCTGCGCGCGCCGTGGATCCTCGCCAACGCCATGTTGCCGACGCCTTCCGAGAGCGAGCGCCCGGGGCTCGCAGCACTCATCACCGCGGCCGCGTTGCTGGGCGATTTCCTGATGCTGGTGATGATCGGCGCCATGCTGCGCTTCCGCGCTCGCTCGGTGTTCAACACCTCGGCGAGTGTTCACCCGGCGCCCATCGTCGATTGCTACGCGCAGGGGCTCAAGCGGCTGCCCTGGCTGATCGTGACCGAAATCGTGCGCAACATGTCGATCGTGTTTGCTTCGTTCTTCCTGCTGCTGCCCGGCATCCTGCTCGGCTTCCGCCTGTCGTTCGCCACCGAGGCGGTGGTGCTGCATGAGCCGCACACGACGGCGGCGTTCCGCCGGTCGTTCCACATTACGCCCGGACGGTTCGAGCGCTGGTTCGAGATGATCGTCGCCTCGGTGTTCGTCGCACTTGGCGGCGTGTTCATCCCAACCGTGTTGTCGGTCGTGTTCCGCAATTCGAACATCCACGTGTGGGTGGCGGTCCTCGGGTTGTTGATCGCCGGCATCACGCCGATCGTCCAGTACGCATGGACGTTCTTCTACCTGCGGCTGGTGGAGATCGACACGCCAGATCCGGAGATGACGCCCTACCAGGAGCCGGGCCCGCTGTACGCCGCGCGCCCTGTCCCGCCGCCCTCGTCCCCCTCGCCGGCGCCCGCGCACGAGCAGGTTCCTGCAGTGGCGCCTCACGCCTGACGTGGGACGCGGCCCAACGGGTTCCGCAGGAGGCTCCACGCCGGGCGATCGCGGTCCCGCCGGCGAGTCGCAGTCGATGCTGGGCGCGAGCCCGCGGATGCAGCGTATCTTCAAGCTCGTCTCCAAGGTGGCGCGCACCGACAGCACCGTGCTGATCACCGGCGAGAGCGGCACGGGCAAGGAGTTGATTGCCCGGGCACTCCACTTCCAGTCGCGCCGCGCCACGGGGCCGTTCGTGCCCGTCAACGTCGGCGCCATCCCCGACACGTTGATCGAGAGCGAACTGTTCGGCTTCACGCGCGGCGCATTCACCGGGGCCGCGACCGAGCGCCGCGGATTGGTCGAGGAAGCCGATCACGGCACGCTGTTCCTCGACGAGATCGGCGACATGCCGGTGGCCGCCCAGGTGAAGCTGCTGCGCACGCTGGAGAACAGTGAGGTGCGGCGCCTGGGCGACAACACCACGCGCATCGTCGACGTCCGCGTGTTGGCTGCCACGCATCGCGATCTGCTCGCGGATGTCGCCACGGGGCGCTTCCGCGAGGATCTCTACTACCGGCTGAACGTTGTGCAGATCGACCTGCCGCCGCTGCGTGAGCGGCGCGAGGACATCGGGCTGCTCGCCTCGTTCTTCCTCGAGCGCATCGGCCGCCGCGAGCAACGCGAGGGCCTCGAGTTCTCGCCCGAGGCGCGCGCGCTGCTCGACCGCTACGACTACCCGGGCAATGTCCGCGA
>JAYSRO010000258.1:0-2900 GCA_043720995.1 Candidatus Eiseniibacteriota bacterium
CTACGGGCCACGTTCGGCAGTGCTGGCGCAAGCCGCATCCAACTTTTCGACCTCGCGGGCCGGCAGGTCGCCCATGCATCGGTGGGCGAGGCCCGAACGCTCGACTTCGTCCTGCCCGGCACGGCGGATCTCGCGGCGGGGCTGTACTTCGCTCGCGCCACGCACGGTGCGGAGACCCAGGTGGCCCGGGTGGTCGTCGCGCGCTGATCGCCCGGCACGGCCCCCGGCCCCGGTGCTCGGTTCGAGCCCCGGGGCCGCGGCCGTTCCGGGCGCTGTCCGCCACCCGCAGCCGCCGCAGCCGCAAGCGCTTGACCCCCTTTCGCCGCGCCGCGTAGGCTCGGCTGGAATGCGCGCCCCGTGGTGATGGGCGCCGTGCCCCGAGACCCGCACAGGAGCGGCACCCATGGCGACCAAGACGCCCAAGCGGTCCACGAATAAGGCGGCCCGGAAGGCTGCGAAGCCGCCGGCGCGCGCCCACGCGGCGCGCGCGACGCACGCGAAGCCGACGGCGGGCCCCCGCTCCAACGGTGCGTTCGCGACGCAGATGCGCGAGTACAACGCCAGCTATCCAAAGTCTCGCGAGCGCAAGGACCTCTACCCGTTCACGCTCTCGGGTGAGCCGGTCAAGCCGCTCTACGGTCCCGAGGATGTCGCGGGCATGGACCTGGCGCGCGATCTCGCGGTGCCGGGCGAGTATCCGTTCACGCGCGGTATCCACCCGACCATGTATCGCGGCCGCATGTTCACCATGCGCCAGTTCGCGGGCTTCGGTACCGCCAAGGAATCCAACGCGCGCTATCACTTCCTGCTCGCCAATGGCCAGACCGGTCTGTCGATCGCGTTCGATAACCCCACGATCATGGGCTACGACAGCGATCACCCCAAGGCGCACGGCGAAGTGGGCAAGTGCGGCGTGGCGATCGATTCCTTGCGCGACATGGAGATCCTGCTCGACGGCATCGATCCGCGCACGGTGTCGACCAGCATGACCATCAATGGTCCGGCCGCGATCATGTTCGCGTTCTATCTGGCCAACGCCGAGAAGAAGGGCGTGCCGCTGGCCGCCCTGCGTGGCACGCTGCAGAACGACATCTTGAAGGAATACATCGCGCAGAAGTGCTGGTGCTTCCCGCCCGAGCCCTCCTTGCGCATCATCGTCGACCTGATCGAGTTCGCGGCCAAGCACGTGCCGCAGTGGAACACGATCAGCGTGTCGGGCTATCACATCCGCGAGGCCGGCAGCACCGCCGCACAGGAACTGGCATTCACGCTCGCCGACGGATTCACCTACGTCGAAGAATGCATCAAGCGCGGGCTCGACGTGGATGACTTCGCGCCCCGGCTGTCGTTCTTCTGGAACAGCCACCTGGACTTCTTCGAGGAGATCGCCAAGTTGCGTGCCGCGCGCCGTATCTGGGCGCGCCACATGCGCGAGCGCTTCGGTGCCAAGAAGCGCGAGAGCTGGCTGATGCGCTTCCACACGCAGACGGCCGGCTGCTCGCTCTGGGACAAGCAGCCCGAGAACAACATCGTGCGCACGGCGTTTCAAGGCTTGGCCGCGGTATTGGGCGGCACGCAGTCGCTGCACACGAACTCCATGGACGAGACGATTGCACTGCCGAGTCCCAAGGCGGTCAAGATCGCGCTGCGCACGCAGCAGGTCATCGCGCACGAGACCGGGGTGACGGAGACGGCCGATCCGCTGGCCGGCTCGTACTACGTGGAGCACCTGACGAACCGTATGGAAGAGCAGGCCGAGGACTACTTCCGCCAGATCGACAGCATGGGTGGCGTGGTGCGCGGCATCGAGCAGGGGTTCTTCCAGCGCGAGATCGGTGCGGCGGCGTACGTGTACCAGCAGGAGATGGAAAAGAAGCAGCGCGTCATCGTGGGCGTCAATGAATACGTGGAGCCCGACGAGAAGATCGACATCCCGATCCTGTACATCGGTGAAGAGGTCGAGGTCGAACAGAAGCGCTGCATCGCCGAGGTCAAGGCGACGCGCGACAACGCCCGCACGACGGCGGCACTGACCGCGCTCACCGCGGCCGCACGCACCCAGCCAGGCGAGGCGAACCTCATGGAGAAGATCCTCGACTGTGCGCGTGCCTACGCCACCGAGGGCGAGATCCGCGGCGCGATGCGCGAGGTGTTTGGCGACTACACCGAACCGGCGGAGTTCTAGAGATGACTTCCGGACTCACGGGTGGGCTGGCCGCGATCGCGATCGTCGTCGTGCTGGCGATGCTGATGCGGCGTGGCAAGTCGGATGACAGCACCACGAACCGGCCGTCTTACCCGGAGCCGGTGCGCCGGCCGGAGCCGGGCTCGGGCGACGAGCAGGATGGCGATGCATTGGACTCGGACGAGTCGAACGATGAGTCGAACGATGAGTCGCACGACGAGTCCGATGGGGACGAGGGCCATATCATCGCGGTCACGAGCGATGGCGAAGCCCTGGTGCCGATGCACCACGCGGTCTGTCTGGTCCCGCCCGAGGAACAGGGCGAGGAATGGAAGGTCGGCGCCGGGCTCAAGGCGGCCAACCGCCGCGGCGAGCTGGCGTTGTCGATGAGCTTCCAGGCCGGAGAGTTCACCGGCGTTCGCGTCACGCAGGGCGGCGGCGAGTACGAGGGCCCGTGGCGCATGGAAGCGCTGGGGCGTGAGGGTGAATACATCACGTTCTCGTTCGAGACCCGCGAGAGTGCCGAGGCCGCCAAGCTGCTGTTCGAGCGCATGAAGATCGTCAAGCTGGGCGAGGACGAGGACGGCCATCCCATGCCGCCGTCCGCCGAACAGTTCAAGGAAGCGCGCCGCGTCTACCAGGAGACCGAGGCCGCGCTCGAGCTTCCCGACGACGAGGACGCCCGCTGAACATGCGTTCCCCGGCGCAGCCCGGC
>JAYSRO010000259.1:0-2889 GCA_043720995.1 Candidatus Eiseniibacteriota bacterium
AACGTGCCCGGCATGCTCGGGAACACCAGCGTCAGCGATCTCGTTCTCGGAAGCTTCCTCGATGGCGGTGTCGCCCACTCGTTCATCTCCACCGGTTACACGAGCAACACGAGAAAGGTGAGCATCGGGCGCGCCAGCTCGTCGGATCCGCCCACGAAGACCTTCGAGCCGTTGTTCACCGTCGTCTCGAATTCCGGAAACGTCGGCGTCGGCACCTCGACGCCCGAATTTCCGCTCTCCTTCCCTTCGTACACGGGCGACAAGATCGCTCTCACCGCGGACGCCAGTGGCGGCCATGCCGGCTTCGGGATCCAGAGCAACCTGATGCAAATCCACACGCCAAACAGCCTCAGCAGCATCGGCTTCGGATACGGTTCGAGCAGCAGCTTTACCGAGAAGATGCGGATCGAGGGATCCGGAAACGTCGGCATTGGCACGGCCCTGCCAAACTCAAAGCTCGAAGTACGCGGGGACATTCGCTATGGCGGCGCCGGCGACGTGTTCGCGGCCGGAGGCCATGAGAACCTTCGCATCGTCCGCGGCACGATCAACGGCTGTGGGACCGGCACCATTCAGTACGGCTCGGGATTCACGCTTGAGCCCGGCTGTGCGCCGAACTTCACTCGCACGATCTTCTTTAACACGCCGTTCTCCTCGCCTCCGTCTGTGACCGCAACTTCGATCGGCTGCTCGGGTTGTTCCACGACGTTCTGCGAGATTCTGTCGGTGAGCACGACCCAGGTGAAGATCGCGGACTATTACCGCAGCGATGGCGGCTACATCGGCGGGCCGCTGCACTTCATTGCGATCGGACCCCGCTGATGCGGCGCGCGCAGTGGTTCTCGCTCGGCTGCTGCATTGCTGCGCTAGCCCTTAGTCTCGCCAATCCCGCTGCGGCCCAGTACTCGATCGGCCGCTTCACCATCGACGGGGGCGGTGTCACCGCGGCAAGTGGTGGAGTCTTCACCCTGCGCGGGACGATCGGCCAGCCGGATGCCGGCCTGTTGAGTGGGGGAGTGTTTGCGGTGAAGGGCGGCTTCTGGGGCGGTGGCGCGACGCTGCTCGCGGTGGATGAGGACGCCGCGGTCGAGCCGCCGCTGGCGTTCCGGCTCCACCCGGGCTTCCCGAATCCACTCACTCATCACACGACGGTCGCGTTCGACCTTCCCACGCAACGCTTCGTCAGCCTACGGGTGTATGACACGAGCGGGCGAGTCGCGAGGACGCTGGCCGAAGGGGCGATTCCGGCAGGGCGCCACCAGCGCCGCTGGGACGGGGCCGATCAAAACGGACGCAGGGTTGCGGCGGGGGTGTACTTCATCCGCTTCGACTCCGGAGCGGATCGGGCGACCCAGAAGTTGGTCGTGATGAAGTAGCGCGATTCGCTCCCGCACGGCTCCACCAGGGGGGTGGCTCCTCACCCAGGTGGAGTCGTCGGGCGAATCGTTTGGCTCAGCCGCCGCTCAGCGCCAATCCCCGGCGGCGACGAAGGCCCCCCAGTAGAACGGCAGCGTGGACTTCCCCGCGGTGCGCCGGTGCCTGAGCACCGAGAGTGTCGCCTGCCGCACCGACTCGGCGGTGTTGAGCCCACGCTGGAGTCGCGCCTCGTAAAGCGCGTTCATCCACTCGCGCGTGGACTCATCGTCGACCGGCCACAGACTGGTGATCAATGTCCCGGCTCCGGCGACCTGGAAGGCACGGCGCAGTCCGAACACGCCTTCTCCGGCCCGCACTTCGCCGAGCCCGGTCTCGCACGCCGACAGCACGACCCACTCGGTGCCCGCCAGATCCAACGAGGCGATCTCTTCGGCGGTGAGGATGCCGTCGTCCTCATTCGCGGCCGCCGCGCCGCGATGATTGGCTCCCGCGAGCACCAGTCCCGAGAGGCGGAGCGGATTCTCGGACGGGCCGTCGTGGCGCGGAGTAAGGGTGCCGTTCGCGACCAGGCCCCCGATGCCGCGCGAGCCCGCGGGTGCTGCCGCGCAATTGCCGAGGAAGAATCCGTGCGTGGCGAGGTGGAGGACCCGTCGACCGGGTGCGGAGCGTTTGAATGAGGACTCGTCCGCCCACAGGCCGCGTAATTCGATCGCTTCGCCGCGCGCGGCACCGTCACGGCTCCAGAGTTGCGCGATGGCGTGGGCTTCGGTGCCCGTGGCGCGCAGCGGTTCGAACCGGACCGCGGCGAGATCCGCACAGGCCGAACGCGTGCCGCGATAATGGCCTGCCCGCGGGAGCGACGTTGGGCCCGACGCGGAGGGCGTTGCCGCCGCGAGCGCGGGAAGCGTTGCGCGGGAGGATTCGAACGGAGCGTTGGTGTCGTAGTCCACGGCACCGATCGCCAACAACCCCGTGGCGACGCGAGCTCCCGCCGCAGGTACCAGATCGCGTTCGGCGGAGAGGAGGTGCAGCAGTGGCCCGTGTTCGAGCAGGTAGCCATCGCCCGCTGGAAGCGCTGCGAGATTGACCCGGTTGAGCGCGCCATCTGGGACGAGGAACACGCGAGTGGCCGTGCCCAGCGCCGGGGTGAGCGGGTCCCAGAGGGCAGCACGCAAGGCAGTTCCGCTCCGCCGCGCGGCTTGTTCGGCACGGGCTGCGGATGCGTTCGAGATGCCGGTGATGTCCTGGCTCCAGCGCGCAACCCGTTCGTCGACGCGCGAGCCCGAGCCCAAGTCGATGACCTCCGGATCCTGCTTCCCGGCGCGCAACACGAATGCAACATAGGCGGATGCGCTGGAGCCGTCGTGCGCTGCGACACGGCCATGTTCGACGGGTGGAATCGAGAGATCGGGTACCTGGTAGCGGGAGAAGGCCAGCAGTGCGCTGCCCACGGGCAGGTTTCTCGCAACGTCATCAACGCCGGCGCCACTGCGCGACTGCTCCAGGCCGAAG
>JAYSRO010000260.1:0-5769 GCA_043720995.1 Candidatus Eiseniibacteriota bacterium
GCGTCGATGATGAAGTTGCTCAAGGACGCCAAGGCCACGAAGAAGCATGCGGCGCTGCTCGTGTACCATGAGGGTCGCGCGCAATTTGTCGCATTGAACTTGTCTGAATAGGCTCGCGCATCAGCATCAGATGCCAGAACAACGGCTGGGCGGGGCGGCGATGAGCCGCCCCGTCGGCCATGGAAGGCCGCGACTCCTTATGACCTCTCGCACTCCGTCCCGATTGTTGATGTTGAGCCTGGCGCTCGTCTGCCTCGTGGCGCCGCTGATGGCGCACGGCGCGACCAAGCGCGCGAAGCATCGCACGACGCGTACCGTCAGGCACGCGAAGGCTGGCCCCGTCGCGAGCAAGATTCCAGCGCGAGCGGGCGGCGCGAAGACGATCGTCGCGGCCTCCACGGCCAGCGCGAATACGGTGACGCCCATCGGCGGCAGTCCTTCCGCTGCCGGCTCCATCACGCTGACCGGGCTGCGCTCGTGGTCCGCGCCGACCAGTACGCGCGTGGTGTTCGACTTCTCAGGCCAAGTGAGTCCCGTGGCTCCCGATTCGGGCGTCACCAACCGCCTCGCGATCACGCTGCCCGGTGAACCCATCGCGCGCGGCGCGAATGTTCCCGCGTTGCTGCGCGTCTTGGACGGCGCGATCGACTCCGTGTCCGTCGAATCGACGCCGGACGGCGGGCGCTTCGTCTTTACCTTCGCGGACACCACACGCTTCCGGGTATTCATGGTGCCGAGCGAGACCGACAAGCCGTTCCGCATCGTCGTCGATGTCGTGCGCCCCGGTGGCGGAGCCGCCCTCGATGCGCGCCTCGCGAACCTTGCGGCCACGAAGAAGCAGCAGCGCGTGCGGCTCGTCGCGGTCGATGCCGGACACGGTGGCGACGACTCGGGCGCGCGAGGCCCCCGTGGGCTCCTCGAGAAGAACACCAACCTCGGCGTGGCGCGCGCGTTGGTGAGTGCGATGAACGACATTCCCGGCATCAAGGCCGCGCTCGTCCGCGACGGCGACTACTTCATTCCGCTGCGCGAGCGCTACCGCGCCGCCGAGCGCATGAAGGCCGACCTGTTCATCAGCATCCACGCGAACTCGTCCCGGCGCCGGGGTAGTGGTAGCGGCACCGAGGTGTATTTCCTCTCGCTGCGCGGCGCCAGTGACCAGTCCACCCAGGACCTGGCCGACACCGAAAACGCCGCCGACCTGATCGGTGGCGTCCCCGCGCGCGCCGAGGACGACCTGGTCAACATTCTCTATGACGTGAAGCGCACCTCAGCGCTGCAGTCGAGCCAGTTGCTTGCCGAGACCCTGCTGAATCACCTCGGCACCGAGCGCCGCCTGGAGCAGCGCGGCGTGAAGCAAGCAGGATTCGCCGTGCTCAAGTCGGTGGAGTTCCCGTCCGTGCTGGTCGAGACCGCGTTCATCAACAATCCGGTCGAAGCCAAGCTGCTCGCCAACCCCGATTTCCAGCGCCAGATCGGCAAGCAGCTCGCCGACGGCGTGAAGACCTACTTCGAGCGCGCTGGCGTGGGGCTGATGACGAGCCCCGCCGCGGGCGGAGATACCGAAGCGGCGAGGTAGGAGCGCGGGGCATTGTGGGAGACGCGGCGAGCCCGACGCGCTCGCCGCATGCTTCGCTCGCGAAAGCTTCCTACGGCAACAGGATCACGCGCCGAGTGGAGTGCGAAGCCCCCGCGAGCAGGTCGATGAAGTACAGGCCCGCCGGTGCAGGCGATCCATCGTCGCGAATTCCGTCCCACGCCAAATCAAAACGTCCCGCCGGATAGTGGGCGCTCGCCAGCGTGCGAATGTTGCGGCCGGCAAGGTCACAAACGGACAGCTGGATGTGCGCAGGGCGCGGCAGCGCGAAGCCGACCCGAGTCATGCTGTGCATCGGGTTGGGATAGGGGGACAGGAGCTGCAGTGGTGATCCCTGCGCCTGCCCAAGAATATCCAGCGTCGAGTTGCCGATGCCTTCGATGTCCTCTACCCGCAGTCCTGTAGGGTTCACCAAATCCGCATTGGTATTGTGCACCACGAAGTCGAGGTTGTTGATGCCCGGCACGAATCCGGACGTCACACTGAACGGCAGCAGCGGGTTGTACCCGGGCACGCTGTTCCCGGTTGCCGCGCCATTGAGCACGAGCGTCGCAGTGTTGTCCGCGGCCCACACTCCGCTGATCGTGACCGTGGCGGGATTCAGCTCCGTGAGATCGAACGACAGCTGGTAGGTGTAGTCGCCTTGCGGGTGCAGGGTGCCGCCCGTCGGGTAGCCTTCGGCAACCGCCGGCGCGATCCATTGCGATACGGTGCTGTTGCCGGCCCAGAATCCGGTGGGGATGGGATCCGCGACATAGGTGTTCGGTCCGCGATACACGGGGTCGGCGCTGCCGATCAAGGTGTAGTGCAGGTCGACATCCCCGGGATTGAGCAGGTATCGATCCGAGTTGACCCCGGTATTGAACAGGCCCGGCACCGCTTGGGCGTTGCTCGGCAACCGGAACGTGGCCGCATGGATGTTGCGCTGGTCGGCCCCGTCCTCGTCGCTGCACCACACCATGCGAACCCTGCCATTGGGCAGCGACGTGATGTCATTGAGCTGCTCGTTCGCCAATGGGGTATCCGTGATCTGGAAGATGGTGTTGTTCGCGATGTCGTAACACCACATTTCGGCAGGGTCGGAGAACGTAGCTCTGTTCTCCAAGGAAACAGTGTGGCCCGCAATGCTCGGCCCCCCGCTGTAACCGGGCTGCTGGAGTTCGACTTCGGGTGAGCCGGGGGACGGGACCCAGTACACCTCGCTCGGCGTCGGACTGTGTAGCGCGTCATAGACGACGAGTCCCCCGCTTGATTCGGCATTACCCTCAGTGCTGCTCGACGCCGTGACCACGCTCGCGGTCCAGGCTCCGCCGACCTTGTCCGCACGCCAGATGTCGCAGTTGTTCAGGCCGCTCGAGCAATGTTCCCACGTGACGACCTTGCCGTCGCTCGAGACCGAGGGGCCCTGGTCGGGCAGGGTGTCGAAAGTGATCCGGCTGGTCGGTCCGCCCGCGAGCTCGTGAATGACCAATTCACCGTTGGCCTGCAGCCCGTAATCGATGTAGGCCACCGTATTGCCCCCGATCGCCGCACCGAGGCGCGTGGTGCCTGGGGCAGGGTCGAGTTCCACCGGAAGGACAGCCGGCGTGCTCGCATCGAACACCATCACGGCGGTTCGGTCGCCGACGATGACGTGTGAGTACACGATCCTGCCTCCGCTCACGTCGGAGAGCAGGTCACGCGCGGCCGTTCCCAGAGGGATCTGCGCATTCACACCGGTGGCGAAGTTGTAGTAGCGGATCGTCAACTCGGAAGTGTAGGCCACCCAATCGCCGCTCACGTGCGGGTCGTACTGGTCACCTGTGTTGGTGTCGATCGCGACCTGGCTGGTCGTCGGGGTCGTTCCCAGCACCGGTACCAGCGCCACAGCAGGGGTTGTGGCGCAAAGCGTTGCGGCGGCGATTGCGAGCAAGACGGGTATTCGGTTGCGGGGATGCATTGGCGGCGCGCTTCCTGCTGAGTCGAGTCTGGGGACAACTCGGGGCGTCAACTTCGCCAACGCGGCGCCCGACGGGTTCGGTGCGCTGCTTCACGACGTTACATACGGTAACGCGGCGTGCATGGGTGAGCCAGCACTATCTGGGGCGCGGACTGATCCACGAAAGCGCTGGCGTGGGGCTGATGACGAACCCCGCCGCGGGCTCTTGCCCCCCGCTACTCGCCTGCTTCCCCGCCGTCGTCCATGTGCCGGGCCTGCATGCGCTTCCGGTAGTTGAACGAAATCGCCATCATCGCAGCGCCCGCGGCGAGGGCGGTGACGAAGCGCCAGAACACGTCGACCGTCTGCAGGTCCACGATCAGGAACTTGATCACGGTGAGCCCGATCAAGCTGAGTCCGCACCAGCGCAGGAAGGCGGAACCGCTGATCCAGCCTGCGCTGAGCAGTGCGACGGCCTGCACGATCCATGCGCCGCTCGCGAGCGCCGATGCGGCGGTGCTGACACGCGGGCCCTGCGGATCGCCGGCCATCCAGGTAATCGCAACGTGCACCGCTTCGCGGCGTGACCACAGCATGAGCAGCACGTTCGAAGCGAGCGCCCACAGTTCGGGGATCCAGTCTGGCGCGGATCCGGCTCCCGTCCGACGAATCGCGAGCCGGTACGACACGGCGCCGGCCGCGAGGATCGCCGCGAGGCCGAGTAGCCCTGCGGGATACAGCGCGACTATCTGGTCGGGCCCCCAGCCATCCGCAATGGAGAGCGCGATCAGGCCGCAGACCATGGCGCAACCACCCGCCGCCGCGGCGAACACGCGCAGGAATGCCCCGGAACGAACCGGCGCGATCATGGCGATCACGGCGGCCTGTGCCATCCATCCTGCTTCGGACATCGCGAACTGCAGGCCTTCCCGGCGCTCTCCCACATTCACGCCCACCGGCAGCAGGTGCGCGAACCGGCCGCCTGCGCCGGTCATGACACGCGCGAGATGGCCGGCCTCGATGCCGATCCACACGCCGAGCAACAGGTTGCCGGCGACCGTCCAGAACTCTGGCGTCCACCGCTCGACGTCGCTCAATTGCTCGCGGTGCCGCGCCAGCACGAAGCCCCCGGCGAGCAGTGCGCCGATGCAGATGAGCGAGCGAATGCTTCCGCCATACAGCACGGGCAGCTGCGAGGGGTTCCACGGCATGTCGAGCAGCGCGCCGAACATCCACAACGCGGCGATGCCGAGCACGAGCGAGCCCCAGAAGCGCAACCATCCGCCGCCACGGCCGCTGACGCCCAGCGCGAGCAACCCGACGCCTTCGATGCACCACGCCACGGGCGTGCGTTCCGTTCCGAGCCCGCGTTCGAGTGCTGCAGTGAGGAACAGGATCGCCGCCGCCGAGAGCGGCCGCCACAGGTCGCGCTCGGGCCGCCGCGCGTCGACCCACAGCACGGCCAGCAAGTGCACGATGGCGAGTGTGATGAACAGCATCGCGACCTGGTTGCGCCCGGCGTAGGCCAGGAACGGTGACGAGGCGGCAAGCAAGCACAGCGGCGCGAGACCAATGACCGCGAGATCGATTGGGCGCACGCGGCCCTCGACACTCACGAGGCGGGGCAGCGGCGCCAGGCCGAGAGCGGTGAACAACACGGCCAGACCACCTTCGATGCCCCAGCCCCAACTCGCCGTGTGGAACGACCAGATCCACGTTGCCGCAGCCATGACACAGCCCGCGATGCCCAGCGCACTCCACCCGGCGCGCGCCGTCAGCACGATCACGAACAGGTTGACGATCGCGAGGTAGGCGAGCAATCCGGGAGGGGACAACCACAGGCCCGCGAGCGGCAGCCATGTGGCCATGAGAATGGGAATGAACGCGCCGATCACACCGAGTGCCGCGATCAACTGCACGCGATAGCGCAGCCCCGCGAGCGCCGAACCGCACGACACGAGCGCCAGCAGGATGAACGCCGCCCACGCGGGCAGCACCTGGAGCCGCACGTGGCCGAGGTATAGCGTGAGGTACACGACGCCGAGGCCGACGCCGATCAACGCGTGACCGAAGGGGGCGACCGAGCGCGCCACGCGATCGCCGCGCCACACCAGCGCGAGCCCGAGGGTGACTCCCGCGCCGACGAGCACTCCGGGGCCGAGGCGGCCACTGTTGTAGCCCCACAGGATCATCAGGAACAATCCGACGAGCAGCAGCACCGAGCCGATGTTCTGGAGCCAGACGCCGCCGATCA
>JAYSRO010000261.1:0-2882 GCA_043720995.1 Candidatus Eiseniibacteriota bacterium
GCGCCGCCATCGTTGCGGTAGAGCCGCAGGTTCTGGCCCTCGCTGCTGACCACGAGGTCGAGATCGCCATCGTTATCATAGTCGCCCCACGCGACACCCTCGCCCCAGAAGTTGTCCTGCATGATGGCCGGGGTCACGTCCGAGAAAGCCGCCGGCTGGCAACGCACAGGCGCGGGGAAGAGTGCCGCGAGCAGCGCGAACAACGGCACCCAGCCCGAGCGGAGCGACTCGGGCCATCGCGGGTGGCTATGGGCACGGGTGATTGAGCTCATGGGGGCGGTTCCTCGAGGGGCGGGATGCCCCCAACAAGCCTACGCTGCGGGGGCCGCGCCGGGCTACCTTCATGTGGTGGCATTCATGTGGTGGCCACTCCGGCGGTCCGGCCGCCCCCTCATATTTGGTGTCGCCAAAGGGCCCCCTGATCTGCGAGGCTTTAGGTACTGCGGCTTGCCCTGCCGCCCGAACCCAGCGCCGCACTCTTCCCCCGGAGGCTCCTATGCGTCCCATCACGCTCGGTATCGCCCTGCTCTTTGCCGCCCTCGCTCCGCACGCCGCCCAGGCCAAGGTCGCCTCGCTGCCCGCGCTCGATCTCACGCCGGGACCCGGCGGCATGATCCGCTGCGCCGCGCCTGCGTTGACCCGCGCAGAGACCGACGCGGTGCAAGCGAGGATCTCCAAGTCCGGGGGCTTCCAGTCGAACGCGGTCCTGCGCGTCACCATTCCCATCGCGTTCCACGTCATTACCTGCGGCGCCCAGGGCACCGTGCCGCAGTCCGAAATCGATGCGCAGGTGCGCGAAATCAATAAAGCCTATCGCGGCACCGGCTTCTCGTTTACGCTGGCCACTGTCGATCGCACCGACAATTGCCAGTGGTTCTCGCAGCTGACCTCACCGGGCACCGAGAAGAAGGTGAAGCAAGCGCTCGCCGTCGACCCGGCGCACACGCTGAACGTCTACACCGCGAACCTCGGCCACAACTTGCTCGGCTGGTCTTACTTCCCCCAGTCATTCCCCGAGGATTCGTATATGCACGGCGTCGTGATGCACTACGGCACGCTGCCGGGTGAAGCGCTCGCTCCGTACAACCTGGGCGGGACGCTCGACCACGAAGCCGGCCACTACCTGGGTCTCTACCACACCTTCCAAGGCGGTTGCGTAGCCCCCGGCGACTATGCCGACGATACGCCGTTCGAGGCGAGCCCCGCCTTCGGCTGCCCCGTCGGCCGCAACAGCTGCCCCCAGCCGGGCGACGACCCGATCCACAACTACATGGATTATACGGACGACCCTTGCTACTCGGAGTTCTCCGCCAACCAGGCCACGCGGATGCAGAGCATTGCGCAGACCTACCGGCCCAGCCTGTTCGCCGCCGCATCACTGGTGGCGGGCGGGACTCCGGTGGCGTTCGCCCAGCAGCCGGCCGCGCGCACGCTGCCCACGAGCCTCGAGTTTCGCGGCGCGTTCCCCAATCCGTTCTCGAACTCCAGCACCCTGCGCTTCGCGCTGCCGAGGAGCGGTGTCGTTTCGCTCAAGTTGTACAACGTCGCGGGCCAGCAGGTCGCCGTGCTCATTGACGGCGAGCGCAGCGCGGGCGAGCAGAGCGTGACGCTGCGGGCCGGGTCGCTCGCGCCGGGAATGTATTTCGCATCGCTGAGGTCAGGCGGAGTCACGGTGACACGGAGCGTGTTGCTGGTGCCCTGAGCCGTGGGCGAGGCCGCCGTTATGCGCGGCGCGCCTCGCCCCGCTTCGACGTTGCCCTACCCGGAGGCCCACATGGTCCATCTGCATTCGCTGTGGTTGCCGATTCTATTGTCCTCGGTGTGCGTGTTCTTCCTGAGCTTTCTGTTCCACACGGTCCTGCCCATCCACAAGAACGACATGGATGCGGTGCCCAAGGAAGACCAGGTCATGGCGTCCCTGCGTTCCTTCAACATCCCGCCCGGCGACTACATGATCCCGCGCCCCACGGGCCCGAACCCGATGAAGGACCCCGCGCACATGGCGAAGGTGAACGCCGGCCCGAACGTGCTGCTGACCGTCATGAAACCCGGCCCCTTCAGCATGGCCCCGACGCTCGGTATCTGGTTCATCTACCTGCTCGGCGTCAGCGTCGTCGTCGCGTACGTATGCAGCCGCGCCGTGCCCGTCGGTGCCCCGTACCTGCAGGTGTTCCGCTTCGCAGGCGTCACCGCGTTCGCGAGCTATGCGCTGGCGCAATGGCAGGAGTCGATCTGGTTCCAGCGCCGCTGGAGCACGACGATCAAGAACAACGTCGATGGATTGATCTATGCGCTGTTCACGGCGGGGATTTTTGGCGCGATGTGGCCGCGATAGGAATAGGCGTTCGTTAGTCCAAAGGCTTGCGGCAACGGGGGTCGGCGGGAGCTGCCGGGGGTTCTCCGGGCTCGCACGAACGGCGCGGCCATCGTGGCCGCGCCGTTCGTGGGCGGGATTGCTTCCCCAGTCCCTGGCTACGCAATCCCTTAGCGAGCCCGGAGAGCCCCCGGCAGCTCCCGCCGCCTCCGGAACGCTCAACCCCTTCGCCGCTTGATCAAGTGCTACTTGTAGCGGATGAAGAGTGCCTTGATCTCATTGTGGAGTGCCGGTTCCAGTTGAGTATGCGTTTTCTCGATCGTCTTGCCGTCGAGATGGTCCGTGATCTTCGTCGTCTCGGTCACGTCCGCCGAACTCGACATCGGCGTGCGCGTGACCGCCAGGATGATCACCGCGTCGGCGCCTTTCTCGCGTGCGCGGGCCATCAGCTTGGTGTTGAGCGCGCCGGCCGAGACGAATTGGTCCCCTGAGGCGAGAACCTGCCCGATGACTTTGTACTCGCGGGGGACGTCGTGCTCAGCGAAGAAGACATCGACCTGCGACGTGG
>JAYSRO010000262.1:0-14312 GCA_043720995.1 Candidatus Eiseniibacteriota bacterium
TGTTCGTCGGGCCCGGGAGCACCAGCACGCGGTCGCGCAGGGCGTCGTACACCGCTGACGCATCGAACCAATCCGAGATCGGCTCCCCGCCCCAGTTGAGCTGCGACCATGCGCCACCGCCCACGAGTGACAGCGACCAGATCTCGTCGACCGCCGCGTCCGTCGAGTCACGGCCGCCGATCACCAGCAGCCGATTGCGCCCGCGATCCACCACCGCGGTTGCGGAGTGCCGCGGCGAGGGTGCTACCCCCGACGGGTTGAGCCGCGTCCACGCCGGCGTGCCCGCGAGCGTCAACGTCCACACGTCGTTCTGGTCGTGCTGACCGTCATTACCGCCGAACACGAGCAGACGGCCGCCCAGAGAATCGAGCGCGCCGCACGCGTCGCGTCGAACAGGTCCGGCGCCGGTCGGCAGGATCCGGCTCCAGCCGGGCGAGGCGCCGAGGGCGTAGGCCCATACGTCGTTCATCGCGATCGCCGACGGCCCCCGGCCCCCAAACAGCACGGCGCGCGAGCGTGGCGCGTCATACACGACGATCGGGCGGTCACGGATGAGCGGCGGCTGGCCGGTGATCACCGCCTCGGACCACGCGAGCGTGCCCGTCATCGGCAGCGCCCACAGTTCCGCGTAGGTGGCGCCGTAGCCGCCGAAGCACAGCAGCCGCTGCCGTACCGAATCGTAGACACCGCGGAGTTGGGACTCCGCGGGGAACGTGGCCCCCGACGGATTCAGGCGGGTCCAGCTCAGCCCGCCGGAGAGCGACAGCGACCACACGTCGTTCAACGGTCCAGAAAACCCGACCGGAGCAGCGACCGCGCCGCCGGCCACGATCATCCGGTTGCGCGGCGCGTCGAAGATCGCGGTGTGAGCGTAGCGCTCGGCGGGCGGCGTGCCGGTGGGATTGAGCTTGGACCACAAGACGGTTCCCGACATCGACAGGGACCACACTTCGTTCGTGGAGTAGTTGTTCGCGAACAGACCACCGAACACGATCATGCGATTGCGCGGCGAGTCGTAGATCGCGGTGGCGCCGAACCTGCCGGGTGGTGGCGTCCCCCCCGGCGACAACGCGGCCCACGCCGGACTGCCGGCGAGGTTCAGCGTCCACGCATCGGCAAGAGCCATGCCGTTGTCGTCCAAGCCGCCGAACAACACGAGCCGGTCGCGGCCGCTGTCGAAGATGACCGTCTGGCCGCCGCGGCGTGACGGAGGCGTCCCCGCTGGCAGGACCTGCGACCACGCGCCGGTCGCGAGGCTCAGCGCCCAGACTTCGGTGACGGTGGGCCCCTGTCCGATGAGCAGCAGCCGATCGCGCGTGGCGTCGTACACGGCCGACTGTTCGTAGCGGGCGCCGGGACCACCCACAGGCGGCGTGATATCGGTCCACACGGCGCTGCCGTCGAGCCCCATGGCCATCACGCGATCCGTGGCTGTTCCGCCGTCCGCGTGGGAGAGCCCGTACACCACCAGCCGATCGCGACTCGAATCGTAAATCATTGCCGGCGCGTACGAGCCGACCGGTTCCGCCGATGGGGACAGCACCGACCAAGCGGTGCAGCCGACGACGACGTCAGCGCCTGCGGCGCGCGGCGCCGAAACACATGCTGCCAGGACAAGGGCGATCGGGGCGGATCGCCGAAACGAGCGGAGGAGCCCCGAGTGCCAGGTGAAGAAGGTGCCGCGTGGGGCTCGCATGAAGCACCTCCCGGATCGGACGGGTACAGCGCGGGCGCAGCGGCCCGGGGGATTGCGGCATCCCCCAGCCCGGCTCGTGGGAATAACCTTGCGGCTGAGTGAGTAGTATACCCGTGCCCGGGTCGACTCACCCACCGTAAGGGGAACTGCCGATGAAACGCGCGACTGTCCTGACGCTGCTCTTTGCGATAGCACTGTGCTCCACCTCCGCCGTGAGCGTGCGCGCTCCCTACTGGGCGAAGATCCGCGAGGCGGTGTCGAAGGGGCTGCCCAAGACTGCCCTGCAGTCCATGAACCCGGTGATCAAGAACGCGCAGCGCGAGCGCGATTGGGCGACCGCGATCCGCGCCGTGACGCTGAAGATCGCGCTGGAGGCAGGCGTCGAGGGCAACAAGCCCGAAGAGAAGATCACCCGCATGCAGGCGGCCATCGAGCAGGCGCCCGCGCCCATGCGGCCGTTGATGGAAGCGATCCTCGCCGATTGGTACTGGCAGTATTTCCAGCAGAACCGCTGGCGCTTCATGCAGCGCACGACGACCACGACCGAACCCGGCGCTGATTTCACGACGTGGGACCTGCCGCGGATCTACGCCGAGATCGACCACCACTTCACGCGCGCCCTCGCCGCGGCCCCGCTGCTCCGGCGGACTCCGGTGAACCAATATGATGCGCTGCTGGCGCGCGGCAATGCACCCGATACCTACCGCCCTACGCTCTACGACTTCGTGGCACGCGAGGCCCTCGAGTTCTATGGCTCGGCCGAGCAGGTGGGCGCTCGTCCCGAGGACGCATATGTCCTGCAGGCGGACAGCCCGGTGTTCGACACGCGCGAGCGCTTCCTGGCCTGGACTCCCGCCACGACCGACACCGGCGCCGCGCTGTTGAAGGCGGTACGCCTGCACCAGGACGTGATGCGCTTTCACGCCGCTGACCGCGACCCGGCGGCGCGCATCGATGCCGACCTGTGGCGGCTGGAGTTCGCGCGCGCGCATGCGGTGGGTGCCTCGCGCGACTCGCTGTACGCAGCGGCACTCCGGCGCGAGATCGCCCGAGATCACTCGCACGAGCTGTCGGCGCGCGCGATTCACTCGCTCGCTTCCTTGCTCAACGAGCAGGGCGATCCGGTGGGAGCTCATGCGCTGGCCGCGGACGGGTTCGCGCGGTTTCCCGAGAGCGTGGGCGGGAAGCGCTGCTGGAACCTGATCCAAGAGCTCAAGGCCAAGCAACTCGCCGTGACGGCGTCGGACAACGTGTGGAACAGCCCAGCGCCGACCCTGTCGGTGACCTACCGCAACATCGACCACGTCTATTTCAGGCTCGTGCCGGTCGACTTTGAGGGCGCGCTCAAGTCCAATCATCGGCCCAACGAGTATGGCTGGAGCGAGGAGGCATTCAAGGTGTTGCTCGCGAGGACGCCGCGCCGGAAGTGGTCGGTTCGCCTGCCGGGCACCCCTGACTACAAACCGCGCACCGAACGCCTGCCCGTGCCCGACGCCATTCCCCCGGGCTCCTACTACCTGCTGTCGAGCGCCCGCGCCGACTTCGCCGAGGCCCCCAACTCGATCGGCATCGCGATGATCTGGGTAAGTGACTTGTCGATCGTCCTGCGCGAGGGCCGCCCGACCGGATGCGAGGGGTTCGTGCTCGATGCCGCGAGTGGCGCTCCGCTCGCGGGTGTCGAGGTGCGCTCGTGGCGGCGCAAGCCCCAGTGGAACGGCTTCGAACCGGGGCCGGTCACGCGCACGGATCGCGACGGACTGTTCCGATTCGCCGACGCCGACCGCATGACCGACGTGATCGCCACTTCGGGTCGCCAGCAACTCGCCGTGTCCGACTACTTCAACAACTATCGTTCCTCACCGGTGGTGCCCGAGGAGCGCACCGTGTTGTTCACCGACCGCGCCATCTATCGCCCCGGGCAGCTCATCCTGTTCAAGGGGCTGTGCGCGCGCTTCGACACCGAGCACAATGATTACGCCACGCTTCCCTCTCGCGCCGTGACGGTGGTGTTGGTGGACCCAAACGGTCGCGAGGTCTCCAAGTCCGAGTACGCCACCAATCGAATGGGCTCGTTCGACGGCAGCTTCGTCGCCCCCGAAGGCGGCCTGCGCGGCGGCATGACCTTACGCGTCTCGTCAGGCCCCGCGGGCCAGGCCTTCGTGCGCGTCGAGGAATACAAGCGACCGAAATTCATTGTCACCGTGGACGCCCCGACCGTCGCGGCCCGGCTCGCCGGTCCGGTCGAACTGACCGGGCGCGCCCTGGGTTACACCGGAGCGCCCGTGGATGGCGCCAAGGTCGAGTGGCGCGTGATGCGCGAGGTGCGCTATCCGGACTGGTGGGGCTGGTGCTTCGGCTGGTTCGCGCGGCCCGCCAGTGGCGCGCAGGCGATCGCGCACGGCACGGCGACAACCGATGCCGACGGCCGCTTCCCGCTCGCATTCACGGCGCTGCCGGACTCCTCGGTGCCTGCCGAGCAGGAACCGATCTTCCGCTTTTCGGTCACGGTCGATGTCACCGACGGGGCCGGCGAGACGCGCTCTGCTGCGCGCGAGGTGAACGTTGCCTACACCGCGCTCGCGGCGTCGCTGTCGGCGCCGTCGTGGCTCGAAGCGACCCGGCCGATCGACCTGACCGTGCGCACCGTCACGCTCGACGGCGAAGGGCAGATCGCTTCGGGGACGCTGACTATCGTGCGCCTGCGCAATCCCGAGCGCATCACCCGCGCTGACGAGCCGGCGCCCGGGTACGACATAGGACCGGGAGACGAGTTCACGCCACGAGCGAACAAGCGCGTGAGCACCACGGCGCCGGCTATCGCCGAAGACAACATGGCGACGTGGCCCGAGGGCTCGGTCGTGCTTACGCGCGCGGTGCGCACCGACAGCTCGGGCGCGGCGAAAGTGCCGGTGAGCCTCGAGGCAGGCGCCTATCGCGCCCGCTTCGAGACGAAGGACCGCTTCGGGCGCGCCGTCACCGCTGTCATCCCCCTGCGGGTGCTGGACCCGGGCGCGGAGCGGATGGCGTTGCACGTGCGCGACCTGTTCACGGTCCGCGATGCCTCGGTCGAACCGGGAAGCGAGTTCCTCGCCGTGTGGGGAACAGGTTATGAATCGGCGCGCGCCTACATCGAGATCGAGATGCGCGGCAAGTTACTCCAGGCGTTCTGGACGAACGCGAACCAGACGCAGGTTGCGATCCGCCAGCGCGTCGACGACTCGATGCGCGGCGGGTTTACCGTGCGCGTGACGCGTGTCGCCGAGAACCGCGCCTACCTGCACGAGCAGACGATCGCGGTGCCGTGGTCCGACCACAACCTCACACTCAAGTGGGAGCACTTCGTCTCGAAGCTGGAGCCCGGCAAGCACGAGACCTGGACGGCCGTCGTGACCGGTCCCGACTCCGCCCGCGCCACGGCCGAGATGGTCGCGACGCTCTACGACGCGTCCTTGGATGCTTTCGCTCCGCTCGGCTGGGACGGGCTGTGGGGATTCCGCACCAACTATGACGGCCGCTCGCCGCACTTCGGCGTGCATGAGGCCGGACTCGCCGCGGTGCGCGAATCGTGGCCCTCCAACATGCGCGACGGTTCGCTGTGGTACCGCAGTCTTCCCGGAGGACTGCTGTGGGGCGACTTCACTTATGGCTTCGACGTGGCGCCACGAGCGGACGGCAGTGTCGGCGTCACGCAGGAGCCCGGCGGCGGAAATGGCTATGGCGGGGACATGCGCTATCGCGCCGTCGATAGCTTCAAGGCCGCATCCGCACCGCTATTGAGCGGCGCTATCTTGCAGGAGGCAGCGGGAGCGCCAGTCGATGGTCTGGCAAACACGGTAGTCGCGCAATCTGACAAGGACGCCCATGTGCGCGGCGGCCGTGCCGATGAAGTGAAGTTCAAGGTCCCCGGCGCCCCGGCGGTCGTAGCTCCCGCGCCCAGCCTCGATGCAGTCATCCCGCGCGGCGACCTGCGCGAGACGGCGTTCTTCCTTCCTCATCTATCCACGAACGCGAACGGCGAGGTGCGCATCGAATTCACGGCACCCGAAGCGCTCACGCAATGGCGCTTCATGGGGTTCGCGCACGACAACCGCTTGCGCAGCGGTTCGCTGTCGGCCACCGCGGTCACCTCCAAGGACCTGATGGTGCAGCCCAACCCTCCGCGCTTCCTGCGCGAGGGTGACGAAGTGGAGTTCACGGTCAAGGTCACGAACCGGCTCGACATCCGGCAGCGCGGCAAGGTGCGGCTGCAGTTCACCGCGGCGATCGGCGATGCGCCGGCGGATGCCGCACTCGGAAACGTGAAGCCCGAGCAGGCGCTCGACGTGCCCGCCGGAACGTCCCGCACGTACGCCTGGCGCATTCGCGTGCCGGACGGCATCGGGGTGCTGCGTTACAAGGCAGTGGCCGCGGCCGCCAAGCTGTCGGACGGCGAAGAAGGCTGGCTGCCCGTGCTGGCGCGTCGAATCCTGGTGACCGAGTCGCTGCCCTTGCCGATCCGCGGTCCGGCCACCAAGACGTTCGACTTCACGCGCCTGCTCAAGTCCGGCGACTCGCCGACGCTGCGGCACCAGTCGCTCACGGTGCAGATGGTGTCGAACCCCGCATGGTACGCGGTGATGGCGCTGCCCTACCTGATCGAGTACCCGTGGGAATGCAGCGAGCAGACCTTCAATCGCCTGTACGCGAACTCGCTCGCGCGCCACATCGCCAACTCGGACCCGAGTATCCGGAAAACCTTCGACCAATGGCGCGGCACGCCGGCGCTCGATTCGCCGCTCGAGAAGAGCGCGGATTTGAAGAGCGTGCTGATCTCCGAGACGCCGTGGCTGCGGCAGGCGAACGCCGAGTCCCAGGCTCGCCGCAATGTCGGCATCCTGTTCCAGCAGGGCAGGCTGGACACCGAGACCGCGCGGCTGATCGACAAGCTCGAGGCCATGCAATTACCCGACGGCATGTGGCCGTGGTTCGCGGGCGGACGCGGCAACGAGTACATCACCCTTTACATCACCACCGGATTCGGCCGCCTGCGCCATCTAGGCGTGGACGTGCGTATGACGGCGCCGCTGCGTTCGGTGGAGCGACTCGATGCCTGGGCCGACGAGATGTACCGCGAGATCCTGCGCCACAGCGATCCCAAGGCGAACCATCTCTCGCCGACGATCGCGCTCTATCTATACGGCCGCACGTTCTTCTTGAAAGATGCCCCCGTCTCGAAGCAGCACGAAGAGGCGTTCGCGTTCTGGGTCGGCCAGGCACGCACTCACTGGCTCGAGGCGAGCGACCGCCAGACACGCGGGCATCTCGCACTCGCGCTCCAACGCGTGGGCCACGCGGCCGACGCGCGTGCCATCATGCGCTCGGTGAAGGAATACTCGGTCTCCAACGAAGAGCTCGGGATGTTCTGGCGCGACACCGAATACTCGTGGTGGTGGTACCGCGCGCCGATCGAAACGCAGGCCCTGATGATCGAGGCGTTCGACGAAGTGATGTCGGACTCGGCGGCAGTCGAGGACTGTCGAGTGTGGCTGCTCAAGCAGAAGCAGACGCAGGACTGGAAGACCACGAAGGCGACGGCCGACGCCGTCTATGCGCTGTTACTGGGCGGCCCGAGCATCCTTACCTCTCAGTCACTGGTACAGGTCTCGCTCGGGGACTCCCTCGTGCGGCCGGTGGCGACCGAGGCAGGTACGGGCTTCTATGAGAAGCGCTTCGGCGCCCAGGCGATCGTCCCCGCGATGGGTCATGTGCGCGTGGAGAAGCGCGACGCGGGCGTTGCCTGGGGGAGCGTGCACTGGCAGTTGCTCGAAGACATGGACAAGCTCACGCCTTATGCGGGCACGCCGCTCACGCTGGTGAAGAAGTTGTTCGTCCGCGTGAACGGCAAGTCCGGCCCCGAGCTGCATCCGGTCGCAGGTCCCTTGCACGTTGGCGACGAACTGATCGTGCGCGTCGAACTGCGCACCGATCGCGACATGGAGTACGTGCACCTCAAGGACTACCGCGCCAGCGGCGTGGAGCCGGTGAACGTGATGTCGGGCTACCGCACCCAGGACGGCCTCGCCTACTACGAGGAGACACGCGACGTGGCGAGCCACTTTTTCATCGACTACCTGCCCAAGGGAACGTACGTATTCGAGTATCCGGTGCGCGTGCAGTTGCGCGGCCGGTACACGAGCGGCGTGGCCGAGATCCAGTGCTTGTACGCGCCCGAATTCAACAGCCATTCGGGGAGCGTGCCACTCGTGGTGGAGTAAAGGGGATTCCCGGGGACGTGACGCCGGCCGCGCATCGCGGGGCGCAGGGACCTCATCCGAAGGAGCAGCCCCCGCCGCGGGTTGCTCCGAGGGCCTCCTGCCCACTCTCCCGCCCGGGGGCTCAAGGAGTTGGCACGTCCCGTTCCGATGGAGGAGTGCGCGGCACGCTCAACGTCAGCTCGAAGGTTCCGGCGGGTTCCACGTGCACGTGGACCTGTCCGCTCAGCGCGGCCGCGATGCGCTGCACGAGGGCAAGACCGAGGCCATAGTGTCCCCCGGCCGCCCCGCGCGCATCGTCGCCGCGCACGAACCGCTCGAACAAGCGGGGCACGTCCGCCGCGACCATCCGCACGGCTCGATTGCGGACACTGAGTTGGACGAGATCGAGCGATGATGTCACCTGAAGCTCGACCGGGCCGGTATCCAGGGCGTGCGAGATCGCGTTGTCGAGTATGTTGCGCACCGCGGTGGCCAGCAGCGCCGGGTCGGAGCGCAACGGCGCCGGGAGATCCAGTGTCGCGAGCACGTCGAGCCCTCGCGCTCGGGCGCGTGGTTGGAGCGTGTCGAGCGAGGCGCGTGTCAATGCCGCCAGATCCGTTTCCGCCCACTGCGCCGGCACCATCCCGGCGTCGAAACGGGCCAGTTGCATCAGGGTCTCGACAAGGGATTGCATCTGCAGGAGCATCGCCAGCGCTTCCCGCATCGCTGTCCGGTAGCTTTCGGCATCGCGCGGGCGCGACAATTCCACTTCGAGTGACGTACGCAATCCGGCCAGCGGCGTGCGCAACTCGTGGGCAAGGTCGGCGCTGAACGTGCGCTCCCGTTCGAACGAGGCGTGAACGCGATCGAGCAATTCGTTCAGGCGGCCGACCACAGGGGCGAGTTCGAGCGGCACTCGGGTGGTGCGGATGCGTCGCGTGAGGTCCGCGGTTTCGAGTGCGCCGATTTCTCCGGCAATCCGTTCGACCGGACGCAGACTGCGATGTACGACCCACTGGATGAACGCGAGCATCAGCAGAGCGGCGGCGATTCCCACTACGGCCAGCAGAACGCGCAGACGGCCAAGGAGGGCCTCGAGCTCCGACATGTCGCGACCCAGGGCGATGAGGACCTGAGGCGGCGGCGGCGGGTTCTCGAGCTCGGGATCCATGCGAGCCAGGAAGCGGGCGCGATAGATGCGAACCTGACGGCGATCGGTGGTGCGCTCGAGCCCGATCGACTCGTGGCCCAGCCCGACGCGGGGTATCGCAAGGCGACTGTTGCCGAGGCTCGGGGAGCGATACAGCACGACACCGGACGGTTGCGTCAGCTGCAATAGACTGGCGCCGGCCCGTGGTTCGAACTCGTGCAGCGCGAACTCCTTGAATCCCAGGTCGAGGCCCTCGGCGCCCAACTCGACCGTTGACTCGACCCACAGCGCGCGTTCGCGCAACGTGCGATCGAGATCGTCGATCAGCGCCCGACGTACGCCTCGCTCCGCCGCGACCCCTGCTGCCACGAACGTGGCGATCGTCACCAGCACGAGACCGTTGCGGAGTGTCCCGCGGATCGAACTCACGTGGACTCGGCCGCGGCGAGCACGTAGCCCAGGCCGCGCCTCGTGTGGATCAGGCGCGAGCCACCATCCTGCTCGAGTTTACGCCTCAGGTAACCGATGTAGACGTCGACTACGTTGCTGCCGCTCTCGCTGGCGAAGTCGTAGACGCGCTCCTCGATCTCCTCGCGAGTGACGATGCCGCCCGGGCGCGCGGCGAGCACCTCGAGAATCGCGTACTCGCGAGCGGTGAGTTCGATGTCGCGGGCCCCCCGCCGGACGAGCCGGCCAACGGTGTCGATCACCAGATCCCCCACTTCGACACGGGGCGCGGACTGTTCGTAGCGCCGCCGGATCAGCACGCGGACTCGCGCGAGCAATTCCTCGAAGGCGAACGGCTTGACGACGTAGTCATCGGCGCCGTTGTCGAGCCCCATCAGGCGGTCCTGCAGCGTGTCCTTGGCGGTCAGCATGAGCACGCGGCTTGGGCATCGCTGGGAGCGAAGCCGGCGCAACAGGGTGAAGCCATCCATGCCCGGCAGCATGACGTCGAGCACGATCACGTCGTACTTCCCGGTCTCGGCAAACGCCAGGCCCTCGTCGCCGTCGGCGACGGCATCTACGGCGTAGCCGGCCTCGCGCAGTCCGCGCTGCAGCGACGCCCGCAGGGGTAGAAAGTCCTCAATGACCAGTACGCGCATGCACCGAGCTTAGGGGCGGAGCGGAGCAATCCGGAAGCGGAAACGACGCGGCTCTCATCCCGCTCTCATGTGGAACGCGGTCAACATCGATCGAGCGCCCCGGTTTTGGTCTACGCCGGACGGCCCCGGAATCGTCTGCGGACTCACGCTCCTCTCATCTGCCTTGCCGATACTTCACTCGCCGTTACATGAGTCGCGTCCTGACGTACCAGGTCACGCGGCTTGTGCCAGCACTTCAGCAACCCCCACCCGCACTCGCGTGGGCTCGTTCGAGGAACCGCCGCGATGGCTGCGGCGGCCCACGCAGAGGAGGCTTCAGTGATCCGGTTCGCCCGCCTCACGCTCTTGGCCACGCTGTGGTTCGGTACGACCCAAGCACAAAGCGCCGCCGCAACGACCGACGCGGATTCGGCCGGTTCGCGAGCGGTCCGCCCAGCGAAGCGCTCCGCGCTGCCGGCGCCCCGAGTTTCGGGCTACATGCAGATTCACTATCGGTTCGCCCGCGCCACGGGGGCTGACTCAGTCGTCGACAACGACGACTTTCGCGTGCAGCGCGTCCGCATCGGTGTCTCCGGTGACATCTCACCGCGCGTCTCCTATCAAGTCGAAATTGATCCCCGCGCTCCCGAGATCACCGGCGTGCTGCGGGATGCCTACGCCATCCTTCGATACATCCCTCGCCACGACATCCGCGTCGGGCAGCAGAAGACGCAGTTCGGGTATGAGAACCGCGAGTCGTCGACCAATCTGTTCCAAGTCAATCGCGCCGAGATCTCCGATGCGATCGCGCGCGGTCAGAACCTTCGCGACATCGGTGTGGGCCTGATCGGCAACATCAAGTTGGGCAAGGGGGTGCGCCTCGAGGAAGCGATAACCGTGGTCAACGGGGCCGGCATTAACGTCCAGGCCGACGACACACCGCGCAAGAACGTGTGGGGGCGGGCGGGACTTCGCTATCGCAACGATGCACGCAACCTGCTGACCCGCGTCGGCATTTCGGGCGGCGCCGGAGACTTCATCGAGCTCGGCGACCTGCTCGATCCTGCGGACGACGTTCGCATCGTTTTCGTGCGCAAAGGCGTGGATGTGGAGATAGATCATCCGAGATTCCTGCTCAGCGCCGAGTATGGGACGGCGAAGGATGAGAACAAGTCGACGGCCGAGATCGACGAACCGGTCGGCTATTACTTGAACCTCGTTGGCAAACTCGCCCCGAACTGCGGACCTCTCGTTCGCTACGACGTGTTCGACGACACGTTCAAGCGATGGACGTTCGGTGCCTGGTGGGGGCCGCCCGCGGCGCCGGTGCGAGCGTTGCTCAACTACGAAGCGCGCCAGCTGAAGGACGGCGTGCGCGGAGACGACAAGATCTACCTGTGGCTGCAGGTCCGGTACTAGGCCGCATATGCCCACCTACACGGATTGGATCGAGCGCCTCGCAGGCTTTCCGTTGGCCACCGCCGAACTGCTCGCCACGCGCGAGCTGCGGCGGCGCGCCGACACGAAGTACATCCTGTCTCGGGAGACGGCCCTGTCCTGGCTCGGGGGGCTCGTCGACGAATACGCCGTACTCCTCGCAGGCGAGACCCGGCTCGCCGCGTACCGGACACTGTACTTCGACACCCCGGGCCTCGACTTCTTCCACGCGCACCGTCGCGGCCGCCGGGTGCGGCAGAAGGTCCGCGTTCGGCACTACCCTGATCGCCGGCTGTCGATGCTCGAGATCAAGACGCGACGCAGCGAGTTGGAGTCGGTCAAGCTGTCGCGCGAGCATCCCTTCGGGGAGAGCAGGCTGTCGGCGGAAGAACGCGTTTTTCTCGCCCACCACACAGGGTGCAACGAGTGGTTGTGCCGGCAGGTGTCGACGAACTTCCGGCGCGTCACGCTGCTGGGGGTCCGGACCAACGAGCGAGTGACCATCGATCTCGACCTGGTGGTCGAGCGCGATGACTCGCGCGTGACGCTCCCCGGAGTAACGATCGTCGAGATCAAGCAGCGTCCCTTCAATCGCGACAGCGTGGCGATGTCGACGCTGCGAGCCGTTCACGGGAGACCCGGGTCCATGAGCAAGTACTGCGCGGCAATGGCCCTGATCAGCCCTGATCTCCCCATTAACCGGTTACTCCCCGACCTTCGAGAGCTGATGAGAGGTGTGTCATGACGGACTGGTTCGGTGTAAACGCACTCTTCGATGGGGCGGGACTGGTGAGGCTCGTGACGCGGCTCGCGTTCGATCTCGGCGTGACCACGCTGGTGATCCATCAGGTCTACGATCGCCTGTATCGAAATCGTGAGTACGTGTTCACCTACTATTTGTTCAACGTGATCACGTTTCTGTTGTGCAGCATCCTGACGAAGGCGCCCGTTCAGACAGGCGTCGCGCTGGCGCTGTTCGGCGTGTTCGGCATCCTCCGCTATCGCACTGACCAGATCCGCATGCGAGACCTGACTTACCTGTTCATCGTCATCGGTCTCGGAGTGCTCAATGGAATCGCCGATCGCACGGTGAGTGCGGCGGAAGTCCTGCTGTTCAACGGCGCGATCGTGGGACTGACAGCGCTGCTCGAGCTGGGCCGCGCGCGACACCCTGAGAGGTCGATCACCATGCTCTACGACCGCCTCCCACTGCTGGGCGCGGGGTGCGAGGCGGAGTTGCTCGCGGACATTCGTGCGCGAACCGGGCTGGACGCGCTCCGCGTGGATATCCAGCAGGTCGATCTGCTCCGCGATGCCGCGGAAATCACCGTCGTGCATCGGCTTCAACCCCCTGGTGTTCCCGCGGCGCCCGCACGCTCGCACCCGGTGGTTCAAGCGACGGCGACTCTACAGCCGCCTCCGGACTCCCCGGCAACTGGCGCAACTGTTTGAGCAGCAGGAAACGCGCGCCGTGCGATCCGAAGCGCCGCCGCGCGCCTGCCACGTGTGAACGAGTTGGCGGCGGCCCGCTCGGGTTCGCCTGCACCCCTCGTCCTGGAGAACATCCGTGACCAAGGCCTCACCCCGGAGGGCTTCGCGAGGGTGGCTTCCTTGGTCGAGTTGCTTCCGGACGTCAAGGCCCCGATCCTCGCCGAGGACGGCACGGGGGGCGTGGTACGAGTACCCGCTGGAGGGCTTCCCCGAGCAAACACCAGACATCTCCGCGGCGTGGTTGGCGGCTCTCCACGGGAAAGTCGAGGATCAATGGCGAATACTGAGTGGTGGCAGCGCGGCCCCATCGAAGGCATCAACCCCGTCCTTCAACCCATCGCGCACATTCTTCTTCAAGTTCGCGAGAGTGTCGATGAAATCGTCGAGCCCCTAACGGAGCAAGAATGGAATGCCCGTCCTGCCGGGGTAGCTTCTGCAGCTTTTCATGTGCGACATATTGCCGGAGTCATCGATCGCCTCTTCACCTACGCCCGAGGGGATGCATTATCGGCTGAACAATTCGCGGCGATTCAGTCGGAAGGCCAGGCACTTCCCGGAACAGACGTCGCGACCGTTCTGGGCGCCCTGTCCATACGGGTTGACACGGCGATCGCGGAGCTTCGCACGATCGATGTGACAACACTTGGCAACTTTCGTGGCGTGGGACGGGCCCGACTCCCTTCGACCGTTCTCGGTTGCCTCGTGCATAGCGCGGAACACGCGATGCGTCACGTGGGCCAGCTTTCGGTTACCGTTCGTATTGTTCGGGCTGGCATGCGTGAAACGTGACTGTTCCGGTGACGTGACCCCTCAAATCGGCCCAGAGCCAATGCGGCATTCTGGCGCCGCGCCGACCGCGCCGAGGTCGACCTCGTCTCCGATCGCAGCGACGGTCCCTACGCCGGCACCCACCGCTCGAGCGCGCTCGATGAGGGCGCGGGAGCGCAACACGATATAGTACGCTTGTATTGCGTCGCGGGGCGTCTAGAAGAACGCAATGGCACCGACCTGACTGGGAGGAATACCTGAACAGGCTCGTCCTCATGACGGTCGTGCTCGCGCTATGCGTCACCCCCCCACCGGGCCGTCGCGGGTGATGGGATCATCGATCGCGGTCACCTTAGGAGCCGTAACATAACTAATTGACTATTTGTGGCCGGGACGGATTTTATAGTTCCAATCGCCGTGGAATGATTCTGGAATCAAGTTGATGGTAGCGA
>JAYSRO010000263.1:0-2875 GCA_043720995.1 Candidatus Eiseniibacteriota bacterium
AACCCGCAGCGCTCGATGCGTGACGTCCTCGAGGTTGCCGATCGGCGTGGCCACCAAAAACAAACTCCCCATCGCCGGGGAGAGGTGGTCTGCACTCACGGATCGTCGTACTCCTGGCCCGGACTATTTTGCAGAGCGAGCGGCTGGTTCTGGTGACTCGGAACGGGCGCGCACGCTACCACTTGGCGGCAGCGCCGTCCACGGAACGCCGGGCAGGAACGCCGGGCAGGCCGCTGAATGGCTCCGCTCGCTGCGTCGGCCTGGCGCCGGGCTTGACCCTGCCGCGGCGCCGATGCCACCGTGACTCGCGATGCCCATCCCCATCGAGGCCATTCGCGAAGCCGCCACCCGCACGGCGACCCAGCTCCATCGCACGCCGGTGTTCTCATCGGCCACGCTGGGCGCGCGCGGCGGCGTGCGGTTGCTGCTCAAGTGCGAAAACTTCCAGAAGACCGGATCGTTCAAGACACGTGGGGCCCTCAACATGGTGCTCTCGCTCCCACCGGAACGGCGCGCGCGCGGGCTCATCACGGTGTCCGCCGGTAACCACGCGCAGGCGGTGGCGTGGGCAGCGCGCGCCACCGGCGTGCCGTGCAGCGTCGTGATGCCGGTGGACGCCCCGCGCTCGAAGCGCGACGCCGCGCAGGGCTATGGCGCCACGATCATTCCGCACGCCGACCGCACCACGTTGTTCGATCGCCTGCGCGAGGAGGAAGCGCGCACGGGCGCCGTATTCGTGCACCCGTTCGATGATCCCGTCGGGCTGGCGGGCGCCGGGACGGTCGGGCTCGAAATCATGGAGCAGGTGCCGGAGGCCGATTGCGTGCTCGTCCCCATCGGGGGCGGCGGCCTGTTGGCCGGCGTCGCCTCGGCGATCAAGGCGCTGAAGCCTGGCTGCCGCGTCATCGGTGTGGAGTTGGAAGCGGGACCGGGCATGATTCCCGCGATCGCCGCCGGCAAGCCCGTACCTGCCCCGCGCCGGCCAACGATCGCCGATGGCCTGACCGCGCCGTTCGTGGGCGCGCTGCCGCTCGAGGTGGCGCAGCACGCAGTCGACGAATTCGTGCTGGTGTCCGAAGCGGAGATTCTCGAGGCAATGCGCGAGTTATTGGTCCGCGCCAAACTGTATGTCGAGGGCGCTGGTGCCGCGGCGACCGCGGCCGTGATTGCGGGCAAGCTGCGCCTCCCCGCCGGAACCACGGTCGTCAGCATCGTCTCGGGCGGCAATGTGGACCCCGAACGCGCGCTCGCATCGTTTACACCGGGCCCGGCGTGAGCGCTCGTCTCGCTCCCCTTGTGTATCAGCAGCGCATGAGCGCCGGCCCCGGCCACTTTCGCCACGGGCAGCAGATGGGCGTCGGATCGTGAGCCTGGGCGCAAACGTTCCGCTGGCGCCTCCCACGCTCGCGGAGATCCGCGCCGCGCGCGATCGTATCGCGGGCGTGGCCCTGCGCACGCCCTTGGTGCGGCTCGACCGGCGGCCCGGCGAGCCCGAGATCTGGCTCAAGCTCGAAAACCTCCAGCCCATCGGCTCGTTCAAGATCCGCGGCGCGGCCAGCGCCCTCGCACTCGCGGCGCGCGACACTCTCGCACGCGGCGTCTACACCGCGAGCGCCGGCAACATGGCGCAGGGTGTCGCGTGGTGCGCCCGCGCGGCGGGAGTGCCGTGCGCGGTCGTGGTGCCCGACACGGCGCCGCGCGCGAAACTCGACGCCATCGAACGGCTGGGCGCCCGGCTCGTGCCGGTGCCGTTCGAACGCTGGTGGCGCGTGCTGGTCGAGCGGCGCTGCGACGGCCTCGAAGGGCTGTTCGTGCATCCGGTGAGCGACCCGCCGGTAATCGCGGGCAACGCGACCATCGGGCTCGAAATCGTGGAAGAGCTCCCGGGAGTCGCCGCGGTGTTCGTGCCGTTTGGCGGCGGCGGGCTGTCGTGTGGCATCGCTTCGGCGCTGCGGGCGTCGGGCGCTTCCGCACCGGCGTTTGCGTGCGAGGTCGAGACCGGGCCACCGTTCGCGGCAGCACTAGCAGCGGGAAGTCCGCAGCAGATCGACTACCGCGCGAGCTTCGTCGACGGCATCGGCGCCCGCTCGGTGCTCGATGAAATGTGGCCGCTCGCCTCGGGACTGCTCGCCGGATCGTGCGTGGTGACGCTCGAGGAAGTCGCGGCCGCGGTCCGCGCGCTGGTGAGCCGCGCGCGCGTGGTGCCCGAGGGCGCGGGTGCGGCCCCGCTGGCCGCAGCCTTCGCGGGGCGCGCAGCTCTGGGTGCCGCGGGAATCGCGGTGCCGATCCCCGAGGGGCCGCTCGTGTGCGTCATCTCGGGCGGCAACATCGACCCCGCCAAGCTCGCGACGCTGCTCGAGGGCCGGCTGCCGTAAGGGGTCCGCCCGTTAGTGGCTGGCGGCGCCGACGCGCGCGGCGACGGCGCGGCAGAACGCATCAATCGCCCGTTCGACTCCCGCGTCATCAACATCGAGATGGACGATCGCGCGCAGGCGGCCATGGCCATAGTCGCTCATCCAGACGCCATGCTCGGCCAACGCCGCGAGCACGCGCGTCGCATCGAGCCCGGGATGATCGAGCGTGACGAACACGATGTTGGTTTCGGGCGCCAACACGGTGACTCCCGGCAAGGTGAATCCCGCCGCCAGCCGCTTCGCGCGCGCGTGGTCTTCGGCGAGGCGCTCGACGTGATGGTCGAGCGCGTGCATACAGGCCGCGGCGAGGATGCCGACCTGGCGCATGCCTCCGCCCCAGCGCTTGCGCGTGCGCCGTGCCTGCTGGATCACCTCGGCATCACCCACGAGGATGGAACCGACGGGGCAGCCCAACCCCTTTGAGAAGCACATCATCACGGTATCGGCGCAGGCGGCCCACT
>JAYSRO010000264.1:0-5743 GCA_043720995.1 Candidatus Eiseniibacteriota bacterium
CCGAGCAAACCCCGGACCTGGTGTTCCTCGACATCCAGATGCCCAAGCTCGACGGCTTCGAGGTACTCGAGCTGCTGGAGCCGGACGCACGCGGTGGCCGTCTGCCTGCGGTCATTTTCTGCACGGCCTACGACGAATACGCCCTGAAGGCCTTCGAAGTACATGCGGTCGACTACCTGCTCAAGCCATTCGGTCGCGAGCGGCTCGCGGAGGCCCTGCTGCGCGCACGTGAGCGCCTGGCGTTTGCGGCCGCACGGCGTGGCGCACCCGCCGACTCATCGCCTGCGGCCGAGCCGCCTGCCCAGCCTTCGCCCACGGCACTCGCGCACACCGCCCGTGGTCCCGGGCGCTTCGCTCATCGCATCGTGGTGCGCGACGGCGCGCAGGTGCACGTGATCCCCGTCGAGCGCATCGAGTTCGTCGAGGCCCAAGATGATTATGTGTCGATCCACGAGCACGCGGCTGCCGGCACGAGATCCCATCTCAAGCACCAGCCGTTGGCCGAACTCGCCGAATCCCTCGACCCGGCGCGCTTCGTGCGCATCCACCGATCGTACGTCGCGAACGTGGAGTGCATAGCGCGCATCGAGTTGCTCGCGAAGGACCAGCGTGTCGCGGTGTTGCAGGATGGCCGCCAGTTACCGGTGAGCCGCAGCGGCCATGACCGGCTGAAGGAGGTGCTGGCCTGACGAGGCTTTGGGGTGGCGAGCGCCAGCCGCCGCGCCCCGATGACGAAGCGGGCGGTTGGGGGGAAACCCGGACCGCCCGCTTCGCGTGGTGCTACATGGGACCAGGCGTTACTTGGGCGTGTAACGACCCTTTTCGACGATGGCAGCGGCGGTCGTGCTTCCCATGGTGAACGCCGAACGGAACTCGCCTTCGACGCCGACCTGGGCGCCGGTCCGCGGTGCGCCGTTCTCCTTGGTGACGACCGGGATCTTGCCCGTGGCGTCTTCGACCTCGTAAGCACCGTATCCCATGATCCCGAGCGAGCGCGTCACCGTGCCGGCGACGCGAACGGTCTGCTTGTCGAAGCGCGATGGATCGTCGAGCAGCGTCTTGATGGTCGTGACCTGCATGTCTTCTGGCTTACAGCCGGCGAGTGCGCCGATCAGGAGCGCGGCGGCGGCGAGATGGAGCAGATGGCTGGGGCGTGGCGTCATGGAACCCTCGTGGTTCGTGTGGGCGGCAAGCGGGAGCGAGCAGGACGGTAGCACGGCCGGCTGCATGCGGCATGCGCCGGCGAAAAAGGGTCCGAAGAGGGTGGTGGTGATCCTTCGGGAGAGGTAGTGGTGAACTTAGTCGCGCAAATGTGAACAAGGTTTCAGGCCCTATTTTTGCGGCCCAACTGGACCCAGTATACCAGTGTACCAGTGTGCCATGATGGATCCAGAACATATAGTGGTCCTGTCGCACCTCTCTCTCCTGACCTGCGAATTCCGGTGCTTCTCTCTCCTCTACGCCCTTGCAGCCCGGGAGACCAGGTGATCTCCCGCGACGCTCAGCGTCGCGGCCACACGAGGTGGCCATGCGCAAAGCTCTCTCCGCTTTCGCGGTTCTCATCCTCGCGCTCGAGTTGATCTCGGTCGCCGGAAGTGCACCGATCCCCATCGACATCATCAAGCCGGATCCGCCTTCACTCAAGACCGTTCCCGTGCCGAAACCGGTCGGCATCGAGAACTTCGTCCAGGACAACAACGCCGCCATCGCCCTTGGCAAGGCCCTGTTCTGGGACATGCAGGTGGGCGGCGACGGCATGGTGGCCTGCGCCAGCTGTCACTTCCATGCCGGCGCCGATCGTCGCGAGCGCAACCAGCTGAACGCCGGCGCCAACGGCGCCTTCGACGGCTCAGGGCTCAATCATACGCTCACCGCCGCCGAATACCCGTTCCACAAGCTCGCGAATCCCGACGACCGCGGTTCGACGCTGCTCCGCAGTCGCGATGACGTCACCGGTTCGCAGGGTGTGCACGCCTCCCAGTTCGTCGATGTCGTTCCGGGTTCGCTGCGTGATGCCCAGAGCAACGTCGGCATCGATCCGCTCGGATTCAACATCGCTGGCTTGAACACGCGCCGGGTCACGGGGCGGAACACGCCATCGGCGATCAACGCGGTGTACAACATCCGCAACTTCTGGGATGGCCGCGCCAACCGCCGCTTCAATGGGCGCAGCCCGTTCGGCGACAACGATCCCAATGCGCGCGTGCTGGTGCTGAACGACCTCGGTGAGCCCACGACTACGCGCATCTCCATCGACCGCGCCAGCCTGGCTTCCCAGGCCGTCGGACCGACGATCTCGGATGTCGAGATGTCGGCGAGCGGCCGCACCTGGCTCAAGGTCGGCAAGAAGATGCTGGCGATGACGCCACTCGGCCTGCAGGCCGTGCAGGCGGACGACTCGGTGCTCGGGCCGCTGGCGGTCGCGGGCGGTAAGGGTCTGACGACGAACTATGCCGACATGATCCGCGCGGCGTTCCTCGACAAGTGGTGGAGCTCGAACGCCGTCTTCGACGCGCAGTTGAATGTCATCCCCGGCACGGGTGTGCCGGCCGACGGCTCGGCGCTGCCCACGGACCGTTACACGATGATGGAGGCGAACTTCTCGATGTTCTGGGGGCTCGCGATCGCGGCCTACGAGGCCACGCTGGTTTCGGACGACGCGCCCTATGACCGTTACCAGGAGGGCGTCACGACCGCGCTCACCAAGCAGCAGCAGTTCGGGCTGCTGGTGTTCAATGGCAAGGCCGGCGGCAACTGCATCGCCTGCCACTTCGGCGCCGAGTTCACGGGTGCGACGTTCAACACGCGGCTGATGCCCGAAGGCCCCGGCGGGCGGATTCTCGGTGTCATGGAACGCATGCTCGCGGGTGACGGCACTCCCGCGGTCTACGACGGCGGTTTCTACAACGTCAGCGCGCGTCCGACCAACGAGGATCTGGGTGTGGGTGCCAACGACCCGTGGGGCAATCCCCTGTCGCTCGCGCGCCAGGAGCAGTTGAACCCGGGCTCGGTCGCCGACAACTTCCTGCTCACCCCCATTGCGTCCGGGGAGCGTGTCACCGCGGACGGTGCGTTCAAGACGCCGTCGCTGCGCAACGTCGAACTCACGGGTCCCTACTTCCACAACGGCAGCGAAGCGTCGCTGCGCGACGTCATCGACTTCTACTCGCGCGGCGGCAACTTCCGCGAGCAGAACATGGCGGATCTGGACTTCGCGATCATCCGCCAGATCGGCATGATCGGGCATCCGAACCGCGACATCGCGCTCGCCGACTTCCTGCGCAGCCTGACCGACGAGCGCGTGCGCTGGCAGCGTGCGCCGTTCGATCACCCTGCACTGTTGGTCGCCACCGGTGCGCAGGGCACGGAACTCGCCGTGCTCCAGGACCTCGCCCAACCCAGCCAGGGCCTCGACGTGCTGCAGCGTCTGCCGGCCGTCGGCCGAACGGGTGACGTTACGCCCCTGACGTCGTTCCTGAAGGTCCCAGTGTTCGATGGCAAGGCGGTCGATGCCCCGAATCCCACCTACAGCGACATCGCGCTCTATGCCTCCGACAGCATGACCGTGGTGAACACCAGCGCCGATGTCATGGGTGACGTCTGGTGCAACGGCAGCGTGAACGTGAGCAGCAAGCTCAAGCACACGTTCACCGGCGACATCACCTCGGGCGGGAGCGTCAAGGTGACCGGCGACACGACCGTGTTCGAGGGCAGTATCATGGCGCGCGGTCCGGTGACACTGGCGCCGACGACTCGATTCAAGAATGGCGTCGCGGGTGGCAACATCGAGCACTACTCGACCATGCCGCAGCAGCCGTTGCCGGCGCTGCCGGTGTTGCCGCTCATCCGCGGCACAGTGACGGTGCCGGCGTTCGCCATCCAGACGCTCACGCCAGGCCGCTATGGCGAAGTCACCGTGCTGAACGGGGCCTGGCTCACGCTCTTGAACGGTACGTATGTTTTTAAGAAGCTGGTGCTCGGGTCGGGCGCGTTTCTACAATACGACGCGGACGGCACGCTCGACATGCCCACAGGACTCCTGGGCGAGATGACCATCAAGCCGCTCGAGCGCACCATCGTGCACGTCACCGATGAGATCGCGATCTCGCGGGGAGCCATCATCTCGCAGGGCGATGCCATGATGAGCACGCACTTCAAGCTCTACTTCCGCGGCCGCGGCGACGGCGTGCGGTTGCCGCAGAACAGCTTCTTCCACGGCACGCTCGTCGCGCCGTTCACGAGCGTCACGCTCGGCGCGCTCGCCAACACGCAGGGCGCGATCTATGCGAAGACCGTGCGCGTCGCGGACGGCGCCGTGTTCCGTCCGCACTTCCTGCCGCTGTTCGCTCCGCCACTGCCACTGGCCGGCGCGGCCGCCGCGATGGTCGCCGGTCCGGTGAATCCGGAGGAGAGCATCATGGGCGGCACCGGGCTGACGTTCGCGCTCGGTCAGAACTCACCGAACCCGTTCCGTCCCGGCATGCTCAGCACCACGCTGCACTTCACGCTGCCGTCCGAACGCGATGTGGAGCTGCGCGTGTTCGACGTCTCGGGCCGCTCCATCAAGATACTCGCCAAGGGGCACATGGCTCCGGGCGTGCACACGCTGGCGTGGAACGGCACCGATGATCGCGGCTCGCGAGTGGCGAGCGGCGTGTACTTCTACCGGTTGCTGGCCGGCTCGGATCGTGGCCAGAAGAAGATGGTGCTGATCGATTGATGCCGGCTGACATCGCGCCGGGGCTTCTCGCCCGGCGGGGCAGACGCTCGATGGCCACTCCGCTTCATGGAGTGGCCATCGTCCTTGGCGGGCAGGGGCTCAGCGCGAGGGCACCGCTCCCGCCGCTGGCCAGTCGCTGTCGCTCACCCGAACCAGGTTCATCTCGAAGAACTGCACCGGCGGTTTGCCCGGCAGCACGCGTTCCCCGATCTCGCGCCACTTGCCGTCCTTCACCACGGCCGTGTAGCGGATCTTTATCGGACCGGCGGGGATCTCCCACACATAGCCGTTGTCCGTGGGCTTGAGCGCGAAGTCACCCACCCTGCCCATGGCGTGCGAGTTTTGGGTGCGCGCCTGCTTGCCGGCGTCATACGAGATGATGCCGAAGGCGTTGAACGTCACCTTGCCTTCGGCGTCATAGCCGCGACCCTCGGGCACCTTGATCGAGCCGTCGAGCATCGGGCCGATGCGTTCGGTCTGCGTGATCTCGTGCTTGGTGCCGTTCGGCAGGATGGTCCCCGCGGGTCCACGCGGGTCCACGCCAGACGCCATCCATGCACGCCAGCGGCTGCATCGCGTCACGCTACGTGGTGATGAGCGCGGCGGCGTCGCGCGGGACTCACTTCACCATGCCGCGCAGGGGAGTGCCGCGGAATGGGAACCCGACCGGGTGGCGGCGGAGCGCGATGAACGGTCGCGGGCGGCTGCTGGACGGATTCCAGCGCGGGCCTGTAGAGGCGCGGAACGGGAATGCTGGCCCCGGGAACCGCCCTCGACTTCTGACATCACAATGAGTTGCGAGCTTCAGGCGGGCCCGAACCCGGCGGCAAGCCCGCACGGGGCCGAGGTTCAAGCTGCCGCCCGGACTGCCGATGTTATAGACTAGGAATGTTCACCGGAGGCCCTGTGTGCCTCCCCGTCTTCCCGGCGGCCCTGTGTGCCGCCGCTACCGGAAAGGACGCGTCATGAACGCATCCATTCGCGACGCCTTCGGCGTTCGCCAGTCTCTCGCCACGCCCGCGG
>JAYSRO010000265.1:0-2860 GCA_043720995.1 Candidatus Eiseniibacteriota bacterium
TGCCAGGACATGCTCGAGATGAAGGCGCAGGTGCTGGGCGCGCGCGATGCATTCGAGCAGCTCGGGCGCCAGATCCCGATCCAGTGCTCGATCACGCTCGACCCCACCGGCCGCATGCTGCTGGGCACCGACATTCGCGGAGCGCTCGCCACACTAGAAGCGCTGCGTGTCGATGTCATCGGCCTCAATTGTTCGACCGGCCCCGACCTGATGCGCGATGCCGTGCGCTACCTGTCGCAGAACTGCAGCGTGCCGATCCACGTCATTCCCAATGCCGGCCTGCCCATCAACGACGGCGGCCGCACGCTCTACCCGATGCGCCCCGAGCCGATGGCCGAGACGCTGCTCGAGTTTGTGCGCGAATTTGGCGTCAACATCATCGGTGGCTGCTGCGGCACCACGCCCGATCACGTGCGCGCCATGGTGGCAGCATTGGGCGACGATCGCCGCCCGCGCCCGCGTCCCGGCCGCGGCGGCTGGTTCCTGTCGAGCGGCATGACCGCGACCTCGTTGCGCCAGGAGCCGCGCCCGCTGCTGATCGGCGAGCGGCTCAACACGCAGGGCTCGCGCAAGGTGAAGCGCTTGGCTCTGGACGCCCGCATTGAGGAGATGGTGCCGATCGCGCGCGAGCAGGTTGAAGGCGGCGCGCACACGCTTGATATCTGCATGGCGCTCACCGAGCGCACCGACGAAGCGCAGATGCTGCGCAACCTCACCAAGAAGCTCGCGCTGTCCGTCGAGGCGCCGCTGGTGATCGACTCCACCGAGTGGCCGGCTATCGAGCAGGCGCTCAGGGCGTGGCCCGGCTGCGCACTGGTCAACTCGATCAATTTGGAAAATGGCCGCGAGCGCGTCGATGCCGTCATGCCGCTGGTGATGCGCTACGGCGCCGCCGTGATTGCGCTGACCATCGATGAGACCGGCATGGCCAAGACCGCGCAGCGCAAGCTCGAAGTCGCGCGGCGCATCCACGACATCGTCACCAAGGAATACGGCTTGGCACCCGAGCTGCTGGTGTTCGACGACCTCACCTTCACGCTGGCGACCGGCGACAAAGAGTTCGACGACTCAGCGATCGAGACCATCGAAGGCATCAAGCTGATCAAGCGCGAGCTGCCCGGCGTGCTGACGAGTCTGGGCGTCTCGAACGTCTCGTTCGGCCTGTCGAAGGAAGCGCGCGCCGTCTTGAACTCCGTGTTCCTGTACCACTGCGTGCAGGCCGGCCTCGACATGGCGATCGTCAATCCCGCCGACATCATCCCGGTCGCCGAGCTCGACGCGGAAGAGCGCAAGCTCGCCGAGGACCTCGTGTTTCATCGTCATCCGGAAGCGCTGTCCGCCTACATCAATCGCTTCGAGGGCCGCACTGCCGAAGGCCGCGCGCAAAAGGAAGAGAGCGAAGAGGCAGGGCTCGAGGTCGAGCAGAAGATCCACTACCAGATCCTGCACCGGAAGCTCGCCGGCATCGAAGCGCTGATCGACGCCGCCGTGAAGCGGCAGGATCCCGTCACCGTGCTCAACACGGTCCTGTTGCCCGCGATGAAGGAAGTCGGCGACAAGTTCGGCTCGGGCGAGTTGATCCTGCCGTTCGTGCTGCAGAGCGCCGAAGTCATGAAGCGCGCCGTCGTGCAGCTCGAGCTGTACCTCGAGAAGAACGCCGATGTCTCGAAGGGCAAGATCGTCCTCGCCACGGTCTATGGCGACGTGCACGACATCGGCAAGAACCTCGTGAAGACCATCCTGTCGAACAACGGCTACACCGTGTTCGACCTGGGCAAGCAGGTGCCCGTGCAGACCATCATCGACAAGGCGCGCGAAGTCGGCGCCACCGCGATCGGCCTGTCCGCGCTGCTCGTCTCGACCAGCCGCCAGATGCCGATCTGCGTCGGCGAGTTGCATCGCTCGAATCTCGAGATCCCCGTGCTGATCGGCGGCGCCGCCATCAACCGCAACTTCGGCCGCCGCGCCGCGTTGATCGAGGGCGAGACCTACTACGAGCCCGGCGTATTCTATTGCAAGGACGCCTTCGAGGGACTCGACGTCGTCAACGCCCTGACCGACCCCAAGCAAAAGCCCGCATTGGTCGAGCGGACGCATCAAGAGGCGATCGAGTTCAAGACGCAGGCCGCCGCATTCGAAGCGCGCGCCGCCCAAGCCGGAGCGAACCAGAAGGACTTCAAGGTCACCGTCACGCGCGACGTCCAAGTGCCGAAGCCTCCGTATTGGGGAGCGCATACCATCTCGTCGCGCGACATCCCGTTCGCCGACATGTTCGCAGGCATGGACTTGAAGACGCTCTATCGCCTGCACTGGGGCGCGCGTGGCAGCGGCGAAGCCGTCGACAAGCTGATCCGCGACGACTTCGAACCGCGCCGCATCAAGCTGCAAGCCGAAGCCGAATCGAAAGGCTGGATCCGCCCGCTCGTCGTGTACGGCTACTTCCCCGTGCAGAGCGAGGGCCAGGATCTCGTCGTCTACGACCCCGCAGCCTTCACGCCCGGCTCACTCACGCCGCGCGGCAAGCTCGAAGAAGTCGTGCGCTTCACTTTCCCGCGCCAGGCCGAGCGCGAAGGCCTGTGCCTGTCCGACTACTTTGCGCCCGCAGAAGGCAGCAAATTCGACGTGCTGGCATTGCAAGTCGTCAGCGTCGGCCCCAACGTCGATGAGTTGAGCGCAGCGCTGAACGCGCGCGGCGAGTACGCCGAAGCGCTGTTCGTGCACGGACTCGGAGTGAGCGCCGCCGAAGGCCTCGCCGAATGGAACCATGCGCACATCCGCAAGGAGCTGGGCTTGGGCTCCGAGCGCGGCAAGCGCTACTCGTTCGGCTACAGCGCGTGTCCCGATCTCGCCGACCAGGCCA
>JAYSRO010000266.1:0-5717 GCA_043720995.1 Candidatus Eiseniibacteriota bacterium
GGACGGGGCGCCCGTGTTCGCACACCTGGTGACCTACCGCTGCTCGCAGTGCGGCCACACTTGGGGTTTGCGCGGCTACGCGCCGATCGAACGCGAGAGCGCGCTGATCAACACCACGGCGCTGGCCCCCCACCAGCGGGCCTACACCAACCGCTGGTAGAGCGGCGAGCGGGGTGTCTTCTTGGCCACGGCCGGGAAGACACCCTGAGTCCAGGCTAGCGCTTGCTCACTTCACGCAAGGTCGCGCGGTACACCGAGTCGCGCTCGCCGCCCACTTCAACGCAAGGCCACTGGAGTCCCCGGTGCCAGTCTCCTGTTCACTCAGTAATCTGCCGGCTCTCCCCGGTACGCGTGTCCATGGTGTACAGGCGGTACTTGCCGTTCCACACATCAGAGGCTGTGTAGGTTATGTGCTTAGAGTCCGGTGCCCATTCTGGCCGCAACCCGCTCGCGATCTTGCGGCCCCAGGCACCATCGGATCTCATGAGCCACACCTCGGCCTTGTGGTCGCGCCACGAACCCCATGCGATCCACTCGCCGTCGGGTGACCAGGCGGGATAGCGGTCCTCGAAGGCGTCGTAGGTTATTTGCCGCGCGCCGCTTCCCGTTGTGTCCATCAGGAAAACTTCGGGCTCGAGGAGCCCGGCACCGCTGCGCACGTGGGTGAGCTGTGAGCTGTTCGGTGACCAATTGGGTTCGTACCAGCTCTCGCCCCCGGAAGCGTTCAAGCAACGCACGCGCGTGCCATCAGTCGCCATGAGCCATAGTCGATAGACGTTGGTGGAATCGTAGGTTTGGTAGGCCAGCGTGCTGCCGTCCGGCGACCACTTCACATCATAACCGAGGTCGGACGAGAGCTGCGTCAGGCTGTCCCCGCCCACGGTGATCGTGAAGATGCCGCCGCCTGTGACGGCAAGCCGGCGTCCATCAGGCGACCAATCGGGATATTGGTAGGACCCGGTGAGAATGTGGACCGGCGCCCCCCCCACCGCATCGATGATGTAGATGCCGGCCTTGTCCGCACTTTCGGTCGTGCCGCAAGTGTGCGCGTAGGCGATGCGCGTCCCGTCGGGCGACCACGAGGGCGCGCTATCGGAGGCCGGGAGCAGGGCGCTTGTCGCTGCGGGCCCTGTGACCTTGGTTGCGTGTCCGCACCCCATCAATGCCACGGCCAACGAGGTAGCGGCAGCGACTGGCAGGGCACGCAAGCAATGCGACACGGAAGGCATCCTCCTGACTACAACGCCGCCGAGTACTGAAGCGTCGCTTGCCGCTCGTCGAAGTCACTCAAAGTCGAGGCAGGCGCGCGGAAGCGGCGCATGCCAGCGCGGAACACCAGCATTTGGCGGCCGGTCACCAGATAGCGCAGGTCGACATTGGGGGCGAGGTCCCGCTGGGGACCAAGACCAGGAATGTGTGTCTCGGTGAACTGAAGCTGCAGGTTGGTCTGCGCGCGGCCGCCCAGCATGGTCATCGAGAGCCCTGGGCCCACGGAGCTGATCTCGCTCGCGAATCCACCGGCTTCGGACTTCACGTAGTTGCCAGAGACGTTGAGGAACAGGCTACTCGTCACGCTGCTCTGCCATCCCGCGACCACGCTCGTGTTGCGCGTATTGGAAAAGCCTGCGGCGTCCGCATCCGAGTAATCTGTCGCTTGTAGGCACACCGAACTGGAAAACGACTGGGCGGCGCCGAACCACTTCCACGACAGGCGCGGGCTCAGGGTGTACGAGGTCGTGAGATCCTTGAGCCCCGCTCGCTGGTCGGTCGCGGGCGACCGGCTCGAGAGCACGCCCATGTCGAAGTCCGCGCCGAACAACGCCGCGGGCTGCCAACCCACCTGCGCGCCGAAGGATTCGCGGCGCGTGGTTCCGCCGAGCGTTTTGGAGATGTCGTCGCGCCTGAGCCCCGCCGTGCCACCGACATGCAGCTTGCCTTCAAACATGTCTCGCCGGGCATTCAAGCGCCCTTCCATGCGGTCCGCCGCCAGCTCCGAGTTGGCGAGCGTGATAAACCCGCCGCCGACATAGTCGAACGCCGCACCGACTTCGCCCTGCATCGTGCGGCGCTGGACGCGGACGCCTCCAGCGCCACCGTTCACCTCAGGCACGTCAGCATTCACATTGCGGTCGTAGCGCGACAACGCACCCTCGATCTGCACGGTGGTGCATGTGTCGATCATGGTGTGGCGTGCCCGCGCGCCATAGACCATGTTGCCTGCGGGGGCGATGTGCACCAGCGTATCCGAGCTCGACAGTGAGCCTTCATCGTCTCGCGCGCGCATCACCTCGAACTCGAGCGCATTGCCCAGGGGCTTGCCAAAGCCGACGCGCCCAGCCATCACGTTGCGCGCGTACCGTGCTTCGACGGCATTGAGCGTGTCGGGCCGGATCGCCTTCTGCGTGCGGCCATCGACGAACCCGACGTACCACCTGCCGCGCACGATGTCCGCTCCACCACCCAGCAACGTGGCGTCGGCCAGCGAGAATGACGAGTAGCCCGGATTGATGTTGCCGGCATGGAGGCCGCCCCAGTGCCACTCGGGATGCACGGCGACCTGGCTCACGCTCTGCCGGAACGACACTTGATCGCCGGAGACCAGCGCCTGCAGAGGGATGTGCAATTTATCGTTGAGCGTCGACACCGTCATGCCAGCGATGAACTGACCGTTGTTGTCGGGTCGGCTCGGCAGCCCTGCCCCGGTATGCGTGTACACCTCGCCCGCGGCAACGCTTGTTCCGGAGATGCGCAACCACCGCGTGGCGAATCCGCTCCCCTCCGGCGTACCGGTATCGACCTCCATGGGGGCACGCGCGGGCACGCCCGTGGCTCCAGTTGAGCCGGAGGTCTCGCCCATCTGCGTCCCATCGATGTCACCGCTCTTCGGCTCCCCCGCGCTGCCGGGATCATCTCCGCCGATGAGGCCACCCACATCCTGGGCGCGCATGGAATCTTTGCCCAGGCGTGCGCGCGTTGCCGATGCTGGCCCCCACCAGTTGCGCTGGGGCGTGAACAGAGCGAGCGCGATCGAATCGGCGGGCGTCGGCACGCGACGATGGATGGTGGCGCGGGACACCTCGGGCGAAACCGCAGGCGCCGGGTGATCGTCTGAGCCAATCCCGATAAGGCTACCGAGCCGATCGTCTTCGCCACGTTTGCGGCGCGAGGCGCGCGCGGAAGCGACGGCGTCGCCATCGGCGGCCGCTTGCCACACGAACGAGTACACGCGGCTACGTCCCTCATTGAGGCCGAGATGCGAATAGTTGCCGGGCGCCGGCACGTTGTTCACGTCCGTTGACGCGTTGACGAGCGCCTGTACGCGCCACGCATACAGCGAACCTGCTTCGAGGCGAGGTGCAGCCGGCGGGTACGGGAGACTTGATTGGTGGAGAAACGTCTCGAGCACCGCGTAGTTGGCCTCGAGCGCGCGGGCGGGCGTCTGGCCTGCGAGCACCCGCACGAGGCGAAACTGGTACCAGACCTCTTGACCTGTGGTGAGCCGCACCGGCGTCCACGTGAAGACTGGGTTCGTGACATGCATCTGGCTCGCATCGGTCGGCGTCAGCAGCGTGGGCGGTGGCGGCACCGAGGGGATGATCGTGATCGTGGCCTGCACGGCCGGGATCGGGTTGTTGCTGGGAATTGTAAACATGTTCTCGCAGAACACCGTGACCTTGATCGGGGAGGCGGACAGATGGCCCGTTCGGTTCAAGGCATCCTTGAGCGAGCCCTGGAACACGAGCCTCGACCAATTCGTGACTTGAGGCGTGGTGAGGAAGGTCGGACCCACGTCGAACTGGCGCGGCACGACGACGGAAGCGGTATCGCCGTTCTGGTCGAGCCGCACGCGCAAGTCACAGCGCACCGGCTCCCCAGCCTGATTGGTCATCAGCAGGCGGCACAGACTTTGTGTGGAACTCCAGTCTGAAGGATAGGCGGACGGCAAGGGCACAGCGCGGCAGTCCATGAACACCTGCGCCCACGCGGCGGGGGCGGCAAGCGCCAGCGAGCACGAGACGAGCAGGGACAGAGCGAGAACTCTGCGCCACGACCGGCGTGCCGAGGCGAGCTGGGGCAGCTTCGACTGGAAACTCATGGGGTCACGCTCCCTTTGCGTGCGGAACCGATCGTTGCAGGCGAGATGATGCCCTTTACCGGTATCCTGCCCGCGACCGTTGCGCGCGCCTGGTTGTTTGCGAGATTCGCGTCGCCAGTCACAGTAGCGGTGGCGGTGACCAAAATCGGTGAACCACTCGGGGTCGTGAGCGGCCATGCAAGCGCGAGTGTGCCGTTTGCAGGGACCGAAGCGGTGAACTGCCGCCGGGCGATCTCCACACCACCTGCGCTGAGGACCGCGAGCACCCGCCCGTCGCTTGCCGGACCCGCGCCGAGGTTGTGCACGGTGATGGTCACGTTCATTGCAGCGCCCACACTCGGCAGCGCAGGCGCGAAGCGGATGTCGGTGGTTGCGATCTGGAGATCGGCTGCCCCACCCAACCGGCCTGCCTCGATCATGGGCATGAACCCTGGCTGGAATCCGCTGCCGCTCTTGCCCTCTAGACCGGGCTGGGCGGCGCCCTTTCGGTCTCCAACATGGCCAATGCCCCCGCCGGCGACGAATCCAGGGCGCCCGAACCCGCGCGTGCCCGCAGGCATTACATACAAGAACTTCGTCGCCTCGCTGCGATTCGAACCCACCGTCACGGAAGCCTGAACGGTGTGACGGCCGGGCTGGGCCTTCCAATCCTTGAACCCGCTCGCCACCACGGCACCCGAGGCCGGAATATCGGTGACCGTCTCCCCCAGCGCGGCACCATCGATGCTAACCACAACTCGAGCACCCAGGACAGGCGCAATCTCGAGGTTCGAGAGCTGGACCGAGATGGCTACCGGGGCGCCAGCCGCCCGCGGGAAAGGGCGCAGCAGGATGTTGTTGGCCGTCAAACTGAGCGGCCTGTTTCCCGAGAACGAGCGAACCCCGCGGTGCTCCCCGAAACCTCTCGTCTGCCCGCCGAGTGAGCGCACGGGTTGTGAGGATCCGCTTCCCATCAATGGGGTGAGTGCGCGCGTGTGCACGATCGAACGAGCCGGGTCGCCCGGCATCGGCGCAATCCGTGCGACGCCCCCATCGCCAGCGACGGTGATCGTGCTCGAGGCCGACGACGTCAGGTGGTTCCCGGCGAGGCCTACGCCGTCAAGATCCGCGCGCAGGCGGTACGACCCCGGATGCGGGGGCGACCATTCGGTGAAGGCGACCGTACGCCGTTGGCCCGGCAACAGTGATCCGAGCGGGCGCGTCGAGACGATGGCGTCGTCCACTCGAAGGGTCGCAACCGCGTTGCGGAATACCGTTCTGAATGGATTCGCAAGCGTCATCGTGACTGGCTCCCGGGCCGGTGCGCTGGTGGGCGACGACGACCCGGTCACGGTTCTCCCAGAGGTTGTCGGAGCCGGCGCGCCAGGGAGGGGGGCCATCATCATCTGGGGTGCGCTCAAGCCCTCGATGCTGGCGAAGCCCGATCCGGAACTCGTGGCCATCATGATCTTGGGCCCTCCGCCCCCCGAACCGCCGGGAGCAGGCGGGTTGGTCGAGGGCGAGGAGGAACTCTGCATGAGCGTACGAGAACCCAAAGTCGCCCTCACTCCTGAAAGGTCAAACGGCCTCGGCGGCTTCTTGCCCGGATCAACCTTGAGGTTCCCCAGTTCGAATCGGTTGG
>JAYSRO010000267.1:0-5711 GCA_043720995.1 Candidatus Eiseniibacteriota bacterium
CCTCGACCTGGAATGCCGAGGTGGCGGCACCCCACAGAAAGCCCTCGGGGAATCCTTGCTCTGCCATCGTCAGGCGCCCTGCCTCGAGCGGCGGACCGAGGCGCGGGCTAGCGGGGACAGCTTGCGCGCCTTGACCGGCGTCACCTTCTCGGTCAGTTCGACGATGACCTTGTGCGCGCCGCCATCGCCGAACGCCTTGATGAGCCGCCCGCGTTGCACGCGCCCATCGACCGTCACGCGCTCTTCACGCGCTCCGCGCACCACGCGAATATCGTAGTCGGCGCCACGGAAGCGGCGCTTCATGGTGAAGCCCTTCCAGTGCGGCGGCAGGCATGGCGCGATCAGCAGGCCGTCCCACTGCGGGCGCACGCCGAGCATCCACTCGGTGCTGACGCGGAACATCCACGCTGAGGAGCCCGTGTACCACGTCCAGCCACCGCGGCCGAAGTTTGGCGAGTCGGGGCCGTCGACATTGCCCGGCGTTACGTAGGGCTCGACCGTGTAGTGATCCGGGTCCGCGCCACGCGCGATGGGGTTGAAGCTCTGGTAGAGCTGCCACGCTTTGTCATTGCGGCCGAGTTTGCACTCGGCCTGGATTGCCCACAGCCCTGCGTGCGTGTAGAGCCCGCCGTTCTCGCGCGAGCCGGGGGAGTAGCGCGTCAGGTAGCCGATCTCGGCGTCCGGCTCGCGGTAGGCCGGCCACAACAGCAGCGGGCCGTAGTCGCGGTAGAGGTAGCGCTCCATCGCCTTGAGCATCTTCGGCAACCGCGCCTTGGGGACCACGTCATTCAGGATCGCCCACGTCTGCGCGTTCAAGAAGATCTTGCCGTCGCGGCACTTCCGGGAGCCGATCACTTCGCCGCTGTCCTTAGTGGCGCGTTGGTACCACTCGCCGTCCCAGAAATGCTTGTTCACGTCGGCGCGCATTTTGGCCGCAGCCTTCGTGTAGCGCGTGATCGTGCGGGCGTCGGGCTTGACGAGTCGCGGTTCGAGATCCGCCCAGCCTTCGAGGATTCCGACGAGGAAGTGGCCGAGCCACACGCTCTCGGCCTTCAGCTTGTTGCCGATCGCCGAGAGACCGTCGTTCCAGTCGCCCGCGCCCATGCGCGGGACGCCACGCGGGCTCAAGCGCGTCCAGAAGCTGTCGATGGCGCGGCGGCAATGTTCGTACAGCGTGCCGACATCGTCGCGCGAGCGCTTGCCGTTCTGTTCGAGGAACGCGATGCGCTCTTCGAGCACGGCGAAGTCCGCCGTCTCGCGCAAGTAGTTGAGCGTCACGAACGGCAGCCACAGCAGGTCATCATTGAGCGGCTTGCGCAGGCCTTCCTCGGTGAGCGGGTGCCACCAGTGGTAGGCCGTTCCATCGACGAACTGGTGCGCGGCATGCAGCAGCAACTGCCGCCGCGTGATCGCGGGGTCGAGCGGCAGGGCGAGCTGGCTGTCCTGCAACTGGTCGCGGAAGCCCCACGCACCGCCGGGCTGGTAGTACCCCGTGCGCCCCCAAATGCGGCTCGACAGCGTCTGGTACTTGAGCCAGGTGTTCGTCAGCATATTGAACGCGGGATCCGGCGTCTGCACCTCGAGCGTATCGAGCAGGTTGCGCCAGTGCTCGCGCATCTTCTTGAACGCGCGATCGACGGCCGTGGGGGTGCGGTAGCGGCGCGCGAGCGCGAGTGCCGCCGGCCGCGTCTTGGCGACACCGAGTGTGAAGACCACGACCTTCGAGGCACCCGGCGCCAGCTGCACCGGCACCTTCAACGCGCCGATGCCGTCATGCCACTTGCCGGTCGTGTTGCCGAGCTTGCCATCCGCCATGACCGCCGGGTTCTTCAGTGAACCGTTGCGTCCGACGAAGCGCTGCTTGTCGCTGTCATGCGCCATGGGCGAGGGGCTCGCGGCATGGAACGCCACGTGCGGCCACTCGACGTTCCACGACTGGCCGACACCGTGCTCAGCGATGGTGTTGAGCCGCTTGGTCGCGAGCAGGGCGCCTGCACCCCGCGCATATTCGGTATCGATGAACAGCTTGTGGAATTCGCGATGCGTGTCGGGCGAGGGGCCAAGGTTCCATTCGAGGTAGCTGAACAGGTCGAGCGAGCGCGCGCGCTTCGAGTTGTTCGTCAGCGTGATGCGCCACACCTCGAGGGACTCGCCCGGCGGCACGAAGATCGTCAGCTCGCCGAGGATGCCCTCGTGCTCGCCGCGAAAGGTGGAGTAGCCAACACCATGGCGGCATTCCCAGCCCTTGACTGGCGCTTGCACGGGCTGCCAGGTGAGGGACCAGAACTTGCCCGACGTGCGGTCGCGGCAGTAGACGTACTTGCCCCACTCGTCTCGGACCAGGTCCTGCTCCCAGCGCGTGAGCCGGTTCAAGGACGCGTGCTCGCTCCACGAATATCCGGACCCGGCCTGCGAGATGACGGTGCCGTAGTCGCCCGGGCAGATGACGTTGACCCACGGGCGCGGCGTGTCGGGGCGGGTGATCACGAACTCGGTGCCGTCGTCGGTGAAGTATCCGTACTTCGTCCTGAAGCGACTCATGATGAAGGGGCTCCCCGCGCCGGCTTGCCTGGCGCACTGCAATCTGTCCAGTCCCGTTTCGTGACCTGCCGCACCGTAGCGCGTCCGCCGTTCGCGGGCTAGCTCGCCGGCTCCAATCGGAGCCGCAACTCCGCCCGCCTAGAACTCGGCGACCACCCCGGTGAGCTGGAGTGGTCGCCGATGTTGCGCACCGGGGTGACCCCCGGCTTTCAGGTGCTTACTGAATCACCGCGACGCGGTTGGACAGACTGCGGCCCGACTGCGTCAGCCGCACCATGTACACACCGGCCGGAAGACGGCCGAGCGTCACGGACTGGTTGCCGGCACGTCCGCCGACATTCTGCTTCGCGACCGAGCGGCCGCCGATATCGAACACCGCCAACTCGGCGGGCTCGTTGCTCGGCAGGCTGAAGCTCGTGGTGAGCTTGCCCGACACCGGGTTCGGAACGCGCAGCGAGAAGGCCAGCGGGTTCGCGTCCACGGCGAGCGGAGCCTGGATGGAGAACGCGTCGCTGGAGGCGTACTGCGACTCGCTCACGACACCCGTCTCATCGGTTTCGTACACGGTGTTGAGCTGCAAGCGGACATCGGAGCCGACGACATTCGGCACCATGTAGCTGTAGCTGCCCGTGTTCGGGATCCCCTGAGCCATGACGGTCCAGGTGTCGCCATCATCCGTCGACGCCAGCAGCGTCATCGGGCCCGCGTCAGGATCGACGTCCCACTGGATCTGCGACGCCGAGCCCGCGATCAGGTGATCCCCGTGCGACGGGTGGTGGATGTGCGGCGAACGCACCTTGACGTAGGTCGTCGCTTCGATGCACTGACCGGCGATTTCGCCCGTCAGCAACACCGGCACGTGCGATCCCGCCGTCAACGTCGCCGCCAACTGCCGCAGGTCGAACCGGACCTTCAGCCGCGTGTTGTGATCCTCGATCTTCGCCGGCCACTGGGTCGACATCGGCACGCCATTGAGACGCAGCGACGACACGTCGATGTCGCTCGCGGTCAGCGGTGCCACCGGGCGGATGATGAGCGTGCCCTTCTTTTCGTGCGAGGCCGTGTTGATGTCGTGCGGCTTGAGCTCGAACGTCAGGGCGGCCGGGTTGAGGCAGTGCGAGAGATTGATGTTCGAGAACGTCGCCTTGGCAGCGACCGCAGTGCCCTGGCCCAGGAACACCTTGAACGAGCCGCCGGCGGTGCCGTCATTCAGCATGCCGTAGGCGCCATAAGGCGGATCCTCAGCCGGGTTCGCCTGGTCGAACGGCAGCTGGCCGCTCGAATAGGTGGTGCCCAGATAGGTGACCTTGTACTCGATCGTGGCCGGGCTGGCGGCGGTACGGCCATTCGCCGTGTAGATCGCCTGGAGGTTGATCGTGGTGCCTTTCGTGTAACGGAAGTTGTGCGGGGCGCCGGAGAATGAGTAGAAGGGCAGGCGTCCGCCGAAGCAGGCAACCTCACCATCGGTCGAACGGACATTGAAGAGGCCGTCCACCTGCTTCGAGAACCACGGCGAAATGCGCAGCCCGCCTTCGCCGTTGCCCGTGCCCTCGATCTTGAAGTCCGAGCTCATCCGGAAGTTGGCATTGTTGTTGAAGATCGCGGCATCGACGCCATTCTCCGAGAACTGCCACACGTGCAGGTTCGCGAAGCCGAAGCAATCGACGTTTGAATCGTCGAATGAGATCAGCGACGGGTAGTTGTTCGTCGTGACGAGCGTGGAGGTCGGGCAGTCGTTGAACACGCGCTCGACGACGACGGCCGAATTCGGCGACGGCGTGGTTTCGAACGTGATATTCGCGAAGCTCGCCTTCACCGTGACCGGCGTGCCCTGACCGAGGAACGCCTTGAAGGCGCCGCCGACACGAGCATCGTTCAGCTCGCCGTACAGGCCGTGCGGAGGATCCTCAGCCGGGTTGGCCTGGTCGAACGCCAACGCGCCGCTCGAGTAGTGGTTGCCGAGGTAGTCGACCGTGTAGGTGATCGTCGCCGGACGGCCCGCATTCAGCGCGCGCGGTTCGTAGATGATGCCGAGACGGATCGTGTTGCCCTTGGTGTAGTGCAGGCCGTTCGTGCCGGTGAACGAGTAGAACGGGAGACGGCCGCCGAAGCAGGCAATCTCGCCGTCCGTCGAGCGGACGTTGAACAGGCCATCGACGTCATGCGAGTACCACGGTCCAACCTGCAGGCCGCCCTCGCCATTGCCATCACCCTCGAGCTTGAAGTCGGCGCCGTAGCGATACGACGCGTTGTTGTCGAATGCCGCCTCGGTCGAACCATCCGCCGAGAAGTGCCACACGTGGAGGTTGGCGAACCCGAAGCAATCGACGTTCGAGTCCTCGATCGAGATGAGTGCGGGGTAGTTGTTGACGACGTTGAGCGTCGACGTCGGACAGTCATTGAAGACTCGCGTCTTGACGATGGCACTGGTCGGCGTCGGCGTGGGATTCGAAACCGCGAAGGCGGTCGCGAAGGTTCCCGCGGTCAGCGCGACGAGAGCCAAAGTAAAGGCAGCGAAGCGATGGGGGGTGAACCGGTTCATGGGTGCTTCCTCCATTGAAGTGAGCAGCAAGACACCGGGGCGACATCACGCGGGAGTTGAGCAATCAACCGGCGCGAGAAGCACTCCAGGAACGCGGAGGAATCGGGGTCTCGATTGCTGGCGGCACGGCTTCGTCTTCCAGGGTCGCAGCTCATTGCGCGCGAAGACTGGGGGGACTTACGCGTGATGCAGCAAGGAGACTCAAACCCCTCGCGAACTGGCATGTAAACGTTACCACTTTAAAAACCCTTTACCCGTCCTAAAGTCATGGGAAGGTGATTATTGACAATGTATCGAAAATGAAAACGAATTCGTTGCCTCAGGGTAAACACCCATCGGGCAACACGAACGGTGTGTCGAGTGTAAGGGGCGCATGGCCCACGTTCGCCCACTCGAATGGCTCACGCGGAAGCGCGCTCGTGATGCTCGTAAGCGTCATGTTGTTCGTCGCCTAGTACCGCAAACCCCGGAATCCCCAGTGTTCGCGCCCGTTGCCGACAGCGCCCGCATACGGCAATATGCCTCCTTAGGAGGATCCGCCAGGGAGGCGTGGTCCTGAAGACCGGCCAGGGCGGTTCGTACCTCTCCGTTAGGTAGGGAGGACGGTCACCGACCACCGGGCACCGGC
>JAYSRO010000268.1:0-14145 GCA_043720995.1 Candidatus Eiseniibacteriota bacterium
ATCGCGGGATACAGGTCCGCTGCGCGGCTGCTGCGCGCCGCGGGGCGCTCCGCCGATGCCGAGAGCGTCGACATCGTATTACGTTACTACCGCGAGGACTTCGCGAAGGCGCTCGGGTCCACCGGCGTGCCCGATGTGCCGCCGTCGTGGCAGCGCAAGGGCCGCGACTGGGGCAACATCTCGGCAAGCGTCCCATGCGGCGCAATGCCCATCACACACCCACGCATGGCCGCCCTCGCCGCCCGTTTATGGGGCGCCGCGGGCGGACCGGGGCTCGGTTTCTACGCGCACCCGGACTCGCTGCACAGTTACCTGTTCGCCGATCTCGCGACGTGGGCCATGCTGACCGGGCGTCGCCGCGAAGCAGCGCTCATGCTCGACTCGTTGCTGGTTTGGCGCAGCGCGAGCGGCGGGATCGCCGAGTACTTCTCGCGCTCGAGCCGCGACTGGGGCCGCAACGCTCCCCCGCACGCAACGTCCGCCGCGACGGTCGTGTCGATGCTGCGCGACTGCATCGTCTACGACGAGGACGACACGCTGCGGCTGACGATGGGCGCGCGTTCCGCATGGTGGAAGGGCGCGAGCATCACGGGCGCTCCCACGCGTTGGGGTGTCGCCGACATTCGCTTCGTGCAGCGCGACGACATGGCGCACTGGCAGTGGCGCAAGGTACCCGTGTGGACAGCGCTCACGTTGCCGCCAGGCACGGTGCTGGCGGCCGCGGCGAGCTCACCGCTGGTCGGCGCGGAAGGCGACACGCGGGTGATGGCGCCGCCTAACACCGCGATCGCGGATGTAAGAGTTCGCGACGCACACTGAGCAGGCTGCCAAAAATCGTCGAGTGCAAGGCGGCAAGGAGCGAAGAGCGAGGCGTATCGTAGATACGTCGCAGCGATGAGCGACGCGGCCAACGCAGCAATCGGCGATTTTCGGCAGCCTGCCCTCAAGCTCCTGGCGGTCGCCGCAAATGCCAGTCCGTCGCGGATTGGTAGACCTTCCCGATCTCGACCAGCGCTCGCTCACTCCACGCGGGCCCGAGCAGTGCGATCGAGGTCGGCAGCGCGTTCTCGCCGTAGCCGTTGGGCAACGCCAACGCCGGCAGGCCGCACAGATTGCCTGCGGGGATCACCGCAGGGCCGGCGCTGACGCCCGGGTACACGTCGCCGAAGTTCTGGTCGGCGGGATACGCGACGGTCGCCCGCGTCGGCGTGGCGATGCAATCGAAGTGTTCGAACAGCGCCGCCATGGCGCGCTTCATCGGGCGGCGCGCGCGCATCGCCTGCAGGTAGTCGACGGCTGGGGTCATCAAGCGCGAGTAGCCGCCGATGCGATCCGAAGGGCATCGTAATTCGCTCACGCGGCCGGACTCAATGAGTTCGCGGAACGCGGTGGCGCCTTCGGCGGCGACGATCGTGCCCACCGCTGCGCCCCACGGGAAGTCGGGCCACTCGACCTCGCGCGTGATGTCGCAGTGCCGCGCGAGCACCCTGAGGCTCAGCTCGAACTGCTCGCGCACTGCAGGCTGCACCTTCTCCACGCAACCCTTGGGCACGCCGATGCGCGCCCGCTTGGGTGACGGGACGCGTTCGCCATAATCGAAGCGCTGCTTCGCACTGCTCTCATCGAGTGGATCCGCACCGCTGATCGCCGCAAGCACCAACGCGCAATCGTCGGCGGAGCGTCCCATCGGTCCCAACTTGTCGAGCGTCCATGCCAGCGCCATGGCGCCGTAGCGGCTCACGCGGCCATACGTCGGCCGCAGGCCTGTCACGCCGCAGAACGCCGAGGGCGTGAGGATGGAGCCGGAGGTTTCGGAGCCGATCGCGAACGATACGAGCCCCGCGGCGACCGCGGAGCCTGGCCCGCTCGATGAACCGCCGCTCCAGAACTTCGTGTTCCACGGTGTGAGACCGGGGCCATTGAACGCGGCATCGGCGTGGTCGTACCCCATGCCGCCCGCCAGCTCTACCATCGACAACTTGGCGACGAGCACGGCGCCGGCGTCACGCAACCGCTCGATCACCGTGGCGTCATAGTCGAACACCTGGTCCTTGTAGGGCGCCGCGCCCCACGTCGTGGGAATGCCGCGCGTCGCGATCAGGTCCTTCACGCCGTAGGGAATGCCGTGCAGCAGCCCGCGCGAGTGGCCCGCGGCGATCTCGCGCTCTGCCTCGCGCGCCGCGATCAGCGCCTGGTCGCGCAGCACGCGCACCGTCGCGTTGTACTGGGGACCCAGCGTTTCGAGCCGGTGCAGCGATAATTCAGTGAGCGCCACGGGCGAGATCTCACGGCGCCGGAGCCGCAGCGCGAGTTCACGCAGCGGGCGGAACAGCAGCCCCGAATCCAGCGGCTCAGGCATGGAAGGTCAGGTCAGGCTCATCGCGATTGGCGAGGGACAGCTTGCGCAGCGCGCGGCCCGAGTCGAGCCGCGAGTCGAGATCCTCGGTGAGCGACTTGAGTTGCTCGGCATTGAGCGCGTTCGGGTAGCGCAGCTGGACGAGCTGCGCGAGGGCGATCGCCTCGGCCGAGGGCGGCTTCTCGGCATCCTGCGACGCAGGCGTCGCGCCGACGGGCGGCGTGACCGTTGCCGCGGGCGGCGGCGTGGGCGCAGCCGCTGTCGGCGCGGGCCCCGCGAACCCCACCGCCGGGTGCGTGAGCGCAGAGGTCGCGCACGCGAGCCCCATCAACATCAGGAAGCGGCGGCGGTCATGCGAGCGTAGCCCACTCGAGTCGTCCTGCATCGCACCTCCCCACATGTAGCGGTTGCGTGCTACGCCTTCGGCTGCGCCCCTGCGAGCGACTTGCGCCGTCGCGACCACGCGAGTGCGGCGGGTCCCACAAGAAACACGATCGCGAACGCGAACCATTGCACGGCATAGCTCAAGTGCATGTTCTCCTCGTGCGGCTCTGGCTCCTCGCGCCGCGGCAGCGACGGCGCGCTGGCCGACGGTAGCTCGCGGACGTAATAGCGCGCGAGCGGAATCGCCAGCGCCGCAGCGAGCGGCGCGTAGTCGAGCTGGGCGACGGAGAACACGCGCACCGAATCCGTCTCGAGCACGACCGCCGAGTCCTTCGACGCGCTGCCCAGTGTATCGGCGAATCCCATCACCTCGCGCGCTCCCGGCTCCGGGAAGTCCTGCGGCCGCGCGTGCACCGCATCGGCTGCCGGCAGCCAGCCGCGATCGACGAGCACTGCGATGGAGTCTCCGTCGAGCACCAGCGGCGTGATGACATGCACGCCCGGCTCGCCCGTGTGGATCATGCCCGCGAGCAGAACCTGGTGGCGCTCATCGAACGTGCCGCGCAGGGCGACGCGGCGGCCGAGCAAGGTGTCGGGCAGTGTGCGCGGGTGCTCGAGCCGCGACGGCGGCAGGGCAAGCACTGCGCGCTCGGCGCGATTGAGCGCGTGCTTGTGCTCATAGCGCGACCACTGCCACAGCCCAAGTCGCACGCACACCACGCTCGCCGCCACGACCGCGACTCCAATCAGCAGTGCGCGCCAGCGCATGATGCCTAAGTGGCGGGCTTGGGCGCGGGCGGCGGCAGGTCGATGGCCACTGGGACCGATTCGAACCCGCACGTCTTGTGCGAGCCATCGCAGAACGGCTTCTTGGCCGACTGGCCACAGCGGCACAGCGTGACGCGCTCCCGGCCGCCAAGCCCAAACGCCTTGCCGTCACCGTCGAGAATCTCGAAGTCGCCTTCCACCCGTAGCGAGCCGTTGTTCATCACCTGGATCTTCGTTGCTGCCATTGAACCCTCCGCTGCGGGCACCTGAGTTAACTCCAATAGTTCCGCCACTCTAGGGGAAAGCGTGCCCACCGCAACATGTGCGGCCAAACGCGCGTATTCTCTTCACATAACGGCCCTCCCGCCGGCGCTTCGCCGCTGCGGGACCCGTGAAGGGAGAAAGTCTCGTGGTCGAACTGGTGGTGCTCGGTGCCCTGGCGCTCGCCGCCTTCATCGTCATCGGTTCCCTGGTCACCGTCTTCTCGCTGGTGGGCTGGATCATCTCGCTGCCGTTCCGCCTGGTCGGGCTCGTGTTCAAGGGACTCGGGCTGCTGATCGGCCTGCCGCTGCTGATGTTCGCCGGACTCATCGTGGCGCTCGTCGTCGGCGTCGGCGCGTTACTGGCGCTCGTGCCGCTGCTGCCGGTGGTCTTGCTGGTGATGGGCATCGTGTGGCTGGTGCGGCACCGGGGGCATCGCCCGCTTCCCCATTAGCGCGAGCGCTGCAAACGTAGGCCGCGCTCGCGCAGGCGTGAACGTGGCGCGGCCCCTCTGCTAGTATCCGCGCCCATGTCGACCCAGCCGCGCCACCCGCACCCCGCGCTGTTCATGTTTCTCATCATTCCATTCGGGGTGCTGGGCGGCTATCTCTCGGTTTGCCTCGGCTACCAGTATTCCAAAGCCGGCGTCGCGGTGGAGCAGATCGCCGGGCTGATCGCCCTGGGGCTCGCTCCCCACGCATGGAAGTTCCTGTGGGCGCCAGTCGCGGACACGACGCTGTCGCGGAGAAGCTGGTACGCGATCACCTGCGTGCTCACCAGCGTCGGCATCTTCGCCACCGGCGTGCTGCCGGTCGCCGTATCAAGCCTTCCGCTGCTCACCGTCATCGTGCTCGTCTCGAACATCGCGAGCACGTTTCTTGGAATGGCTGTCGAGAGCATGATGGCCTATGGCACGCCCGAGAATGAGAAGGGCCGCGCGGGCGGCTGGTTCCAGGCCGGTAGCCTCGGCGGTGGTGGCTTGGGTGGCGGCCTCGGATTGGCGCTGGCGCAGCGGCTGCCCGCGCCCTGGATGTCCGGCGCGATCGTCGGCGCGCTGTGCCTCGCGTGCATGCTGGTGCTGTTCTTCATCGAGGAGCCACAGGCCACACACCGGCATCCGCGGATCATCGACAGCCTCAAGTTCGTGGGCACAGACGTGTGGGAAGTAGCGCGCTCGCGCATGGGCTTCCTCGCGTTGTGTCTATGTTTCACGCCGCTCGGCTCGGGAGCCGCGAGCGGGCTGTGGTCGGCGGTGGCGAAGGACTGGAGCGCCTCGGCCGACACGGTCGCACTCGTCACTGGCTTGCTGGCAGGAATCGTTTCGGCTGCCGGGTGCCTGGCGGGCGGCTGGATGTCTGACCGCATGGATCGCAAGCTGTCGTATGTCGTCTACAGCGTATTCCTCGCGCTGTGCGCGGCCGTCATGGCGTGGGCTCCGCACAGCGAAACGAACTTCATCATCTTCACGACGGTCTACGCCTTCATTGGCGGACTCACCTACGCCGGGTTCTCGGCATTCGTGCTCGAGGCCATGGGCCTGGGTGCGGCGGCGACCAAGTACAACGTGTTCGCCTCGCTCTCGAACATGCCCATCCTGTACATGACGAAGGTCGATGGCTGGGCGCACACGCGCTACGGCCCGAGCGGAATGCTCTACATCGAAGCCCTGTCCGGCGTGGTCGGGTTTGTGGTGTTCATGGGGATCCTCAAGGCGATGCCAAAGCGGGACACAGCAACCGCCTAGCGCCGCGCCGGTATTAGAGCGGTCACGCCGCTCACCGCCGTTATCGTACTGCGGCCCGCGCGCCTTGCCCCGCAGGCCGCCGATCGCGCATTCTCAGCGGTAATCCAACCGCAACCCTTTCCCCAACACTCCGAGGCGTCATGACTCCCGATATCATTTATACGATGAAAGACCTTGGGAAGGTCGTCCCTCCCAAGCGGCAAATCCTCAAGGGTGTCTGGCTGTCGTTCTGGCACGGCGCGAAGATCGGCGTGCTGGGCTTGAACGGCGCGGGCAAGAGTTCGCTGCTGCGCGTGATGGCCGGCGTGGACAAGGATTTCATCGGCGAGGCGTTCATCGGCAAGGGCTACTCCGTCGGGTTCCTCACGCAGGAGCCGCAGCTCGATCCCGACAAGACGGTGCTCGAGAACGTGCAGGAAGGCGTCGCCGACAAGGTCAAGATCACCAACCGTTGGAACGAGATCAGCGCCCAGTTTGCCGAGCCGATGAGCGACGACGAGATGAATGCGCTGCTCGAGGAACAGGCCAAGGTCCAGGACAAGATGGACGCCGGCAACCTGTGGGAGCTCGACCGCCAGCTGGAGATCGCGCTCGATGCGCTGCGTTGCCCGCCGGGCGACGCGTCCGTCGCCAAGCTATCGGGCGGCGAGAAGCGCCGCGTGGCACTGTGCCGCCTGCTGCTGCAGAAGCCCGACCTGCTGCTGCTCGATGAGCCCACGAACCACCTCGACGCCGAGTCCGTCGCCTGGCTCGAGCGCTACCTCGCCGAGTACACCGGCACCGTCGTCGCCGTGACGCACGACCGTTACTTCCTCGACAACGTCGCCGGCTGGATCCTCGAGCTCGATCGCGGGCAGGGCATTCCGTGGGAAGGCAACTACTCGTCGTGGCTCGAGCAGAAGGCGAACCGGCTCGCGCAGGAGGACCGCACCGAATCCGCGCGCCAGAAGACGCTCGAGCGCGAACTCGAATGGGTGCGCATGGCCCCGCGCGCGCGGCAGGCCAAGGGCAAGGCGCGACTCGCGGCCTACGACAAGCTGTTGTCGGAAGAAGGGCGCGAGAAGATCGAGAACATGGAGATCTACATTCCGCCGGGCCAGCGGCTGGGCAACGTCGTCATCGAATGCGAAGGCATTCGCAAAGCTTACGGCGACAACCTGCTGATCGAGAACCTCACGCTCAAGCTGCCGCCCGCCGGCATCATCGGCGTGATCGGGCCCAACGGCGCCGGCAAGACCACGCTGTTCCGCATGATCACGGGGCAGGAGAAGCCGGACTCAGGCACCTTGCGCATCGGCGAGACCGTACAGCTGGCGTATGTCGACCAGAGCCGCGACGCCCTGCCCGACGACAAGAACGTGTGGGAAGCCATTTCCGACGGCCTCGACAACATCAACCTCGGCAAGCGCACGGTGAATTCGCGCGCCTACGTTGCGGGCTTCAACTTCAAAGGTGGCGACCAGCAGAAGCGAGTGAAGGACCTCTCGGGCGGTGAGCGCAACCGCGTGCACCTGGCGCGCATGCTGCGCACCGGAGCCAACGTGCTGCTGCTCGACGAACCGACGAATGATCTGGACGTCGATACGCTGCGCGCGCTCGAACAGGCCGTGCTCGACTTCGCCGGCTGCGCGGTGATCATTTCACACGATCGCTGGTTCTTGGACCGCCTCGCGACGCACATCCTGGCGTTCGAGGGCGACTCGCAGGTGCGCTTCTTCGAGGGCAACTTCCAGGCCTACGAAGCCGACCGCCACGAACGCCTCGGCGCCGAAGCCGACCAGCCACACCGCATCAAGTACCGCAAGCTCGTGCATCAGTAGAGCAGTAGTTGGCAGGCCAGAACGGCGGCGAGCGATCAGGCTCGCCGCCGTTCCTTATTCTCCTGGGTGGTCCCCGACCCTAGGGGTCCACGGGAAGGGGCTTCTGCGCAGAACCCAAAGGTTGCCGCGCTGCTCGAATCTGGCGGTACAATCAATGCTGCGAGGAGACCGCATGCACCTGCACCGTCGACATCCAAACCCTGAAGCCCCAGCCGACCAAGCGCCGAGCCATGGGTGCGTGACCGCCCGGCGATGGCTGGATTTCGCGGTGCTCATTGCGCTCGCGCTGGCGTCGTGGCCGGCACCCGCGCGCGCCCAGCAAACCGTCGGCTTGTTCCTCAATGACACGGCACTCGCCTCGCCGGGCTACACGCTGTTCTCCCCGATGCGCTACACGACGACTTACCTGATCGACATGCAGGGGCGGCTCGTGCATGCGTGGCCAGCAACGCTGACGCCTGGGCTCGCCGCTTACCTCTATGAAGACGGCCACCTGCTACGTACGGCGAATACGGGAAGCACTGCTTTTGCCACCGGGGGCGCGGGGGGTCGCGTGCAGGAATTCGACTGGAACGGGGCGATCGTGTGGGACTACACCTACTCAACCAGCGATGTCCGGCAGCATCACGATATCGAACGCCTCCCGAATGGTGACGTGCTGATGATTGCGTGGGAACTCAAGACCACGGCGCTGGCAACCGCGGCGGGTCGCAACCCGGCACTCGTGACCGCAAGCGGACTGTGGCTCGACCAGTTGGTCCAGGTGCGCCCGACCGGACCCACCACGGGAGCAATCGTTTGGGAGTGGCATGCGTGGGAGCACCTTGTGCAGGACTTCGACGCCGCGAAAGCAAACTTCGGTGTGGTGAGCGAGCATCCTGAGCGCCTTGATTTCAATTTTACCCAGAACAGCGCCCCCGACTGGACCCATGCGAACGGGATCCATTACGACCCATTGCACGACCAGATCGTGCTCAGCGCACACAACTTCAATGAGATCTGGGTGATCGATCACAGCACCACGACGGCGGAGGCCGCCGGTCACGCGGGTGGTTTGCAGGGACACGGCGGCGACCTGCTGTATCGCTGGGGCAACCCGCGCGCCTACGGCCGCGGGGTAACCGCGGACCAGAGGCTGTTCGGGCAGCACGATGCGCAGTGGATCCGCGACGGCCTGCCTGGGGCGCGGCATCTGCTGGTGTTCAACAACGGCGTCACTCGCGGCTGGTCGTCAGTCGAGGAGATCGCATCTCCGGTCGATGCGACGGGCGCGTACCCGGCGCTCGGCGCCGGCGCGCACGGCCCGGCATCGGCATCCTGGACCTACACGGATTCGCCGCTCACCGACTTTTACGCCCAGAATATTGGCGGCGCGGAACGGCTGCCGAATGGCAACACGCTCGTCTGTAATGGCCCCACGGGCGTCCTGTTCGAGGTCACGCCGGTGGGACAAGAGGTGTGGCGCTACGTCAATCCCGTCGTCTCCGCCGGACCGATGACCCAGGGCGACGTGATTCCGAGCGGCACGAGCGGCCAGCAGAACACCGTGTTCCGCGCCTCACGTTATGCGGCAGACTTTGCTGGTTTCGCCGGGCGTGACTTGTCGCCCCAGGGAACGATCGAAGTAGGCGGTCTCGTGGGCGTCGGCGCGCTCCCACCCGTCACCCCACACGTGACGTTCGCACCGCCCCGTCCCAATCCGAGCCACGGCCGCTTCATTGCGAGCTTTACTCTACCGCACGCCGATCCTGCCGAGATCCTGCTGTTCGATCTGCAGGGCCGCCTCGTGCGCCGCTTGGATGGAGGTGTTCGCGCGACCGGGCATCACGATACAAGCTTCGACCTGAGTGGTCTGGCGAATGGAATCTATCTCGTGGCGGTGCGAACTCCCGGGGAGACCGTGGTCCGGCGGATCGTGAAGCTCGACTGATGATCCCAACATGGGCGGTGTCATAGGGCTGATCGTGGACTCCGCTTTGCCGTGAGTTCGGCGATCACGCTCTCGATGTAGCGATTGGCGATCACGGATTCCGTCAGGCGGCCATGGGAGATCGGTTCGGTCACGTAGGAGTCTTCCGTGAAACGCTCGCCGAGCACGTCCTGCTCCAGGTGCCGTTTCAGTACCGCTTCCGCGGGAGCGGCCTCACCGTCGGAGAACACGAACCGAACACTGGGGATCCGCTCCGTGGCGGTGCGGTACCAACCGGGCAGGGGATCCCCTCCCGCTTCGAACGGAGCGATCAGTTCTGCGGAGTAGCGTTTCAACGGCTCGATGTCGGAGCCGAATTTCTGGAAGGTCTGCGAAATGTAGACCTGAAGACCAAGCCATCCGGTGAGCGACGTGACGCCCTCGCCGATCGACTTGAGCGCCTTGAGGATCCCGTCGGGATCCACGGCGTCCATCTCGGCGTAGAGCCTCGATACGAAGCAGGTCTCCAGAGTGATGTTGGTCCCCAGTGCCACGAGGCCTGCAATCTCGACACTCATTGCTTGATCCGAATCGAGCATGCGCAGGAACTGGTCCGCACCGGCCGAGTAGCCCACGAGAACCGTGCGGACGGGGCGGCACACGCGCACGAGTTCCGCCAGCAGGATTCGCAGCAGTTGGGATTGGTCGTCGAACGCCAATACCGGCCGGTAGGTGTCGCCCGGCGCGAAACCGGCGAGAGACACGGACACGGCTCGATAAGGGAGGCTCCGCACCGACGCTTCGAACGCCCGATGGTCGCCCCCCACACCGTGGCAGAACACGACGAGCGTCTCCGATTCCAACCCATTGTCGATGTACGTCAGCGGGTACCCGATCAATTTGGGGTTGCGGACCGAGAGCTGTCGCACATGGGCGGCCGTCAGCATGAACTGCCGCTCCGCGGGCTCGGATGTCCTGCGATCGGCTGCAGCATCCGCGGAACCTCCCAGCTCGAGTTCACGAAGCAGGGCTTCCAGTTCGTTCCGCACGTCGAGGCTCGTTTGAACTCGGCGATCGGGGGCCTTCGCCAGGCAGCGCCGCACGAGCCATGCGAGCTGCGGCGGTGCGGTGGGGCAGAGCGTGGAGACGGCGGGCGCATCCTGGTTGAGGATGGCACTCATGACATCGGCCGAACTGCGTCCGTCGAATGGCCGTCGCCCCGTCAGCAGCTCGTAGAGCACAATCCCGAGTGCGAAGACGTCTGCTCGTGCATCGGCCGGTTCCCCGCGAACTTGTTCGGGCGACATGTAGGCCATGGTGCCCAGGATTGCTCCGGGACTCGTCATCGAATAGAGCGGGGTCGTCTCGCCCATGGGCGTGGGCCGCCGCCAGGCCCTCCGCCGCCTGGGCGACGTAGCCGAGCGCCTTGCGGAGCGGGACCGCACCGCCCTGGAGGAGCTGGCGGAAGGTCTCCCCCTCGAGCAATTCCATCACGACGAACGGCGAGCCCTCGTGCGTCCCCAGGTCGTAAACGGCGCAGACGTTTGGGTGGCTGAGCGTCCCAGCCGCGCGGGCTTCCTGCTCGAAGCGGCGAATCCGCTCGGAGTCGCCGGAACTCTCGCGCGAGATGATCTTGAGGGCGACGTCACGGTGCAGCCGGTTGTCGCGGCTTCGATAGACCTCTCCCATGCCGCCCGCGCCGATGGGTGCGAGGATCTCGTAGGGACCTAGCTTGGAGCCGGCGGCGAGAGGCATCAGGGGAGCCTAGTGCGGGTGAATGCTCTTCAGCATCTTGTCGAAATCCGCGCGCGCCGCGTTCATCACACTCGCGGGCCCGGTGAACTTGAAGAACACCGAGCCGTGCGGCCCCTCGGCGATCGCACCGAGCATCGCCCAGTTTGGCATCTCGGTCTCGGTCCCCTGCCCCATCATGCCGACATGCGCCAGGTAGGTGCCTTCAGCGTGCATGAGCGTGACGGGGATGCTGTTCGCCGCGAAGCGGTCGAGCTTGGACGAGACGGCTTCCTTGAATTCACCCTGCCAGCGCTGCAGGTTCGCATCGACGGTGCCGCCCTGTCCGGGACCGAAGAAATAGACGGCGCACTGCGCTTCCGTCTTGTTCGGTCCCTTCACGACATACGTCGCCAACCGCATCGAGGTCGGGCCTTCGTTCTTCCAGCTTGCCGGAACGTTCCAGTCGATGCCGGGATTGCTCGCCGACTCGACGACGGGCACGCGCGCGGGATCGCCGCTGGGCGCCGGAGCGCCACCGGCCGATGGGTCGGTCGCGGGCGGCATGGCGTCAGTCGCGCCTGCGGCGGGCGCCTCGGTCTGCATGGCGGCGGTCGCGGGGCGCTGCATGTTCCGCGTCCACCCGACGTATGCGATGATAAGCACGGCGACGATCCCGGCGATGGCAACGATGCGCAGCAGCATGTAGATCACTCCTCGAGCGGAACGAAGCAAAAGGGGAAGCAGCGTGCCCAATGAATTGTACGACGTCAAACCGGATATCGCGGCACGAGCCCAGCTGAAGTCAATGCCTGAGTACCAGCGCATGTACGCGCGATCGCTCGCCGAGCCGCAGGCGTTCTGGGCCGAGCAGGGCAAGCGGCTCGACTGGTTCACCCCATGGCACACGGTGTTCGACGCCGACTACGAGGCGGTCGACTTCGGCTGGTTCCTCGGTGGACGGCTCAACGCCTGCTACAACTGTGTCGACCGTCACCTGCAGACGCGCGCCGAGCAGACGGCACTGATCTGGGCGGCCGATGAGCCCGGCGTCTACCGCCGCATCTCCTATCGCGAGCTCCGTCACGAAGTGTGCAAGCTCGCCAACGTGCTGCTCGCGCACGGTGTGCGCAAGGGCGACCGCGTCTGCATCTACATGCCGATGATCCCCGAGACGGTCTACGCCATGCTCGCGTGCGCGCGCATCGGCGCCATTCACTCGGTCGTGTTCGGCGGCTTCAGCGCCGACTCGCTGCGTGACCGCATCATCGACGCCGATTGCCGCGTGTTGATCACCGCGAACGAAGGCCTGCGCGGCGGCAAGGTGATCGCGCTCAAGGCGATCGCCGATAAAGCTATCGCCGGGCTGCCGCGCGTGACATCCGTGCTGGTGGCGCGCCGCACCGAGACGCAGGTGCCGATGGTCGAGGGCCGCGATCACTGGCTCGATGAAGCGATGCGGCAGCAGCGCTCGACCTGTCCGGTCGAATGGATGGACGCCGAGGACCCGCTGTTCATCCTCTACACCTCGGGCAGCACGGGTAAGCCCAAGGGCCTCATGCACTCGACCGGCGGCTACCTCACTTATGCCGCGATGACGCACGAACTGGTGTTCGACCTGCGCCCCGGCGATATCTACTGTTGCGCGGCGGATGTCGGCTGGGTGACGGGGCATAGCTACATCGTCTACGGGCCGCTCGCCAACGGCGCGACGACGGTGCTGTTCGAGTCGCAGCCGCTCTACCCGGACGCCGGCCGCTACTGGCGCATGGTGGACGATCTCGGCATCAACATCTTCTACACGGCACCCACCGCGCTGCGCGCCGTCGCACAGCACGGCGACGAGCCGGTGAAACGCTATTCGCGCAAGAGCCTGCGCGTGCTGGGCTCGGTCGGTGAGCCGATCAATCCCGAGATCTGGCGCTGGTACCACGATGTCGTGGGCGAAGGGCGTTGCGCGGTCGTCGACACGTGGTGGCAGACCGAGACGGGCGGCATCATGATCACGCCGCTGCCCGGCGTGACGCCGACCAAGCCTGGCTCGGCGACGCTGCCGTTCTTCGGCGTCCTGCCGGTGATCGTCGATCCCGAGAAGGGTACGCGCATCGAGGGCAACGGCGTCAGCGGCGCGTTGTGCCTCGGCACTCCCTGGCCGGGACAGGCGCGCACCGTTTGGGGCGACCACCAGCGCTTCAAGGAGACCTACTTCACGCAATACCCGGGGCTCTACTTCACCGGTGACGGCTGCCGCCGCGACGAGGACGGCTACTACTGGATCACCGGGCGCATCGACGACGTGCTCAACGTCTCGGGGCACCGCCTCGGCACCGCGGAAGTCGAGAGCGCCCTGGTCGCGCACGAGTCGGTCGTCGAGGCCGCCGTCGTCGGCTACCCGCACCCCATCAAGGGCCAGGGCATCTACGCCTACGTAGTATTGGGGGCGGCCTTTGCCACGCGCGATCCCAAGGAACTCGAACTCGCCTTGCGTGACCAGGTGCGCAGCGCGATCGGCTCATTCGCGGCCCCCGACATCGTGCACATCGCGGCGGGCCTGCCCAAGACGCGCAGCGGAAAAATCATGCGGCGGATTCTGCGCAAGATCGCGGCGAGCGAGTACACGGGGCTCGGTGACGTCACCACACTCGCCGAGCCGGACATCGTCGACCGGTTGATCCAGGAACACCAGGCGCGCGTTTGAAGCGCACTTCCTCTTACGGATTCGGAGAATGGACGCGATGATCAAGAGTCTGGACACCATCACCCCTGATCAAATGTCGCGGCTGGCGCAGGGCCTAACCGGCTCTGAAGTGTTGCGCATCGCCGCCGAGGTGCGCGCGCTGATCGCCGCGGGCCAGCCGGTGTGCAACCTCACGGTCGGCGACTTCGACTCGGCGGAGTTCCCCGCGCCCACCGCGTTGATCAAGGGTGTGCACGAGGCGCTGAACGCGGGCCACACAAACTACCCGCCTTCAAACGGCGTGCTCGAGTTGCGCCAGGCGGTGAGCCGCTTTTACGCGCGCGAGTTCAAGCTCGACTATCCCGTCGAGTCGGTGCTGATCGCCGGCGGGGCGCGGCCCTTGATCTACGCGACCTATCTCGCGCTCGTGGACCCGGGCGAGGCGGTGGCCTACCCGGTGCCGTCGTGGAACAACAACCACTACTGCTACCTCAC
>JAYSRO010000269.1:0-5706 GCA_043720995.1 Candidatus Eiseniibacteriota bacterium
CGAATTGCTGCGCCGTGAACTGCTGCGCACCGAAGCGCGGCGCATGAAGATCACGCCCACGCCCGGAGATGTCGACACGGTGCTGGCGCGCGACCCCTACTTCTACACCAATGGCCAGTTCGACCGCGCCAAGTTCAGCCTCTACAAGACGAGCCCGCAGTCGAACTACATGACGATGCTGCCCGAGCTCACCGAGTTGGCGGCGATGGACGTGCTCGACCGGCGGTTGCGCCAGCAGATGATCCCTACTTCCGCCGCGGTGCGCGAAGAGTGGGCGAAGCGCAACGACCAGGTGAAGTTCCACTCCTTCGCCATCCTGCAGCGTGACGTCACGCTCGATCCCGAGTCGACGCCGCAGGAGTGGGACGCCTACTACCACGCGCACCCGGACGCGTTCACGCGGCGCACCCGCGTGCGCCTGCGCTATGTGCGCATCCCGCTGCCGGCTGTGGGCGACTCCACGCGCGCAGCCGCCGAGCCGCTGGCGCTGGCGCAGGCGAAGGCCGTGCTCGACTCGATCGACCACAAAACGCTGCCGGATAGTTCGGCCCGCCTGCTCGACACCGGGCTGTTCGAGCCGCTCTCGGGGAACATTCCCGGCATCGGCTTTGCCCCGGAGCTGCAGGGTGAACTGGGCCGCGCCGACAGTGTGGCCTCGGTGCGCAAGATCGGCCCCGTGAGCACGCGTGATGCGGTCATCGCCGGTGTGATCACGGGGCGTGAGCCCAAGCACCTGCCGCCGCTCGCGGAAGTGCTCGGTGACGTGCGCCGCCAGGCGGATATCGAGAAGCGCCGCACGGCCGCAGAAGATGAGCGCAGGGCATTCTTCGCGGCGCACCCCGATCGCTTCGTTACGCGGCGCATGGCGGTGTCGCGCATCACGCTGGCCGACGACGCGTTCCAGACGCGCCCGCCGACATCAGTCGAGATCGAGCGCTGGTACGCCGAAAACTGGCGTCACTTCCTGATGATCAACGACACGCTGAAGAAGTCCCCGCCACCGCTGGTGGATTCGTTGCGCGCGATGGTCAAGCCGCGGGCGATGAAGGAGCTGCGCCCCAAGCAGATCGACGAGCTGATGGCCAAGCTGGCGACGGCGCTCAAGTCGTCGAAGGATTGGCGGGGTGCCGCGCGCGCGGCCGGGGCCGCCGCCGAAACGCTGACGTTCGTGCAGAATTCGACGAACGACTCGCTGTTCACCAACCCGATGGTCGAGCAGTACTACCGCAACTCGGCGCGCGATCTCGGCGTGATCCAGGGCCCGTCAGCATTCGCTCGCCGTTACGTCGTGTGGCGTGTGGACTCTGCGGACTCGGCGTTCACGCCGCCGTTCGATCTGGTGCGCAACAGGGTGGATGCCGCCTATCGCGAGCAGGAGCGGCAGAAGGACGAAACCGAAGCGCGCGTGTTCTTCGCGCCGCGGCGCACCAGCTACAAGGCGCCGGTCAAGTACGCCGTCGACGGCGTGCGGGTACGCGTTGCTCCCGCCGACTCGGTGAAGATCGCCGACGCCGAACTGCTGGCGAACTACAATTCGCACAAGGACCGTTACCGCCAGGAGGAAGAGGTCCACGCGCGGCACCTGTTGATCATGACGCAGGGCCTGGGCCCGGCGCAGATGGCGGACGCCAAGGTGCGCGCCGACTCGTTGCTCAAGGCCGTGCGCGGTGGCGCCGAGTTTATCGACCTGTGCCGGCGCTTCTCGCAGGAGCCGGGAGCCTCGCAGGGCGGCGGCGACCTGGGCTTCTTCGGCCGCGGCAGGATGGTGAAGGAATTCGAGACGGCCGCCTTCGCGCTCAAGCCCGGCGAGGTGAGCGATGTGGTGCAGACCCAGTTCGGTTACCACATCATCCGGCTCGAGGAGCGCAAGGCCTCAGGGCTGCGCTCATTCGATGACGTGCGCGCCGAACTGCGCACCGAGATGGCGCAGGCGCGCGCCGACTCCAACGCCGTGCGCGCCGCGCGCGCGCTGCGTCGCAAGCTGGCGGCAGGCGGGGACGCGGCCGTGCTGGCGAAGTCCTATGGCGGAATCGTGAGCACCACGCCGTTCGGGGTTTCGGAGGCGGTGCCCGATATCGGTTTCCTTCAGGGACTGAGCGCAGAGTTGCCCAGGCTCGCGGCCGGCCGCTGGTCGGGCACGGTGTATCGCGCCGCGGACCAGTACGTGTTGATCCGGCTGCGCGAGAAGACGCCGGTCAAGACCGCCGAATTCGACGAGGTCAAGACTCAGGTCATCGAGGACATGAAGGCCGAGCGCAAGAAGCAGAAGCTGGCGGAAAAGATCGCGGCGGTTCGCGCCGCTCTCGCTGCCGGCACATCGCCTGATACCGTGGCGGCGCCGATGGGCGGCCTCAAGGAGGCGAACCCGGTGACGGCGAACGCGGCGTTCGTACCGACGCTCGGCTTCGGCCCCCACATCATGCCCAAGATCTTGAAGCTCAAGCGCGGCGAGATGAGCGACACCCTGACGACACCGCAGGGCGTCATGTGGGTGCGCATGGACGAGCGCGTGCCGGCCGATGCGAGCAAGTTCAAGACGGAGAAGGACCAGGTCCAGCAGGAGATGGTCGTCAATCGCATGAACGACTGGCTCGAGGAGAAAAAGCGGACCGTGCGCATCGATGTATTGCGCGCCGACCTGCGCGCGCCGAAGCCGGGGCCATACAAGACGGTCCAGATCGGCGGCTGACCGCGGGCAGCGGCTAGCTCGTAGCGGTCTTGCCCAACATGAACTGGCCGAGGGTGCGTTCATCCGCGCCCTCGGCCGTTGTTTCATGGACGATGCTGCCCCCGTACATGACGAGGATGCGGTCGCTCAGCTCGAGGATCTCCGACAGCTCGGAGGACAGCAGCAGCACTGCGCGTCCCGCGGCACGCTCTTCGCGCAGGCGGCCATGGATGAACTCGATCGCGCCGAGGTCCACGCCGCGCGTCGGGTGCGCCACTAGCACGACGCGCGCGTTGCGCGTCAGCTCGCGCGCGACCACCAGCTTCTGTTGGTTGCCGCCGGACAACTGTCCCGCGATGGCGCGAGGATCCGCAGGGCGCACGTCGAATTCCTGGAGCAACGGGAGTGCGCGCGCTGCGAGTCGCCCGGGTGGCAGGAACGGGCCTAAGCCCGCCGCGGGCTCGCGCTGGCGGCCGAGCACCAGGTTCTCGGCGAGCGTGAACGCCGGCACCATGCCACGCCGCAGGCGGTCGCTCGGCACGTGGGCGAGCCCCGCGCGTATGTGTTCGGCGGCCGAGTGGCCATGGACGCGCTGCCCGGCGATCGATAGTTCGCCGTGCATGGGGCGCCGCAGTCCGGCGAGTGCTTCGACCAGTTCGCTCTGGCCATTGCCTTCGACGCCCGCGATGCCGACGATCTCGCCCGCGCGCACATTGAACGACACGCCGCGCACGGCCAGCAGCCCGCGCTCATCGCGCACCTCGAGTTCGCGCGCTTCGAGCAGCGGCGCTCCGGCTGCTTGAGCGGAGCGCACGTGGACCGGCGCCATGGGGCGGCCCATCATCATGGCGGCGATCGCTTCGATCGACACGTCCGCGGTGGCGGCTTCGCCCACGATCCTGCCTGCGCGCATCACCGAGACGTGCTCAGCGAGCGCCTTCACCTCGGCGAGTTTGTGGGTGATCAGCATGATGCTCGTGCCCTCGCGCTGGAGTTCGCGCAGGAGCAGGAACAGCCCATCCACTTCCTGCGGCGTCAGGACTGCCGTGGGTTCGTCGAGGATCAGCACGCGCGCGCCGTGGTGCAGCGCTTTAAGGATCTCGACGCGTTGCTGCTCGCCGACCGACAGTGTCGAGACCCGCGCCTTGGGATCGACCGGCAGGCCATGGCGGGCCGAGCGCTCGGCGACATCGCGTTCCGCCGCGGCGCGGTCGAACGCGCCGAAGGCGCCGCGTGGCTCGCGGCCGAGGCAGATGTTCTCCGCCACCGTAAGCGTGTCGACGAGCATGAAGTGCTGGTGGACCATGCCGATGCCGTGCCGCATGGCATCGGCGGGGCGGCGGAAGTGGACGGGGCGGCCATCGATCTTCACTTGGCCGGAGTCCGGCGTGAGCAGGCCGTAAGCGATGCGCATCAGCGTCGTCTTGCCCGCGCCGTTCTCGCCCACCAGCGCGTGGATGCGGCCGGGGACGATGTCGAGCGTGACGTCGTTGTTGGCGATCACCGTCCCGCAGCGCCGGGTGATGTGCTGCAGCGAGAGCGCGGGAGTGCGCGGCTGGGGGTTCGTCGTCGCGGCGTGCATGCGCGGTCATGCTACACTTTCCGCCCGCCAATGCTTAGGGAGGAGCCTCACGTGACCGACTTGCTGCTCGTGTTCACCACGTTCGCGAATGAAGACGACGCCGCGCGCGTGATCCGCGTGCTGGTCGAGGAACGGCTCGCCGCCTGCGGTAACCTGCTGCCCGGCGCCCGCTCGATCTACCGCTGGAAGGACGGGATCGTGGACGAACGCGAGGTCGTCGTGTTGCTCAAGACGCGCAAGCAGGATTGGACAGCACTGCTGTCGCGATTGCACGAGCTGCATCCCTACGACACGCCCGAGTGCACGGCCGTGCGCATGGCCGCGGTGGCGCCCAAGTATGGCGCGTGGCTCGAGGAGAGCCTGGCGCCGGAGGCTTCATGATCACGCTGCCGACGCCTGTGCGTGCACCGGCCGCGCACCTGTTGCTCGCGATCGAGACCTCATGTGATGACACCTCGGTCGCCATTCTTGAGCGCGGCTCGGTGCTGCGTTCCCACCTGATCGCCACGCAGGACGTGCACCGGCTCTATGGCGGCGTCGTGCCCGAGCTGGCTTCGCGCGCGCATCTCGAACTGCTGCCGCCGTTGGTGGAGCGGGCGCTGGCTGATGCGGAGATCGCGGCGAGCGAGTTGACCGCCATCGCGGTGACGCGCGCGCCCGGGCTCGTCGGCTCGCTCGTGGTCGGCGTGGCGTTCGCCAAGGCGTTGGGATTGGGGCTTGGCATTCCCGTCATTGGCGTCAACCATATTGAAGCGCACCTGCACGCGGCCGCACTCGAACACGGCGACAGCCCCTACCCGGCGGTCGCGATGGTGGTTTCGGGTGGCCATACCGAGCTGGTCGAAGTGCGCGACTTCGGCGCCTACCGCTGGCTCGGCAGCACGCTCGATGACGCGGCGGGCGAGGCCTACGACAAGGTGGCGAAGCTGATGGGGCTCGGTTTCCCCGGGGGACCGATCATCGACAAGCTGTCGCTGGGCGGGAACCGTGAGGCATTCGCCTTGCCGCGGCCGATGCTCGACCGTCCCGGCTTCGACTTCTCGTTCTCGGGGCTCAAGACCGCGGTGCTCCACACGCTGTCGCGTGAGGCGACGCCTTACTCGCAAGCGACCATCGCCGACATGGCGGCCTCGTTCCAGGCCGCGGTGGTCGACACGCTCACGATCAAGGCGCTGCGCGCACTCGAAGCCACCGGTGCCCGCGCCCTGAACATGGGCGGCGGCGTGGCGTGCAACCGTGAACTGCGCGCGCGGCTCGCGGCCGAGTGCGCAGCGCGTGGCATCGCGTTCCGCGTGCCCTCGCCGCGGCTGTGCGCCGACAACGCCGCGATGATCGCGCTCGTTGGTGCGTGGATGCTCGAGCGCGGCGCGGTGGCGGACCTTGGGCTTGATGCTGCGGCGTCGTTGGAAGAGTCGGGATTACCTCTGCTCGAGGCGTAGGGCGGCGCGCCTAAGGT
>JAYSRO010000270.1:0-2849 GCA_043720995.1 Candidatus Eiseniibacteriota bacterium
GCATCCGTCGTTCCATGAACGGTCTTGTCCCCGGCATACTCTTGACCTGAGCCGGCGACTGCAGGCACTTGAGTGCACGAGATCAGGATATCCGGGCATCCCGAGAAGTCGATCACGACGTCCGCCCCAGCGACGGGGGTATTGGGGGCGCTCCTCACAATTACTGTGAAGCGACAGGCCGGGTCGGGAATGCCGGAACTGTTGACTCCGCCAAGATCGATCCACTCACTCGAAACCGAGCAATCGGTGCAGTAGATTGGCGCAACCCCAGCCAGCGCACGTCCGCACGAACCAGTAAGCACCAGAATTGCAACGATACACGCGGGCCAACGTTGCATGCGGGGAACTCTTCGATAGCTGATTGTCGATTCAGCGTGATTCCTGCCCGTGAATCTCACGAGCAAGGGGTAGCGCTTCTGCCGAACGCGATCCTAGCTAGTATTTCTGGACTCTAGCCTGATAGCTCTCCCGGACAAAGAAATACTCTTAATTGCTAGAGCCAGCCGGAAGTCAGGATGTGATTCGACAAAAGTCGCCTGCGCACCAACCCTCCGCACGACCGGTCCCGAGCGCTCAGCGGTCGAATTCGGATGAGCCCGCTCGTAGTGTGAAGCGTGAGACGGACATGGTCGATGACTCGCGGCTCGGTCGCACTGTGATGACCCGGCTTGCTCTGGGCCGTTGAACGCTGGTGCGGAGACGCGCCGCGACTGTCCGCGCAGACAGTTCGGTCGGAGCGAGCCCCCGCCGCAACCATCTGCGCGGGCAATTCCGCCCCGCTGACGCGAGCGACAACTCTCCCCGGGGAGAGTTGTCTTGGTGTGGGCGTTCGGTCTTTGCCGATGCACTGTTGCCCACATCACGCCGGCGCCCCCTCGTGGTGCTCCGCGCGACGGAAGTCCTGCTTCCTCGCTCGCGGGGCAAGGAATGCGAGCGCCTTGCTCACACGTTCCTCGATCGATGCGTCAGGGATAGTCTCGCAGTACGCCGCCGCCCGACGCGCTTCCTCGAGCCGGAAGCCCAGCGCGCGTAGCCACGGGACGACGTCGAGTTCTTTGGCGCGTGCTGTCGCTGTCGCTGCTCTTTCCGCGTCGGCCTCCCGTTGCTCCTCGGCGATCCGAGCCTCGGCCGCCGATCGCTCGGCCCGCACCTTTGCTTCGAGTGCCCGGTGCTCGGCGGCGCTCCGCGCTTCCACCGCCGCTTGCTCCGCAGTCAGCCGCGCGACTTCGCTCGCCGCCGCCGCGAATGCCTTTGCTTCTTTCTTCTCCCGCGCGACCCGCCGCGCCTCCTCGCGCTTGCCCTCCATGAACCCGGCGCCAAACGTCTGCTCGGCCGTGTACTGGTTGTGGACGCGGCAGCGCAACCTCACCCCGGCCACCGTCGCCTTGCCGCCCCGCGCCACTTCTTCGGTGTGATCGAATTCCAACAGTTCGCGCGCGCAGCAACGATGCCCCGCATCGCTCACGAACGTGCACTGCCCGCCGTCGCGCACCCACACTTCGCGCTTTACATACGCAGGGATGTGCCGCGGGCTCTGGGTCGCGCGCCGATTCCCGCGTCGCGGCCGTGAAGTCGCGGCGAATTTGCGATTCTCCAGCTGCACGATCAGCGCATCGAGCGCACGGTCGAACACTTCGACCAGGTCGCCCGAGGGCAACTGGTGGCTGAGTAGCTCCTGCGCGTAACGCAGCTTGTCGTAAGTGCAGCGGCTCACTGTGAGTTGCAGCGCGAATCGATCCGCCGACAACGGAGACAACTTCGGGCGGGGGGAAGGGGCCTCATCAGCCCGCGAGCAAAGCTGATCATCGACCGCGTCGCCAACCGCCTGCGCGGATCGTTGATCGTCGAGTCCAAACCCCGCCGCGCCGGGGGAAACAGCATCTTCCGCGGCGGCGTCGCCCGCCGCGCCCGTGTCGCCAACTCTCCCCGGGGAGAGTTGATCGCCCAGCATCGGCGGCGGTCCGGCGATCCCTTCCAGCTTCGACGGCACATCCTGCTTCGGGAACCACCTTGCGATCAGCTGCTCGAGCTCCGACTTGGGCGCGTGGGCGGCCGCCGCAATCAACTCGTTCGCATTCAGTGCAGTCAGGTGTGACGACAACAGGATCACACAACTGAGACTCAGCTTCCGCGAGGCCAGCGCCTCGAACAACGCCGGGTACTCCCGCGCCAGGCGCGCGACGCGAATGCGCTTGAGCGCCGCCGGCTCCGACAACTCGTACACCTGTTCGCAAAACGCGAGCATCGACGGGTAGCCCTCGTCGCGGTACGACCGCCGCGCGTCGATCTCCCCGACGTGGGCGATCGCCATGGCCATCGCGCTGCTCTCGTTACGGTGAAATACAAGCGAGTCGCGGTGCAGAACGGACTTGGCGACATGATCCAGCGAGTAGCTCTTCATGACGACTCCGCGCATACAAAAAAGTCGATCGCGGGGGCAATGACTTCGAGGAGAAGTGTAGCGCACGCGTTTGCGAAGCACGGAGACACGCGCAGGGAGCACGCAGCGGAGCGCCGCAAGAAATATCGCGGCCGAGCGCGAACGACGCACCGCGCGGCGAGGTGCGCGTGCAAGCGCGCGAGTACGATGGCACCCGCGAGAGCTTCGTGGTGTGGTGCGCGGAGTGCGTCAAGAGGAATATTCACGCGCCACCAAATATAATGCGCGCCGCGCTGGACTCGCGCACACCGCGCACCGCGCACCGCGTCCGCCGCTCGCCGTGCGCCACCCTGTTCGACGGCCGGCCCCTGAATTGTCCGCGCAAACAGTTGCTCTGCGCGAACGCCCAAGCAGCAACTCTCCCCGGGGAGAGTTTGCATGACAACGTCCTGGCAATCACGGGCGCCGC
>JAYSRO010000271.1:0-14085 GCA_043720995.1 Candidatus Eiseniibacteriota bacterium
GTGTAAGAGGTCAGTGCGCCGCCATCCAAGCGCCAGGCGTACTCGATGGACTCCGGCGGCTGGTTGGTCACTGACGAGAACGTGTAGGTGACGCTGGTCAGAGGCGTCCACGCCGGGGGACCGTCGACGATGATCTTGTTGGGCGGCTCGACGTGCGCGACGAACGATCGCATCGCGGGAGTCGCGTCGACATTGCCTGCCAGGTCGACGGCGCGGATCGCGACGCTGTGCGTACCCTCGGCGAGCCCGGGGACGGTGAGCGGAGTCGCAGCGGGCGTCGAGTAGGTGCCGTTGTCGACACTGAACTGGTAGAGGAGCTGGCCCGGCGACGAGAGGTTGTCCGTCCCCGTGAGCACGAACACCGGGCTCGCAGTCGTGATGGTGGCCCCTTCGGCGGGACCACTGACGATCTGCGTCTCAGGGGCCGTGACGTCCACCGAGAAGAGCCGTGTCGCGGGCGACAGCCCGACATTGGCGGCCTGATCGGCGACCCTGACCTCGAATGTGTGCGCCCCCTCGGCCAGTCCGTTCAAGGTAGCGCTGGTGACGGCCGCATATGCGTTGAACGCAGCGCCGTCGAGGCGGTAGCTGAATTTCAGCGCAGCGGGCGCGGAGAGATTGTCAGCACCGCTCCAGGCGAACGGCACCGTCGTGGCATTCACAAAACCACCCTCGGCTGGACCGTTCGTGATGCTCACGGTGGGCGGAGTGATGTCGATCACGAAGCCGCGATTCGCCGTACCGATGTTTCCATTCACGTCCTTCGCTTCGACTGTGAGGACGTGCGAGCCCTCCGCCAGACTGGAAAAGCTCTGTGAGCTCGCCGTGGCGAAAGACCCCGTCGGGACCCCATCCATCGAATACCGGTAAAGCATGCCCGCGGGCAGCGTGGACGCCGAAGTCGCGCTCCATCCAAAGCTGACCGTCCCCGGCCCCACAATTTCACCCTCGGCCGGCCCGCTGGTGAATGTCACCACCGGAATGTCTGAGATGAAGGTGGCAACGATCGTGTGATTGGTCTGCAGGTTGGTGAACGTGTACGCGGCGAGCGCCCCCACCGAACTGCCGTCCACAGTGACATCGGCGACCTTGTAGGCCACCTCGGGAGTGATCGCATACGTGGGACTCGTGCCGAGTGTCGGGTAGGCGAGCCCAGAAGGTGCGATGGAACCGTGCGCGCCCGCGGATGCGACGATGCGCGCCTGCTCCGCCGGGCCATATGAGATGCCGTCCGCGACGAGGTGGAAGTTATCGAACGTGACCGAGGTCGCATCGAGCGTGCCGTTGTTCTGCATCGTCAGCGACAGGGTGGTGACGGGCCCGGTGTTGAAGGTGCCCGAATAGACGGCGGCTCCGTTCACGTAGCCCGTGACCGTCCCGCCGATCCGCCTGACCCGCAGTGTGCCGGAGGTTCCACTCATGCTCGTGACACCGGGCGCTGTGTTGGGTGGGTTGATGAAGACATGCCCATTCTCACCCATCCCGTCTTCGTTGCTTCGCACCGCCGAGAACGCCTGGCCCCCGAACGTCGTGTTGAGCTGGACCTGGTTCCCGGGGGCGCCCGAGCTGCGCGCGATGTTCATATCGCTGTAGTCGACCGACACGTCGAAGTCGCCCGAGAGCGTGCCGAGGAATCCGAAACCGCCGTACTGGAAGGTGAAGCTGCCGCCGAACGGCTTGCTCACCGCCACCGCGCCACTGGGCTCGGCGGGGACATAGAGCGGCTGGTTCGAGCCATAGGCCCACTTGCTCATGTCGAGCCCGGAAGTAAACGGTTCGTCGTACACCACTTCAAATGTCGCTGAAATCGTGTGGTTCGCTGAGACACTCGTGAACGCGTAGGTGCTCACCGCGCCTACCGAGAGACCATCGACCACCACGTCCTTGATCCGCGCCGGCGCGACGGGGGTGATTGAGAATGTCTTGCCGGCACCGGGCAACACGGTCACCAGACCCGATGGACTGATCGAACCGCCCAATCCCGCGGAAGCCGTGATCGTGTAGGCGCCCAGCTGGCCGATGGCAAAATCGGAAAACGTGGTCATGCCCGTGGTCTGGGTGCTAGTCGCAGTGCGCGCGCCAATTGCGGTGGTGTTCCAGACGCTGCCATCCCAACGCCGCACGATGAACGCATTAGGATCGGAGCCTGCATCGATGTCCGCCGCCGCGTAGTTGAACGTCGCGTCGTAGCTCGTGAAGGCAGGGCTGCCGGCTGGCGTCAGCGTGTAGTAGCGATTGACCGAACGAAGTAGCGGGATATCGGACGAGGCGAGATGGGGATGGTCGAAGCGCGTCGTACTGCCGCGAAGTATGAACGCGCCGCCGACGCCATGAGCCGCAACCGTCACCGGCGTGTAAGACGTGGCATCACCAACATCGAACGTGCACGAGGCCTCGCCTGCCGACGGCGTCAGCGTGCGCCCCAAGGTGCCCACGACCCAGCCTGTTCCGGAGCCAGCCCCAGTGACCGAAAAGCTCGGTCCAACGATAGACAAGACATTCGCGCCGGTGGTGATCTTGCCCGTGGTGAACTTGAGGCCCCCGGGCAGGGTCACATCCGTCGCCAGCGTCACACCGGCCGCGTTCCTGACCTCGATGGTCACGGACGCGGTGTCGGTCAGGGCACCGTTCACGGTAATGGTCTGCGGCCAGGCGCCATTCAACGCGACCGTGGGCGCGCCGGTGATGGGATTGAAGTTGAGCGCGGCTCCAGCAGTGACCGTGATGTCGCCGCGGATTTCGAACTGTCCGGTCATACCGATGTTCCAATTCCCGCGCAGCACGCTCAGATTGTCGATCCTGAGCCTGCCGGTGCCGCTGCTGATCGTCGTGAACGGCGAGTTGTACTCGAAGTCGGCGTAGGTACGTCCGGACATTGACGGGAATCCCGGACCGTTGATGCGGTACCGGCTTCCAAGTCGGAACACCGCGACCGCGTTGGGCTGGATAGCGCCAAACGGGTTGGCCCCGCCGTATTGGTCGAAAAGTGAATTAAACTCGAACAGCACGGAATTGAGCACGCCATTGGTTCCCGATCCCGTACCAAACAGGTTTCCCGAGAACGTAGTGCCCTGCGTGACCCTGGCGGCGGGCTGGAACACGAGCCCGCCCGCCGCCAGGCTGCGCAGCCGGTGCGCGCCGGCATCGACAAACAAACCGCCGCTCACGGTGCCCGACACCCCGGCGAGCAGATCAAGCCGAATGGCGTTGGCCGTGTTGAAACGCAGGACGGCGCCCGCCTGCACGTCGAAGTCGACTCCGCTTCCCCCCAATACCGCCACGCTGTCGCCGGCGACGTTGGGCTGCAACGTCACATCGGCCGACCCGGTGAGGAACAATTGCCCGATCGATTGCGTCGGCACATTGGTCACGACGGTCGCGCCGTTGCCGAATGAAAGCACGTCATCCGTGCTCGGGGTCCAACGCGTGGGGGTCCAGTTCGTGGAGACCTGCCAGGACGCGCTGCCCAGCTGGTTCCATGTGTAGCTGTTGGCGAGGAACACGGCGCTGACCGTTTTGTCTGCGGTCATCGTCACCGTTACGGGATTGGTGCGACCGATCGCGGCACCGCTCCAACCTTCAAAGTGATATCCCGCAGAAGCCGTCGCGGTGAGTTGGACGATCGTCCCCGGCGTGTAAGAAGCCTGGTCCGGGCTCTTGGCGACCGAGCCGCTGCCCGTGATGTTTACGGTGAGCACGGGCGGGGGAGCGAATTGCCCCGAGATCGTGTGGTTGGCGGTCACATTGGTGAAGGTGTAACTCGAAACCGCCCCCACCGAGGCGCCGTCGACGAGCACGTCGACCACGATATTCCCGCCAGTGGGCGTGAGCGTGAACGCCTGGCTGCCCGAGCACGAGACGGCAACAGCGCCTGAGGGGCTGATGGTGCCACCCGCGCTCGCCGAAGCCGTTATCGTGTAACTGTCGAGGGCGAACGATGCAGCAATCGTGTGGTTCGCCACCACGTTGGTGAAGGTGTAGCTGGAGAGGGCTCCCACGGATGCTCCATCCACGAGTACGTCCGCGATGTGGTAGCAGGCCGCGGACCCGATGGCCAGGGTAAGGCTCGTCCCGGTGGTGACGAGGATCGATCCGCTGGGGCTGATTCCTCCCCCCACACCCGCCGAGGCGACAATCGTGGAACTGCTTCCGCTACACGTTGAGCCGCCGCTCGCACCGTTGAGCAGGACCACATTCCCGATCAGTCCGCAGTCGGTAACCGTGACCGGTGAGCCGCTGGACGGATTCATTCGCAAGGAGTCGAGCGTGACACTCACCGGAAGCGTGCAGCCGGCCAGGAAGCCCCCTCCCTCAGCGGCCTGCGTAGGATCGAGGATCAATCGGAACGCGTAGAGCTTTTGTCCAGCGACAACGGAGACCACGCCCGCACGTACACTCAAGGTGGCGACATGCACAGCGCTCCCCGCGGCGGTAGCGACCAGCCCAAAACTGGAGCCCCCGGGAGAGAATGTATTGAGATAGGAGAGGCAACCGCCAGGCGGCCGAGCCTGCGAACCGGTCAAGCCCTGCGGGTTTGTAGTTTGAAAATCCCAGAACGGGGCCTGCGCGATAGTTCCTGACTGCAGCGTGATCGTCAGGAAGCCTTCGATCGAAGCGAGGTCGGACATTGCGACGGGGGAGATCAGGGTCCCGCTCATGACCAATTGCGTCGCGAACGCACAGTCCACCGTCGCGCTGTTCGTGGTGCCTGGGGCTAGCGGACAACCAATCGAGAGGTCGATTCCACCGGTCGCGTTCGCGCGCAGCGGCGACAACAGCAACCCGCACCCGACCGCAAGGAGACACCACTGGCGCATCAGCACGCGTGTAGGCATGACAGGTCGGCCTCCTGGTCATGCGTGGCCCCGTAACCCCGCGGGCGAGGGACCGCGCAGAGATGAATGCTCTATGATTCGTTGTCCTGATTGAAATACCCAAGCAATCCCAAATGGTTGGGACTCTGCCCCAATGATATCGGGGGCCGCTCCGGGGTACCAGCACGGAATGGCCGCCGCCGAAATCACTGCGCGGCTGCCGCAACTCGTTGGGCCACAAGCCTCGCGGGCCAGAAGCAGACCGCGTCGAGCCGGCGCAGCAATCGATGTTTGCCGCAGCCCGCCTACCGGGCTCCGTAGTTCGGCGCCTCTTTCGTGATCGTCACGTCGTGCGGATGACTCTCACGCAGGCCGGCGGAACTGATGCGCGCGAATCGCGACTGCGTACGCAATTCCTCGATTGTGCGCGCGCCGCAGTAACCCATGCCAGCCCGTAAGCCCCCGACCATCTGGAACACCGTGTTCTCGAGCGGGCCCTTGAACGGTACGCGGCCCTCGATGCCTTCCGGCACCAGCTTCGAGAGTTCGTCGGTGTTCTCCTGGAAGTAGCGTTCGCGACTGCCCTTCGCGGCGGCCATCGCGGACAGCGAGCCCATGCCGCGGTACACCTTGAACGAGCGGCCCTCGAGCAGCACGACTTCCCCGGGGCTTTCTTCGGTGCCGGCAAACAGGCTGCCGATCATCACCGAGTGGGCACCCGCGGCCAGCGCCTTCACGACGTCGCCTGAGTACTTGATTCCGCCATCGGCGATCAGGGGAATGCCGGTGCCCTCGAGCGCGCGCGTGGCTTCGAGGATCGCCGTGAGCTGCGCCGCACCCGCGCCCGTCACGACGCGCGTCGTGCAGATCGCACCCGGGCCCATGCCGACCTTCACGCCGTCGACGCCGAGTGCGGCGACGGCCTTGGCGCCTTCATAGGTGCCGACATTGCCGACCACGAGATCCACGTCGGGATAGAGCCCGCGCAGCTCGCGCGTGGTATCGAGCACGCCCTTCGAGTGCGCGTGCGCGCTGTCGATCACCAGCGCGTCGACACCGGCCTTCACCAGCTCGGCCGCGCGCTCAATCGCGTCGCCGCCCGCGCCGATCGCCGCGGCCACGCGCAGCCGGCCGAGCGAGTCCTTGCAGGCGTGCGGATGGCGGATGCGCTTCTCGATATCCTTGACCGTGATCAACCCATGCAGGCGCCCCTCACTGTCGACCACCGGCAACTTCTCGATGCGGTGCTTGGCGAGGATCTCGCGCGCTTCCACCAGCGTGGTGCCCACGGGCGTGGTGATCAGGCCTTCCCGCGTCATGATCTCCGACACCAGCCGCTCGGGGCGCGTCTCGAAACGTAGGTCGCGATTCGTCAGGATGCCGACGAGCTTGCCGTTCGCACTGATCGGCACACCTGAAATATGAAAGCGCGCCATGATCGCATGCGCTTCGCCCACGGTCGCCGTGGGCGGCAGCGTCACCGGGTCCACGATCATGCCGCTCTCGGAGCGCTTGACCCGATCCACCTGCGCGGCCTGGTCGGCGATCGAGAGGTTCTTGTGGATCACCCCGATGCCGCCATCACGCGCCAGCGCGATCGCCAGCGGCGCTTCGGTGACCGTATCCATGGCGGCGCTCACGATGGGCACGTTCAGCGGCACGCGCCGCGAGAACATGCTGCGGACGTCGACCTCGCGCGGGTGGAACTCCGCCAGCCGCGGGATCAACAACACATCGTCGAACGTGAGCCCTTCGGGGCCGACCTTGGCCTGCCAGTCGACGCGCGCCGGGGCGGGTTCCTTCATCAGGGCAACTTGGGCGCTTTGGAAGGCGCCTTTCGCGGGCCCGGCGTGAAATAGTAATTCGCGCCGAAGCGCAATTCAGTCGCCATCACATTGCTGTCGAGCCCCGAGACAAACTGCTCGTGCCGCTGGGACAACGCCAGATGGCTGGTCGCCGTCAGTTCAAGCGAGACCGTCGGACTGTCCTTGAAGAAGTGCTCGATGCCGATCTCGGCCGAGCCGCCCGGGTAGAGACCGCGGTGCAGCTTAAGGCTCACCGGGTCCTTGAGCACCTTGCGGTGGTTCTGGACCCACACCCGGTATGCACCGGGGCCTGCGCCCACGTGGTAGGCCCACTGCCCGTGGCGTCCCAAGTACTGCAACTGGAAGCTGACCGGCAGCATCAGCGCGAGATAGTCGGATTTGTCGCCATCGCTGGGGAAGTTCCGGTCCACGAAGGGTGCCGGGAACGCCGGGACGCCATTGGCGTCGCGCTTGGCGCTGTAGCCGGTCCAAGTGAAGCCCGTTGCCACCTGGCCTCGCCAGCGGTTGGAAAATTGGTAGCGCCAGTGGGCGTCGAAGGCGAAGCGCATGCTCGCGCCATTGGAATAGTCGACAAACCAGTCCTTGCCGAGGGCACGGTCGAGCGCAAAGGTCGACAGACCCAACTGGCCACCCATTCCGCCCTTGCCGGGAGCTGGCCCCGGATCCGCGGCGAAACACACTGTCGCCACCGCGAGGCACGCCATCAGTGCGACGCCCACACGGTAAACGCGTGAAATCATTGGCAGATAGACCCCTCTGTCCGGATCGTGGGGAACAGAAGACGCGAAAGCCCGGCTGGTCGGTAACGAGGGCCGCACTATAGGAATGGGGGTCTAGGGGTGTCAAGAGACACGGCCACAGCGACCTGCGGCGGCACTTTCTCGGGACTTTAGACTAGCCCCTGTCGCCGCCCACCCGGTGACAGCGTGGTCGAAGTGTCGACGCCGTGCCCCGCGCCGGCCTTGGGACCAACCGCAATTCAATGACTTGTGCAGCGGTACAGCGCTTGCGGACGCCGGTGGCCACACGCACCGGGATCCCACCCAACATCTCCCCGCAATCCGCCCCACCCCGTCCCACCGAGTACCCATATCGCAGAGTGCACCCAGGGGGCCGGACCCAAATCCGGCCCCCCTCCCGGTGCCCGCCTCTGGCGATACCCTTGGGCCCAAGCAGGTTCCGGGTGCGCAGTCGTTGACACTCTTCTGCGGGCGCCCGTACACTCCGCCCCTCATTTTGCCGCATCCCGCCTCTGCTTGACCCCGCCCAGAACCGCTCAGGCGGACGACCCATTTGGGAGATCCGGATGAACCGAACCGACCAGTGGAAGTTACTGGGCGTCATCGCTGCTACGGCGATGGCCCTCTACTTCCTCTATCCGTCCTATCGCTACTATTCGATGACGCCCGCGCAGCGCGATGCGACGCCGGCCAAGGAACTTGCCGAACTGCGCAAGAAGTCGATGCACCTGGGGCTGGATCTCCAGGGCGGCATGCACCTGGTGCTCGAGGTCGACCGCTCGCGACTGAGCCCCGCCGAGGCCAAGGACGCGCCGGACCGCGCGATGGAAGTCATCCGCAACCGCATCGACCAGTTCGGCGTCGCCGAGCCGATCGTGCAGCGCGAAGGCGAAGACCGCATCGTCGTCCAGTTGCCCGGCCTCACCGATCGCGAGCGCGCGATCGAGTTGATCGGCAAGACCGCCCTGCTCGAGTTCAAGCTGGTGCGCACGCCTGAAGAGACCAAGGCCGTGATCGACCGCCTCGACAGCTTCCTGTCGAACCGCGGCATCACCGGCGGCACGGCGGCCGACTCGGGCCTCGCGCGCGCGCCGTTCTCGGGCCACCTGCTCACCGCGGAGCCGTTCCCGTTCGTGCGCAACGAAGACCTCCCGGTGATCGAGCGCATGCTCGCCACGCCGGGGCTCGACTCCATTGTGCCCAACGATTCGCAGCTGCTGTGGGGCGATAAGGATGACAGCATGCAGGGTGTGTCGGGCCGCGCGATCTACCTGGTCAAGCGCGAACCCGAAATGACCGGCGGCTCCATCGCCAGCGCGGATGCCCGCAACGGCCTGCAGCCCACCAACCCGGCCGCCTGGGGCGTCAGCATGAAGATGACGCCCAAGGGCCGCGCCGACTTCGCCAACGTGACCGGCAACAACGTCGGCCGCCAGCTGGCGATCGTGCTCGACGATGTCGTCTCCTCGGCGCCGAACATCCACGAGAAGATCCCGTCGGGTGACGCCTCGATCACCGGCAACTTCGACGTCGCGACGTCCAAGGACCTTGCCATCGTGCTGCGCGCAGGCTCGCTGCCGGCGCCGGTGCACGTCATCGAGGAAAGCTCAGTCGGGCCCTCGCTGGGCGGTGACTCGATCAAGGAAGGCTTCACGGCCGGCTGGATCGGCACCGTGCTGGTCGTGGTGTTCATGGCGGTGTTCTACCAGCTGTCGGGCGTCATCGCGATCGCAGCACTCGGACTCAACCTGCTCTACATCCTGGCCTGCCTGTGCGGTTTCGGCGCGACGCTGACGCTGCCGGGTATCGCCGGCCTCGTGCTCACCGTCGGCATGGCGGTCGACACGAACGTGCTGATCTTCGAGCGCATCCGCGAAGAACTGCGCGGCGGCAAGAGCGTGCGGCAGTCGGTGGATCTCGGCTACAACCGCGCGTTCCGCACCATTCTCGATGCGCACCTGACGACGATCATCAGCGGCCTGTTCCTGTTCCAGTTCGGAACCGGACCGATCAAGGGCTTCGCGGTCACGCTGATCATTGGGCTCATTGCGAACATGTTCACAGCGGTGGTGTTCACCCGCATGATCTACGACTACTGGCTGAGCCGCGGCAAAATCGAGCGGCTGAGCATTTGACGGGGCCTGTCCGATGATTGAGATGCTGATCGGGACGAATATTCCGTTCATGAAGTACCGCCGCTTCACGTACATGTTCTCAGGGTTGCTGGTGCTTGCCACCACCGTGTGGCTGCTGATGCATGGCGGGCCGCACTACAGCGTCGACTTCACCGGCGGCGAGTTGCTGCGGGTGCGCACTTCGCGCCTGGTCGGCGCCGATGAGATGCGCAAGGCGATGGATGCCAGCGGCGTTGCCGGCTACGAGCTGCAGCAGATGAGCGGCTCAAGCGCGAATGAATTCCTGATCCGGGCCGCGACCAAGGACGGCACGGGTATGTTCCCGCAGGTCAAGCAGGCGGTGGAAACCCACCTCACGAACGCGACGGTGGAGTTCCGTAACACCACGCGGGTCGGCCCCAAGGTCGGCGGCGAGCTACGCCAGAAGGCGATCTGGGCGGTGTTCATGAGTCTGGGCAGCATCCTGCTGTTTGTGGGCTTCCGCTACGAGTTCAAATTCTCGGTGGGAGCCGTATTCGCCTTGTTTCACGACGTATTCGTGACGCTCGGCGTGCTGTGCTTCACCCACCGCGAGGTGTCGCTCACGGTGCTGGCCGCACTGCTGACGATTGCAGGTTATTCAATCAATGATACGATCGTGGTATTCGACCGCATCCGGGAGCGGGGAAAGGCGTTGCGAAAGGAAAAGCATTCGCGCGCCATGGATATCGCGGTAAACGAGACGCTGTCACGCACGGTCATCACCGCCTTCACGGTGTTCCTCAGCTCGCTGGCGTTGTTCATCTGGGGCGGTGAGGTGTTGCGCGACTTCTCGTTTGCCATGCTGGTCGGCGTGGTCTTCGGTACGTACTCCTCCGTGTACGTGGCGAGCGCGCTGGCCTTGGACATCTGGATCTGGCTGGACCGTCGCAAGGGCATCCAGGCCGAGTAATCGAGAGATCTCCATGACAAACAGCAACACTTCCATCCCGGCACCTTCCCGGCGCTTGGGGACCGTGGCATTGGGCTTCGCGTTCCTCGCCACGGTCGCAGGGCTGTACGCCTGCGCCCCCAAGATCACCAAAGTCGACGCCGCCTACACCATGCCCGAAGGCGTGTTCAACCCGAACGCGCAGATGCTGGTGTGGAGGGACGAGCCGACCACGGCCTACGTCTACGATGACGTGGTCCCGGCCGACCCTGACTCGACCGACGTCCTCACGTCGACCCGCCAGTACGAGCGCTACACGCCGAACGTCCTGCACGGGATGATCTTCGACAAGACGATGGCCAACGACTTCCAGCTGTTCCGCCGCGAGTCGGATGGTGGCGTCCGCCAGTTCGTGAAGTTCACGGCACCGCGCACGCGCCAGTGGCTGCCGGCGCAACTCGAGGCATTCCACTTCGTCGACTTGTCACCGTCGGGCTATGCGCCGGCATCGTATGTGGCTCGCGGAGTCGTCGCAGGGATCGTCAATGCCCAGTCCCCGCTCACGAATCTCGCCACCCTACCGGTGGCGCCGGTCGCCAACATTGATCTCAAGGCGGCGTGGTGGACCAACCGCGATGGCACACGCGGCCCGGTCTTCAGCAGCCCCAAGATCAAGCTCAAGTGGGGGACGGTTCCGGGGGCGGCGCGCTACCTGCTCAACGTCTACGAGTTCAGGACCGACATCCGCTCCGAGCAAGAACGGATCCTGAGCGGTACGCCGGCACCCTTTTACGACGGCCAGTCGTCGGACATCTTCTTCGGCTACGTCCCCGGCAACGTGAACTTCATGTTCGTTGGGGATTCATCGCGTACGGACATCACAACGATCACCGCCCGCCCGCTGGCGAGCGGCGCCGGCTACTACGTGCGGCTGACCGCGTTCGACGCAACAGGCCACATGATCGCGATGACGATGGGCGACACGAACCCGCTGGTGGCCTACACCACCGGCTACATGGGCATCGTGCGCAACGTCGCGGGCAACAACACGTACATGCTGTACCGCTTCGGCGCGACGACCGCCCGCGACACGACGCCGCCGATAGGGCCCGGCGGTGGCGGTGATGGTGGCGGGCTCGGACTCTGAGCCGCAGCGCTTGGGTCCGGTGGGGCGAATCACCCGGGCTTGAGCATTGAGACGACACTGAACGGAGGCCGGGCCGCTCACGCGACCGGCCTCCGAATCGTTTGACCCTCTTGGGGCATCCCGACATCACCATGCTCAAGTCACGCTGGACCACCGTTGGGGCGCTGATGCTGACCCTGTTGCTGCCGGGAACCACCGCACGCCCTGCGGAGGCCGACGTCACGCCCCCGGGAGCGCGCGGCTTTGGCATCGCTCGTCTGAAATATGGCGGCGGTGGTGACTGGTACGAGGACCGCACCTCGCTGGTGAACCTGCTGCGATTCGCCCGGGAGCGAACGTCGATCGCCCTGGCCGGGGACAAGGAATCGATCGTCGAACCCGCCTCGGCAGCCCTGTTCCAGTACCCGTTCGTGTTCGCCTGCGGTCACGGCAACATCAAGTTCACCCCCGATGAAGTGGTGAATATGCGCCGATACCTCACCACAGGCGGGTTCCTGTGGGTCGACGACGATTTCGGAATCAACGTGTCGCTGCGCCGCGAGATGAAGCGGGTGTTCCCGGAGGCCGAGTTCGTCGAGCTGCCGTTCTCGCACCCCATTTTTCATCAACTTTACGATTTTCCCCACGGACTCCCGAAGGTCCACGAGCACGATGGCGGGCCGCCGCGCGCCTTCGGCATTGTCCATGACGGAAGACTGGCTGTACTCTTTACGTTCGACACCGACCTCGGCGACGGGCTTGAAGATGAAGAAGTGCATCACGACCCGAAGGAGCAGCGCGAGGCGGCCGCACGGATGGCGCTGAACATCGTTCAATTTGCGCTCAACCAGTGAGGCCCCAGCTTGGGCTAGAGGCAACCACCACGCATGACTCCGCGCGACTCGCACCAACCGCTTCGCCGTCTGCTGACCACGCATTGGAGCGCGCACCGGCGCGCACTCGTGATGCACGCCGCAGTGCGCGCGGCAGCAGTAGCCGCGGTGCTGATCGCCGCAGCCGTGATCGCGGGAGTCGTCCGCCCCGGGGGTGAGCCTTGGGCATGGACACGCGCGCTGCTGCTCGCGGCCGCGATCGTGTTCGTGCTCGGCCGCGCGGTGACAAGCGTGCGCGCGGCATCGCCCGGCTTCGACCGCTTCCTCGAGCAGATTGAGCAGCGCTTCCCCGAGGTGCGCTCGTGGCTGCGCAATGGGCTCGAGTTCGAACAGGCGCCGCCTTCGCACGGCTCGCAGGAACTCGCGGCCGCCGTCGCCAACCAGACCGCGCAACGCGTCGCCTCGCTATCGCTCGCGTCCGCACGTCCGCGCATCGAGCCCAAGCGCCCCTCGCTCGTGCTGGCGGGCGCACTCGCCGCACTCGTAACGCTCGGCCTCGTGTTGCCGCAGCGTACGCTGCATGCGTGGCAGACGCTGCTCGATCCCACGAGTGCTGCTCCGCCCGTGCGGCTCGTCGTCGAGCCCGGCTCGGTCAAGATCACGCCGGGTGCGGCACTGACGGTGCGCGCGCGCGTGTGGGGCACACCGTCGCACCCGGGACTCGACCGCAAGGGCGAGCGCCAGGTCGCAGCAGCCTCCGAGGGCAGCGACGAGGACGGCTCGCGCGTCTATCGCTTCGACCTGTCGCAGCTGACGCGCGAGCAGAAGTACCGCGTGCGGGTCGGCCGCGTCGAGAGCCCCGAGTACGTCATCAGCCTCGCGGGTGAACCGACCGCCGTGAGCTTCGAAGTCGAGTACCAGGCGCCCGCGTACGCTCGCCTGCCGGTGCAGCGCGGAGCGGCCACGCGCGGCGACCTCAGCGCGCTGGCGGGCACGCGCGCGCGTGTCGTGGCGACATTCGATCGCGACCTGAACACGCTGACCGCAACGCTGCCGGGCGGACGCAGCGGGGCATGGACCGCACTGACACCGCGGCGTTGGAGTGGCGAGGTGCCGATGACGACCGAGGGCGAGTACGAGCTGCATGCCGTCGCCGCGGCCGGAGAGGCGCGCTTCCGCTATCGCATCAACGCCCTGCCCGATGCGCCTCCTGTGCTCGACATCCAAACGCCCGTCACCGACTTGGACCTGCCCGCCGGACAGCAGATCCCTGTCGTGGCGCTCGCGCAGGACGATCTCGGTCTGGCGCGGCTGCGCATTCAGTACCGCAAGGACACGGACACTACGTGGCGCTCCGTGCCGCTGGCGGAGTTCGCCTCGCATCCGCGCGAGGCCACCGTGCAAACGTCGTGGGACGCCTCGCCGCTCGGACTGTTGCCGGGACAGAGCGCCACGTTCCGCTTCGAGCTCGAGGACAACAACGTGATGAGCGGCCCGGGCCGCGCGCGCAGCGCCGAGTACCAGTTGCGCTTCCCCGGCCTCGCCGAGCTCTACGACCACATCGAGGAACAGCAGTCGACCGCGCGCCAGACGCTCGAGAAGGCGGCCGATCAGGCGAAGGACATGCAGAAGTCGCTCGACCAGTTGACCCGCCAGCAACAACAGCAGCCCTCGCCGCAGCAGGCCAACAGCTTCGAGCGC
>JAYSRO010000272.1:0-31697 GCA_043720995.1 Candidatus Eiseniibacteriota bacterium
CGCGGGCTGCGAGCTGGCTATGTCAGCAGCGGCGCTCAGGTGAATCAATACGAGCGTGGCAGCGAGGGCAAGGGTCCGCTTCACGGTGCAGGGTGCTCCCCCGGTCTAAGGATGAGCGCCCGGTCTGGATGCCCCGCGACTGCACGCGGAACACACCGCGGCACCTCACGAAACCATCCTGATCGCCCGACCACGAACCCAATTGCTGGGGACACGCTGGAGTACGCAAAAGCGCCGGCCGCTGAGTGCCAGCGCCCGGCGCTTCTCGTGAACGGACTGTCCCGCGAATGCTGCGCGGAGTCAACGACTATCTGTGGCCTAATTGCTGAGTGGCGCGACAATCCGCGGCTCGACGGTCGCAGCGAGCTCCGCCTCCCCTGCCTTCAGCGCCGCGCGAGGCCGCTGCTCAGGGTTGCTTGGGCGCCGTACGCACCATCTTCAGGAGTTCGTTGAGATGGTCACGCTCCGGCCCCTTGGGCGTCGTTGTCATGGCGACCGTCAGCGCCCGGCGCGCGGCGAGTTCGCGGACCGAATTGCGCTGGTGCGCCCACGCCGAATAGCGCTCGTCGGCGGCGCGGTCGGTCGCTTGGACGCGGACCGGATTCGAGGGACGCGCCACGTCCCGCACTCTTTCCCAGGCCACCGCGGCAGCGTCGTGGTGTTCCGCGCGGCTGCGGCGTTCCGCGACGGCCGACAATTTCCGGGCGCGCTCCACGAGTTCATCGATACGCGCGGATGATGCGTAGACAACCGGTTGGACGGGCGGCGCCTCCGTCGTTGGGGCAGCGGTCGCGAGCTCTGGCGGGGTGACCGCGGGCGCTCCGGGTGCGCTCCCGGTGGGCACGATCGCGGCGGAAGGCGCGGCGGCGGGCGCGGGCGCGATTGCCATTGCTTCGGGCGCGGCCTTCGGGACTTCGGGCGCCTTCGCTACGGTCGCAGGCGCAGGGGTCACCACCACTGGCACCGTCGCGTCCGCGGCGTGCGTTGGACTGCCCTTGCCCCCCGCGTTCAACTTGAGCATGCGGCTCGCGAGATCCTCGATCGACAGTCGCGGCTGCACGACCATGGTCATCCCCACGAGCACTGCGGCGACGACCACGCCACCCAGAATGAGCCGGTGCGCCGCACTGGGCCCCTTGGACCGCCCCGCTTCGCCCTCGAGCGCCCACTCACCGCCTTGCACGCGCGCATCGACACGCCGCGTGAACGATTCATAGAACGTCTCGCGCCCGCCCACGGGGGCAGGCTGACGCGGCACCGCCTCCAGCGAGGCAGGCCCAGACGACTCCGCGAGATCATTCAGTCGTGAACGGCAATCCAGGCAGCCATCGAGGTGCTCCTGCACGTCGCGCCGCGCTGCGACCGTCAACGCCCCATCCCTGAGCGCGAGCAGCGTTTCTGACGTCGGGTGGCTCATCGGTGTTCTCCATCGCAGGTCCACAACGGCATTTGCAGCCCCGCGCGACAAGCGAAGTCCACGACTGCGCGGCACAGGGGAACGCCCGCGACACCCGGTGAATTGCCTGACGACAATGGGACTCGAACGATTCGCAGCACGATGGTCGAACGGTGGTGACGCGAACTTGAGGTGCAACGTTCGCGCAGCCACAGCAACTGATCCCTGCCCTCGACATCGTCCACCGTGTCATCATCCAAGGCCCGCCGGGATCCGGCTTCGAGCAGCCGTTTGCGCGCGGCATTGAGCCGGCACTCACGGCCGCGAAACACGGGGCGGGGCCCGGTTCACGGTGATTCGCGATGGCAGTGAGGATACAACGGCACAGCGGATTCGAGCTGGCAAAATGCACTCGGGAGCCGGATGCGCACCGCAAATCGCAACGAAGACAGGGTCAATTCACCCACACCCCCGCGGGTCGCGCCGCGGGCGCCCGGTTCAAGGGCGATCCGCGCCCTCGCGCACGCGCAGCAGCAACGACTCGAAGTGCTGGCGGCGCGGTCCCTGCGGCAGCATTCCCAACACGCTGGAGAGCGCGCCGCGCGCCGCGGTCGAACGCAGTGGCGAAGGCGCGAGCCGCCATGCCGCGTAGCGCGCTTCCGCAACGCGCGCCTGCGCCTCGAGCCGCGAGGGGCTCGCCGTGACGAGGGCATCGCGCACGCGCTCCCAACCGAGCGCCGCGGCGTCGTGCGCAGCAGCGACTTCGCCACCACCCGCGATCACCGAGAGACTCTCGGCGCGCTCCGCGAGCGCGCGCGATGCCGCGGGCCAGGCGAACCCCGCGACCGCTTCGTTCAGCGATGTCGCCGCGCTCGAAGGCGAAGCTGGCGCGGCAAGCGCCCTGCGTGACAGCGCCTCGCCCGTAGCCAGCGCCTCGGGCTTGAGCGGGACAGCACGCTTGCCCTTCAACGAGCCCAACAGACCTGGGCGCACTGCTCCTACGGGGCCCGCAGCATCGGACAATTTTTCGTTCGCGGCCGGCGGCGCAGGGGCTGCATCCTGCAACCCGAGCACATCCTTCGCCGCCCCACCCTGCGACTCGCGCGAACGGGCGATCCGCTCTTCGCCGGCGCCATTCGGGATCACGGACTGCTGCGCCGTCGCCTTCGCTGCGGCCTCTTTGCGCACGGCACCGCCCGCATCCTCGCGCGCGTCGCGCGCATCACGCGCATCACGCGCGAGCTCTGGCGCCGGCGCCTGCCCGGGCGTGGGGGCCAGAGCGGACGTTGAGGGCTGCGGCGCTCGCTGCTTGGACTCCGTCCCCGCGGAGGGCGCAGCAGCGTACGGAGCCGCTTCGCCCCCGCTCGCGGCCTGCGGCGATGCTTGCGGCGCCGCCGTGGGCGCCGACTCCTGCTGCGCGGTGCGCTCGAGGAGCTGCCGATTCGTGAGCGCGCTCTGCTGCGAGCGCGATTGCTGGAGCGCGAGCACTCCGACGACCAGCAGCGCTGCCGCACTCCCCGCGAAGGCAACCCCACGCGGCGTCCACAGCGTCTCCCACCACTGGGGCGCGCGGCGACGCGGCTGCGCGGCAGCGCGATCTTCGGCGCGAATCCGCTCGCTCACCCTGCCCGCGAACGACTCGAAGTACGCTTCGCCCGGATCATGCTCGAGCGCCTGGTGCGTCAGCGTGTCCTGCGCGAGCAGCGCGGCGAGCGCGGCCTGGCACTCGGCACACCCTTCGAGGTGGCGCTCGGCGTCCGCGCGCTGCGCATCGCTCAACGCCCCATCGAGGAGCGCGCCCAGCGTCTCGGGCGAGAGGTGCTTCATGTGTCGTCTCCACTGCGGGCCTTGAGCCGCGACTTCAATTCGGCGCGCGCGCGCGACAACCGCGACATCACCGTGCCGATCGGAATGTTCAGTGTGCGAGCGATCTCGTCATACGACTGGTCCTGCATGATACGCAGCACGAGGATCGCCTGGTGCTCAGGCGACAGCTCCGCAAAGCTCGCGCGCAACTGGCTCAACTGCTCGTTGCCCTCGACCTGCTCCACCGTGTCGTCGGCGGAGGCCCAATCGTGACCTGCCTCGAGCATCGGCTCGAGCTCTGCCTCGGGCCTACGCTTGCGCTGCCGGAACAGCGAGTAGGCGAGGTTGACCGTGATTCGCGACAGCCACGGGTACAGCGGCTCGTCCGCCCTGAACGTCCCGATCGCGCGATACGCCCGCACAAACGCCTCCTGCGCCAAGTCGTCGGCGTCCGCCGCGCGCCGCGTCAACCCGTACGCCACCCGGTAGATGGCACGCTGGTAGCGCCTGACGATCGTCCCGAAGGCGGCCTGGTCGCCCGCCTGGGCGGCGCGCACCAGCGCGGGATCATCCGCCCCGCCATCATGAGTACGCTGCGCGCTCACATGTATTCCGGGGGATCTGCGGCGTTGGCGGGCAACCGTTTACGCCCTGCCCAGCACGGCTCCCTGCAGCTCAGCGCGGGCCTCGGCCAGCACTGCTGCCGGATCGGGGGCGTGGGTGATGGCGCGTCCCAGCACGAGCAGCCCCGCACCCGCGCGCACCGCATCGCTCACGGTCGTGACGCGCTGCTGGTCGTCCTTCGAGCCCGCCGCTGGGCGTATGCCGGGGGTCACGGCGTAGAACGGTGCCGCGTGGTGCGCGCGGATGCCGGGCAGGTCGGCGGCGGAACACACGATGCCGTAGGCACCGGCGGATTCGGCCATCACGAGCTGCGCTGCCAGCACTCGGTGCAGCTCGAACGGCTGCGCATAGCCGGGGGGCAGCGCGTTGGGATCGTGGCTCGTCAGTAGCGTCACGGCGACGACGCGCGTCGAACCTTTTGCGCGCGTGATGCCCTCGACGGCAGCCTGGATCATCTCGCCGCCACCGAGCGCGTGCACCGTGAGCAACTCGGCGCCGAGTTTGGCCGCCTCGCCCGCAGCGCCCTTCACCGTGTTCGGGATGTCGTGCAGCTTGAGGTCCAGGAACACGCGGCGGCCGCGGTCGCGCAGGGCTCGCACTGCTGCCGGTCCCGCGGCGGTGAACAGCTGCAGGCCGACCTTGGCGAACTCGGGCCCCTCACCCAGGGCAGCGTCCAGCTTCAACGCCTGCTCGATCGAATCCACGTCGAAGGCGATGGCGATGTCGGTCATGCGAACGATGCCCTCCATGCGGCGAGTGATGCCACCTTGCGGTCGCGCAGCATGCGCTGCAGTTCCTCGAGCACCCCGAGTGCCGCGCGGGGCCTGAGAAACGACGCGGTGCCGACCTGCACGGCGGCGGCACCGGCCGCGATGAATTCCAGCGCATCGCGCCCGCTCATGATACCGCCCGAGCCGATCACTGGGATACGCACCGCGTGCGCGGCTTCGTGGCAGCGTGCGAGCGCGAGCGGCTTGATCGCGGGCCCCGACAACCCGGCAGTGGCGCGCGACAGCTTGGGCGCGCGATGTTCGAGGTCGATCGCCATGCCCACGAACGTGTTGACGGCGGTGATGCCATCGGCGCCGCCGGCCTCGCAGGCGCGCGCGAGTTCACCGATCGAGGTAACATCGGGCGACAACTTGGCGATCAGGGCGCGCTTCGTCAGCGGGCGCAGGCGCTGCAGCGTGCGCTCGAGCCGGTGCGGCACGGCCCAGTAGCGCGCGCCCCCTTTTGCGACATTGGGGCAGGAGAAGTTCACCTCGAAGCCGGCGATGCCCCGCACGTTACCGAGCGCTTCGAGCAGTTCGGCCAACTCGGCCGCGGTCTCGCCGCCGATCGAGGCGATGACGGTGGCATGCATGGCCGCAAGCTTGGGCAGCTTCTCGGCACGGAACACATCGAGGCCAACGTTTTCGAGACCGATGGTGTTGAGCATGCCCGCCGCGGTCTCGGCGATGCGCACGGGCCCGTTGCCGACGCGCGGCTTGAGCGTCACGGTCTTGGTCACCACCGCGCCTAGGGCGGCGGGATCCTGCGCGCGCGCGTACTCCTCGCCGTAGCCATAGGTGCCCGAGCCGGTGAGAACGGGGTTCGCCAGGCGTAGCGGACCGATGCGCACGCGCAGGTCGGGGGCCGAAGCGCGGAGACGCGTGGTTGCGGCGCAGGACTCCGCCGCCAAAACGCGGGCGCCGCGCACGGCGTTGTGTGCTGCGTTCTTCGCACGCGTGGCCATCAGTGAATCCGCGCCCAATCGAGCGAGCGCGACTCGAACACCGGGCCCTCGGTGCAGCACATGGCATAGTCGCGATTGCCCAGCAGCGAGGGCGCGGCAGAGGGGAACGCCTGTTGTCCTGAAATGCTGCGTGGCAGCGGGCAGCCGCGACACACGCCCGTGCCGCAGGCCATCACCGACTCCATCGCGAGCCACGCTTCGCGATCGTTCTGCATCGCCCAGCGCGCGGCGGCTTTGAGCATGGCGTGGGGCCCACAGGCATGCAGCATCACGTTTGAGCCGAGCTTCGTCACGACGCGCTCGAGCAGTTGGATGACGTTCCCGCGTAAGCCCCGGCTGCCGTCGTCCGTGCACACGTGCAGCTTGCCGCCGAATCGCTTGAGCAGCCGGCGCGCCTCGGCCATGCCCACGAGATGTTCGCGATCGCGCGCACCGAACAGCAGTTCGACGCGGCGGCCATGCAGCGCGAGTTGCGCGGCGGCGAACAACAGGGGCGCGACTCCGCGGCCACCTGCGATTAGCAGAGGCGTCCCGGGACGTTCGAGCGGGAACCCGCGGCCCAGGGGACCGAGCACTTCAACGAGATCGCCGGGCCGCAACATCGCCAGCGCCTGGGTACCGGGGCCCACGGCGGCGTACAGAAAACCCACGGCAAGTTGGCGGCCACGACGCGTCACACCGGCGACACTCATCGGCCGTGGCAAAAACGCGGGGCCGGTCGCGGGTGGCAACAACAGTTGCGCGAATTGCCCGGGCACCGGCGCCACGAAGCCCGTGGGCACCTCGAGGTCCAACCAGAAGTGCCCGGCCCCATAGGGCCGTTGCTGCAGGACGGTCGCGCGGACCTGTCGCCAGGCGGACGCCCCAGCGCTCAACCGCCGGCCCCGGGCGTGGTTTTCGGAGCGATCGCCTTCGTGGAGTCCGCGGGCGCTGGCTTCGGCGCGGTCGACTTCGTGGTGTCCGCGGGCGCTGGCTTCGGCGCAACGCGTGTCGTGTCCGGCGGCGCAGCCTTCGGCGACACGCGCGTCGTGTCCTGCGGCAACGCGGGCGGCGCCACGAATGCGGTGTCGTGCGCTCCCGGGACCGCGCCGCCCGGCATGGGCATGGGGCCCCCCTCGCCGAACAAGGTCGTCGAATCGGTGGGTGCTGGCGCGACCTGCATGGCGCGGGGCATGCCGTGCGCTCTCAATCGCAGCGAGTCGTTCATACCGGGGACGGCCTGTGAGCCCAGCGGGATCGAGCCCTGTGGAATCGGCGTCAGGCGCGCCAGCGAATCGGCGTGCGCCATGGAATCCGCGGTGGCGATCACGGCTGCTGCTGCCAGCGCCGCGACGGAGTCGGCATGCGAGACCACCTTCTCGGGCAGCCGGATCAAGTGGGTCGGCACCTCTTGCCCGTCGAACTCGAGATAGTCGCGGGCAGCAAGTTGCGCCTCGGTGCCGGGGTACTCGTGAACCACGCGCCAGAACAATGAGTCGGCGGCAGCCTGCTGGCCCAGCTTGCGGCTCAGCACCCACCCCTGCGCGTTGATCGCCTTGCCGGCCCACGGGCTGCCGGCGTAGGCCGTCTCGATTTTGCGGTATTCCTCGATCGCGCGGGCCGGCTTGTCGAGCTGGAACAAGTACTGCTCGGCGACCAGGAACTCCGTCTGGGCCGCGTGTTCGAGCGTGTCCTCTCCCGCGGTCTTGCGGTACTCCGACAGCCGGTCGATGCTGGCGACACGCGCGGCGGCCTGGTCGGTGAACGAGCTGCCCGCCCCGATGTCGCGCACGCGGGCGTACTCGACGCGCGCCTTGTCGAAGTCGTCGGCCGCGGTCTCATACGCGTAGCCCAGCCGGTATTGGGCCTCGGCCGCCACGGGAGTGCGCGGGTAGTCCTCGATCACGCGCTGGTAGGCGGCGATGGCGTCGTCTAGATGGTTCGAGCGCAAAAGCACCGTGCCCATGCGCGTCTTGAGCCGGCCATAGTCGTTGGCGCCGGGCCCGGTGGGCGCCTGGGCAAAGCGGCCGCCGGTGGTGTCCACGCGCGCCGGTTCACGAACGTGCGCGATGGCGTCCTTGAGCAGGTTCATCGCTTCGTCGTACTTCATCGCGCCTTCGAGGCAGTCGGCCTCGCGCAGCAGGTAGTCGAGGCGTTCGTCGTCGGTGATCGCGCGGCGCCCGAGATAGCGGAAGTCCTCGCGCGCGGCATCGAACGACTTCTGGGCCACCAGCGCTTCGCCGCGGGCGATGCGCGCGCGCAACGCCAGCTTGCTGCGCGAGAACCGTTCGATCACCTGCGTCACCGACTGTGCCGCTTCACCCGGCCGCTCGAGCGACAGCAGCACGCGCGAACGCTCGTAGTAGGCGTACGGCGCCATGTCGTGCTTGGGATAGCGCGCCAGGTAGTCGTCGAAGGTCTTGAGCGCGGCGTCATACTTGCGCGCGCGCGCCTGCGCTACCCCCAGGTAGAATATTGCGTCCGCGGCGATCGAGCTCTTGGGATGCGCGGTGTCGAAGTCTTCCAGCATGCGGATCGCCTGGCGCGGATCATCGCTGCCGATCAGGCTCTTCGCCCACAACAGATAGGCGTCATCGCGGTACTTGGACCGCGGATAGCCCGTGATCGCCTTCTTCGACAGCTCGATCGCGCGCGGGAACTGCGGGGTGCTGCTCAGGTCGTTCTTGTCGAGCGCGTAGGGCACTTGATCGAAGCTGCGGTTGTAGTAGCGCTTCGCCAGGTACAGCGTGTTGTAGTACACGCAACCCGGCAGCAGGGCGACGACCAGCGCACCCAACACAATCAGCTTGAGCCACGACGGCACTCGGGTCACTCGCGCTCCTGGAGTGCCGACACTTGGAGCGGCCCGCGACGGAGCGCTTCCATGCCCGACACGGCCACCAATACGCCTGCCACGGTGGTGATCACCGGCACGCCCATCTGCACGGCGCGCTCGCGGATCGCCTTCTCATCGAATTCGGATGCCCGCCCGAGCGGTGTGTTGAGCACGAGCTGAATTTCTCCCTGGTCGAGCAGGTCGACCACGTTCGGCCGCCCCTCATGAACTTTGAACACTTCGCGGCACGGCACCCCGTTGCGGGCCAGGAACCGGGCAGTGCCGCGCGTCGCTACCAATCCATACCCCAGATCCTTCAGGGTTTTCGCCATAAAGGTGATGGCTCGCTTGTCATCGTCACGAATACTCAGGAAAACAGTGCCCGACTCAGGGAGCGGCTCGTTCGATCCCAAGTGCGCCTTGGCCAGGGCGCGGCCAAAATCCCGGTCGCGTCCCATCACTTCACCGGTCGATTTCATCTCGGGCCCCAACAGCACATCCTCACCGGGGAAGCGGCTGAACGGTAGCACGGGTTTCTTGACGCTGACGAATGAGGGCTCCGCGGGCGCCGCCGGGGCGATATCCGCCAGACGCTCGCCGGCCATTACCCGCGCGGCCAGGCGCGCCAGCGGCAGCCCCACGGCCTTGCTCACGAACGGCACGGTGCGCGAGGCGCGCGGGTTGGCCTCAAGCACGAACACCTGGTCGTTACGCACCGCGAACTGCACATTGAGCAGGCCACGAACGCCCAGCGCGTGGGCGAGCCGCGTCGTCTGCTCGCGAATCTGCTGCAGCACCGGCTCGCCCAGCGTGAACGGCGGGATCACACAGGTCGAGTCACCCGAATGAATGCCGGCTTCCTCGATGTGCTCCATGATGCCGGCCACCAGCACGGTCTCGCCGTCGGCGACCGCGTCGACATCCACCTCGAGGGCGGCCTCGAGAAACTTGTCGATCAACACCGGCTCGTCCTCGCCGACCATCGTCTCGCGCCGCAGCCAGTCCTCGAGATCGTCCTGGGTATACGCGACGCGCATGCCGCGGCCGCCGAGCACATAGGAGGGCCGCACCATCACGGGGTAACCGAGTGCGGCCGCGCAGTGCAACGCCTGCGCGTTCGATGTCGCGGTGAGGCTCTCGGGCTGGCGCAACGCCAGCCGCTCGAGCAACTCGCGGAAGCGCGCGCGGTTCTCGGCGAGATCGAGGCCGTCGAACGGCGTGCCCCACAGCGGCACGCCTGCCTCGTGCAGCCCCTTCGCGAGTTTCAACGGCGTCTGGCCACCGAGTTGGACGATCACGCCGACAGGAGTCTCGGCCTCGACGACGTTGAGCACGTCCTCGAGCGTCAGCGGCTCGAAGTACAGGCGCGTCGACACATCGTAGTCCGTGCTCACCGTCTCAGGGTTCGAGTTGAGCATGATCACGTCGTAGCCGCGGCTCTTGAGCTCGAGGGCCGCCTGCACGCAGCAGTAGTCGAACTCCAGCCCCTGCCCAATCCGATTGGGCCCGCTGCCCAGCACGATCACGCGAGGCCGCGTCGAGGTGGGGATCTCGTCCTCTTCCTCGTAGGTCGAATAGAAGTACGGCGTCAGCGCTACGAACTCACCGGCGCAGGTGTCGACGGCCTTCATCACCGGTTTGAGCCCCGCGACCAAGCGGCGCGCGCGCACCTGCGTCTCGGGAATCCCGAAGCGCATGGCGAGATGGCGGTCCGAGAAGCCCATGCGCTTGGCGGTGCGGATCTCCGCCTCAGGCCAGGCGGGCGACCCGAGCGACGCTGCGCGCAGCGTCGCGTCGTGCTGCGTGATGCGGCGCAATTGCGTCAGGAACCACGGATCGATACCCGTCAGGCTCGACAGCAACGCCGGGTCATCGCCCGAGGCGAGCAGGCACAGCAAGTCACGCAGGCGGTCCGCGCTGGGCGCGGTGATGGTCGCGCGCAAGCGGTCGAGCTCCGCTCCTTCCGCGGGCTCGGGCAGCACGTCGCAGCCCAGCTCGTGCGCGCGCAACCCCTTGAGCAGCGCTTCGGGAAACGTGCGGCCGATCGCCATCACTTCGCCCACCGACTTCATGCGCGTGCCGAGCCGCGGATCGGCGCCGCGGAACTTCTCGAAGGCGAACCGCGGGATCTTGACCACGCAATAGTCGAGCGCCGGCTCGAATGCCGCGGGCGTCACCCGCGTGATGTCGTTGGGGATCTCGTCGAGCGTGAGCCCCGCCGCGAGCAATGCGGAAATCTTAGCGATCGGAAAGCCCGTCGCCTTGCTCGCCAGCGCCGAACTGCGCGAAACGCGCGGGTTCATCTCGATCACGCGCATGTCGCCCGTGTCGGGGTGCACCGCGAACTGCACATTGGAGCCGCCGGCCTCCACCTTGATGGTGCGCATGACACGGAACGCGGCGTCGCGCATGGCCTGGTAGCAGCGGTCGCTCAACGTCTGCGCCGGGGCGACCGTGATGCTGTCGCCGGTGTGCACGCCCATCGGATCGAAGTTTTCGATCGAGCACACCACGACACAGTTGTCTTTGGCATCGCGCATCACTTCGAGCTCGAACTCCTTCCAGCCGAGCAGGCACTCCTCGATCAGGATGCTGTGGTTCGGGCTCGCGGCGATGCCGATACGCGCCATCTCGCGCAGTTGCCGCACATTATTGACGAGGCCCGAGCCTTGCCCGCCGAGCGTGAACGACGAGCGCACCACCAGCGGGTAGCCCATCGCCTCGCCGATCGCCACCGCGTCCGCCACGTTGCGCGCATAGCCGCTGCGCGGCAGCAGCAGCCCGGCGCGCTCCATGGCGCGGCGGAACAGGTCGCGGTCCTCGGCGGTCTCGATCGCCTCAAGCGAGGCGCCGATCAGCGTGACGCCATGCCGCGCGAGCGCGCCGTTGTGCGACAGCGCGACCGCGAGATTGAGCGCGGTCTGCCCGCCCATCGTGGGCAGCAACGCGTCGGGACGCTCGATCTCGAGGATGCGCTCAACGATCTCAGGGGTCAGCGGCTCGATGTAGGTGCGATCGGCGAAGTCCGGGTCGGTCATGATCGTGGCGGGATTCGAATTGAGCAGCACCACCTCGATGCCCAGGCCGCGCAGTGCGCGGCACGCCTGCGTGCCCGAGTAATCGAACTCGCACGCCTGCCCGATCACGATCGGCCCGGCGCCGAGGATGAGCACCTTCTTGAGACCGGGGCGTACGGGCATCAGCGCACTCCGTTCACGAAGAATTGGGCAAGCGAGTCATCTCGAAACACAAGTCCAACTTCATCAACCCAAAGGGTATCGCTATCCCATTTCACGACCCCATCCGGGTTGAGCAGTCGGGACTTCTGTTCGATTTCCTTCCTTGAGCAATTCGCCAGAATGAGCGGAGCGAGGCGGGACACAGTTGAGATCGTCTCGCCACGGAGGTGCACCTCAGACTCAAGGTCGTCGGCCAGCATCGCGCGGTCTACCACCGCGTAAGCCATGATGACGTTGAAAACGAGCGATGCCACCAACAGGATTCGCATCGACCACTTGAGGCTCGAAGGCCTATTCATGGCTTCCTGCCGATCACTCGGGCTCGGTCCTTCAGTTGGACCTCCTTGGCCGCGTGGCTCGCGGGAACAATTGTCTCAATTGTTCCCAAGAACCGATTGACCCCTTGCGCGCACGCTCGATGGAGGATGCCGACGTTGATCCACAGGTAACCGGACTCATCAAAGATCGCTGGCCGGTTCGAGATGCACAGCCTCAGCCCCACCCCGGGAGGAAGTGCGGCATTGTGCGTCAGAGTGCTACGACACTTGTCGTAGGTCTCGTCCAATCGATCCCTCGACAGATCAAGCTCAAAGTATTCGCTGTTGAGGATGTAGATGTGTTGTGCCGCGCTTCGAATTGCGGTCGACTTGCCATCGATAGACACTTCGAATCCTGGCTTCTGCCTGTGATAACTGCCCAAGGCGTCGATCGCCGCGAACAAGAGCGTTGCCGCGGGGTACATCAGCGAATTACCTCTCGGATCCTCGATAGCCGTAAGACACATTTCGGCAGCCTCGATGTACTGGGGCAGGGACTCCGCCAGAAGGCTATCAAGTGATCGATGTATGCTCATGGATCGAGCGGCCCATGAGAGCTCATTGCACCCTCAGTCCGCTACCGATGGCGTACACGCCGAACCCGCCCATCACGGCGGCCGAGGCGCGATTGATCCAGTGCATGGCGTTGGCGCTGACGCGTTCGCGCATCAGGCTGACGCCGCCGGACAGCAGCAGCCACCACGCGGCCGAGCCGACGAGGACACCGGCGACCAGCAACAGCGCGGCGAGCGGGCGGCCTGCGGTCGAACCGATGCCGAGCCCCGCGAACACCGCGACGAACGACAGGATGGTCATGGGGTTCGACAACGTCAGCACGAAGGTGGAGCCAAACGCCCCGAGCCAGCCCGCGCCACTCGCATTGGCCTCGCGATCCACCGGCTGCGCACGCCAGGTGCGCCACGCCATCACCAGCAACAGCGCGCCGCCGAGCAGGCGCACCCAGTGCGCGGCGCCCACGAGCGCGTTCGTCACCGCGGTGAGCCCGAGTGCTGCGCACGCGCCGTAGAGCCCGTCCGCCGCGGCGGCGCCGAGGCCCGTGGCGAGACCGATCCAGCGGCCCTCCGCCAGCGTTCGGCGAATGCACAGCACCCCGATCGGGCCCACGGGTGCGGCGACCGAAAAGCCGAGCAGGGCGCCTTTGCCAAGAGCCACAAGTTCCGGGGTCACATCGCCTCGCCGGATCCCGCGGTGGCGGTCTCGGCTTCGGGCACCCGCGCCGCGACCGGTGGGACGGGCCGCGCGACTCGCCCGTTGGACCGCTCGATCAGCGTGGCGAATGCGCGGAACCACGGCCGCGAATCATGCGGACCGGGTGCTGCTTCGGGATGGTACTGGCACGCCAGCACCGGCAGGCCGTGATGCCTCATCCCTTCGGGCGTGCCGTCATTGGCGCTGACGTGCGTCAACTCGAACTCACGGTGCGGCAGCGTGGCTTCGTCGACGACGAACCCATGATTCTGCGAGGTGATTTCTACGACGCCAGTGCGGCGGTCGATCACCGGATGGTTTACACCGCGATGCCCGAACTTGAGCTTGCGAGTCGTGCCACCGAAGGCGAGCCCCAACAATTGGTACCCGAGGCAGATGCCGAACACCGGCACGCGCTCCGCCACTTCGCGCGCGGCGTGAATGGCGAAGTCGAGCGGCTCCGGGTCACCGGGGCCATTCGACAACAGCACGCCATCGGGCGCGAGCGCCAGGACTTCACGGGCGGGAGTGCGCGCCGGCACCACACGCACGCGGAAGCCTTCGTGGTGCAGGCGGCGCAGGATGTTGCGCTTCACGCCGAAATCGTAGACCACGACGAGCGGCTTGCCGTCGTCGCGCGGGTGCGGGGTGTCGGTGACGCCCTCGCCACCCCAATCGTAGGGCTCAGCGCAGGTGACGACATCGGCCAGAGCGAGGCCCAGCATCGAGGGACTGCTACGCGCGCGCTCGACGACGTCCGACGGATCGCTGTCGATGCCCGAGACACAACCGCGCATGGCGCCCTGTTCGCGCAGGTGCCGCGTCAGCGCGCGCGTGTCGAGCCCGCAGATCCCGGGGACACCGCGCGCCTCGAGGAACGTGTGCAGGTCGCCGGCCGAACGGTAGTTACTCGGCAGCTCGCACACTTCGCGGCACACCATCGCCTGGGCGTGGATGCGATCGCTTTCCCAGTCCTCGTCGTTCACGCCATAGTTACCGAGCAACGGATAAGTGAAGGTGACGATCTGTCCGCAATAAGACGGGTCCGACAGCACTTCCTGGTAGCCGGTCATCGCGGTGTTGAACACCACTTCGCCCGTGGTCGCCGTTCGCGAGCCGAACGACTCACCGCGGAAGACTCGCCCATCCTCGAGCGCCAGGATGGCCGGCGGGCGCAGCGTCATGCCGGCGCCGTCACGCCGAGCGCGTCGTGCGTCACGCGGCCCGCGCACAACGTGAGCAGCACGCGCCCCTGCAGCGACGCCCCCGCGAACGGTGTGTTGCGGCCAAGCGAGTGGAATTGCGCGGGATCCACGGTCCAGACGGCCGCAGGATCAAACAGCACGAGATCCGCGGGCGTGCCGGGCTCGAGCGTCACCGCCGGCAACCGGAAGCGGCGGCGCGGCGCCTCGCTCCACAGCTCGATGGAGCGCGCGAGCGAGATGTGGCCGGGCGTGACGAGCCCCGTCAGCGTCAGCGCCAACGCGGTCTCGAGCCCGACGATGCCGAAAGGCGCCGCGTCGAACACCTGGCGCTTCTCGAGTTCAGAGTGCGGCGCGTGATCGGTGGACAGCAGGTCGATGGTGCCATCCGCGATCGCCGCGATGGTCGCCTGGCGGTCCGCCTCGTCACGCAGCGGAGGGTTCATCTTGGCGCTCGTGTCGTAATCGCCGACGCTCTCGTCGGTGAGCATCCAGTAGTGCGGGCAGGTCTCGCCGGTGACATCGAGGCCGCGCCGGTGCGCATCGCGCAGGCCCTCGAACGAAGCAGCGCACGAGAGATGTGCCAGGTGGAGCAGCCCGCCGCTCAACTCGGCGAGTTCAACATCGCGCCGCACCATCACCGACTCGGCGGCGGACGGAATGCCCTTGAGCCCCAATCGCGCAGAGGTCGCGCCCTCGTTCATGCAGCCATCCCCGCGCAGGGCGAGGTCTTCCTCGTGCACGATGATGGGACAGCCGGTGCGCGCCGCGTACTCGAGCCCATGGCGCATGACCGCCGCCGACATGACGGGGCGGCCATCGTCGGAAAACGCCACCGCGCCCGCCGCGGCGAGTGCGACGAGCGGTGCCAACTGTTCGCCCTGCTGACCGCGCGTCAGTGCCGCGATCGGGTGCACGCGGCAATGCCCGGCGCGGCGCGCGCGGTCGCGCACCCACTCGACCCACGCGGGCGTGTCGAGCACCGGCGCGGTATTCGGCATGCACAGCAGATCGGTGAAGCCACCCGCCGCCGCCGCGCGTGTGCCGCTGGCGATCGTCTCCCTGTGCGATTGGCCAGGCTCGCGCAGGTGCACGTGCGCATCGACGAGCCCCGGCGCAAGGACGGCCCCGGCGGCGTCAATCTCGCGGGCGATGTCGCTCGGCACACGCTCGAGCACCACGCCCTCAGCGATCGCCAAGTCCAGCAGCGCGCCGCTCTTCCAGTGGCGCGCGTTGCGAATGACCAGCGCGCCGCTCACGCCGCCTCCCGCCCTGCGCACCACGCCAGCACCGCTGCGCGCACGGCGACACCGTTCTCGACCTGCACCAGCACGCGACTGCGCTCGGCATCCGCGACTTCGGAGGTGATCTCGACACCACGATTCATCGGCCCCGGATGCAGCAGCACTGCGCGCGGCTTCATCAACTCCGCCCGCGCCTTGTTGACGCCCCAAACCGCGGCGTACTCGGCGAGCGAGGGCAACAGACCCTGCTCCATCCGTTCGGTCTGCAATCGCAGCACGATCGCCGCGTCGGCGTCGCGCAATGCCTCCTCTACAGATGGCGCCACGTCACAGCCGAGCGCTTCGACATCGTGCGGCAACAGTGTCGCGGGACCCGCCACGGTGACCGAAGCGCCCAGTGTGGCGAGCCCGAAGCACGCCGAGCGCGCCACGCGCGAGTGCGCGACGTCACCAATGATGGCGAGTCGCTTACCCGCGAACTCGCCGTCCCACGCATCCGACAGCGTCATCAAGTCGAGCAGGCCCTGCGTCGGGTGTTCGTGCGCGCCGTCCCCCGCGTTGACGACGGACACACTCAATTCGCGCGAGGCGCACAATGCCGCCCCTGCCGCGGAATGGCGCATCACCAGCACATCGATGCCCATCGCGGCGATAGTGTGCAACGTGTCGAGCAGGGACTCCCCCTTCGAGCACGACGAGCCAGCGATGCCGAACGATAGCGGCGTGGCCCCCAACCGGCGCTCGGCCAACTCGAACGACAAGCGTGTGCGCGTCGAGTCTTCGAAGAACGCGTTGCACACCTCGACGCCCGCGAGGGTCTCGCGCGGCACACGGCCGAGGCTCCACCGCTGCCGCCACTGGCGAGCGGACTCGAGCAGTTCGAGCAAGTGTTCGGCGGGCATTCCTTCGAGGCCGAGCAAGTGACGGCGCGGCGTCAGCGAAGTGGCAGTGGCAGTGGCAGAACGCGACGGGGCGGGATCAAAAAAAATCCCCGTGCTCGAAGGAGACGGGGCGTGCAAAGCAGTCGTGTCGACCATCGGACATTCCTTTCCGGCCTCTCCGGGCCGACATTAAAGGACTGGGGTGAATCAATTGTTGCGGCACTCTAACCCATCGGAGAGCGCCCGCTCAATAGTGATGGCACCCTGGGTTTGGCTGGGCGAAACGCTCACCCGGCCGCCGCACGCTCCACCCACTCCCCCGAGGCGTCGTGACCGCGGGCGTCCGCACGTTCTACAAAAGTGCACCTTGAGGTACACGCGAGCGGGCGGGCGGACGCTGACCTCCCCCATGCGCCGCAATGGCTTAACGAAGATTGATCGCTGGCATGACGTCTGCGAGGCATCCCTGCGTATCCTGCCAACATGGGCCGGACCGGCGATCACGCCGTGACCGAACGACACCGGAGGACTCACATCATGCGATCCAGACTTCACGCAGCCCTGCTCCTGCTTCTCGCAGCCGGCATCATGGCTGGATGCAGCCGCAATTCGGCAGTGACCACCCCGAGGTCGTCCGCGAACGCCTCGAATGATGCCCAGGTCGTCAGCGAGCTGACGACCCAAACGGGCGTCATCGAAGACGGCATCACCGACGACCAGACCCAGATGACCTCGAGCGCCATTGGCGGGCTCTCCGCGATCCGCCCGCTCACCTTCTGGCGTCACTTCACCACCCGCGATCGCCACTTCGAGATCGCCTACTCCGACACCGACTCGACCGGCGTCCCGACCCGCGCCGTCGCCACAATCAGCACGCACCTGACCGGCAGCTTCAACATTCTTGCCGGTGCCCCGAGCAGCGACTCCAGCGGCGCCGCTGCCGCGATCCTCTCCGATTCGACCCGCCACCTCATCACCAAGACGCTCGATGAGACGCGCGTGCGCAAGGTCCTGCTGCGCCGCAGCGGCTTGCCGCACGACGTGCCGCGCGATGCCGATTGCGACCACGACAGCCTGCGGGTCCGCTGGCGCGTCGCGGGGATCACCGGCGCCATCGTGAACTCGCTCGACCACACCACGCAGATCCAGAGCCTGCGCGTCCAGTGCGGCGCCCTCGACACCACGATCACCGATCCGCTGGCGTTCGTGCGTTTGCGCGGCCTGCTGCGCTTCGAGCCGGGTGCCGCGGTCACGCTGACGGTGACGACGTCCCACAATGACGACGTGGTGCTGTTCCACCACAACGAACGCCGCCAGCGGCTGACCAGCAATGGCGACGGCACCTACACGGGTGTCCTCACCAGCCGTCGCTTCGCGCGCGGACTGTGGCACTTTGGTGTCGATGCGATCTCGCACGGCTCGCTCTACGACGACGAGGCAGCCTACGATTCGCAGCGCTGGGCGTTCCCGTACGTGTTCGCCGGCAACCGCATGGATGGACCGGCGCTTTAGCCGGAAACGCAACGCGATAAACAAAGGCGCCGGATCTCGCGAGAGGTCCGGCGCTCTTTATTACGCTGCGACGCAGGCCCCCAGGACTCAGGCCGGCTCGTCGCTCTCCTTGATGACCACGCTGTCAACGCCATCCACCTCGAGCAACTTGACGCCGATCACTTCGCGGCGCGACGTCGGCACGTTCTTGCCCACGTAGTCGGCGCGGATCGGCAGTTCACGATGGCCGCGGTCGATGACCACCGCCAGCTGGATCGAGCGCGGTCGCCCGAAGTCGATCAATGCATCCATCGCCGCGCGGATCGTGCGCCCCGTGTAGAGCACGTCGTCGATCAGCACCACCGTCTTGCCGCGCACGTCGACGGGGATCTCGGAGCCGCCGACGACGGGCTGCTGGGCGACCAGCGAGAGGTCGTCGCGATACAACGTGATGTCGAGGCTGCCCTGGATCGGTGGGCGCCCCTCGAACTCGGTGATCCGCTCGGCGATGCGTTGCGCGAGCGGCACCCCGCGGCGCTTGATGCCCACCAGCACGAGGTCATCGACCCCCTTGTTGCGCTCGACGATTTCATGAGCGATGCGTGTGACGATCCGCTTGAGCCCGTCGGCATCGACGATCTCGGCCTTTTCCTTGAGCGCCATGCCCGTGCTCCCTTCGGTGCATCGAAAAAGTCGACCAACCTTGAACCCGAACCGGTGTATGGCCTCCAAGGAAGGCAGTGTTGCCGCAGCGCCAAAGTACCCGGCGACCCAGATCACGGGCAAGGCCGCGCCCGCATTCGCCCGCGCCGGCGTCCACGGCCACCTTTGCGTCGCTCGCGATAGTTCCTTGCACCTGCGCCGCTTCGACCCTGGCCTCGGCCCCGAAACCACGCGGTTCATGGGCGGATTCGCCATTGAAGGTCCGGAGGTATCAGATGCGCATCACGACGGGAACGACTTCGCAGCAGGAGCTGGTCTTCGCCGCCGCAACACGCTGAGCTACGGGAACTGCCAGCGCAACCGGACGGCCGCGAGCGAACCATCGAGCGCGTCGAACTCGAGCCGCGCACCAGACGTCCCTGCGGCGTCATGCGCGAGCGGCCGCATCACGTCCTCCGCCTTCCACGCCACGCCGAAACCGATCGCCGCACCCGCGACCACGTCGCTCGGCCAGTGTTTGCGGTCGTGCACGCGTGACCAGCCCACCAGCGCTGCCAGCGGATAGCCAATCGCCGGGATCCAGCGCGAAGACGTCTCGCGGTCGAGTGCTGCCGCGGTGGCAAAGGCCAGCGTGGAATGGCCCGAGGGGAACGAATCGTGATTCGAGAACCGTGAGTACACGCCCGCGTCGTCCGGCGAGTCCTCGGGACGGTGGCGTCCGACGGCCTGCTTGATGCCGTAGGTGCAGACCGCGGCCGCGGCGATCGAGAGATCGGCGCGCTGAACCGCGGCGTACAGACCTTCGCGCTGCGATGCCCACGCTGCGCCCCATGCGAGCACTCCGCCCGCGAGCACGACCTCGCTGCCCAGGGGACGCACGGCATCCGAGAGGTGCCGGCTCGCACTCGACTGCCCGGCCGCGACATGGCGGCTCAACGTGAGATCGTTCGCGCTGGCCATCACACCCACGCCAGTGGCTGCGGCGATGAACGCCACGTCACGCCAACGGGGAGCCGCGCGTGAGACGTCGGCATGCACCGATGGGATGAGCAACGTGCGCAGGCTGCGTTCCGCCGAGAGCCCCGAGTCGGCACTCGCACCAGTGGCGTACGCGGAGCCGCCGCCGCACATCGCGAGCAGGACCGCGGCGAGGGTCAACGCCCGTGCGCCCCTTGCGGGCACCTGCACCCCGCCCCGCAATGCAGACGCGTTCAACTCTTCTCGCCTTCCACCACCACGCGCGACAAGTCCCAGCCGCGCACGAACAACTCGCGCACTCCGGTGAGCAGCGCCAGCCGGTTGAGCCGCACGGCGGGATCCTCGGCATTCACGAGCACATCGTCGAAGAACGTGTGGATCGGCGCCTCGAGTTCGAGCAGGGCCGGCAGGATCTCCGCGTACTGCAGCTTGTCCCACAGAGGATCGGTGCGCTTGCGCGCGGCATCCAGCGCCGCGCTCAACGCCTGCTCTGCCGGCTCCTTGAGCAGCGCAGCATCCAGCGCGCCCGGCTTCTCGGTGGCGGCCTTCAGGATGTTGGCGACGCGCTTGAACAGGATGACGAGCGGCGCGAAGTCGCGGTTGCCGCGAAACTCGGCGAGCACGCGCGCGCGCGCCAAAGCATCGCAAGGATCCGCCCAGCCCGCGCGACGCTGCGTGGCAGCACCCTCGCCCGCCGCCATGGCGATGCGCGCCTCGAGCGCAGCGTCCCGCGTGTCGTAGGCGATACCGCGCTCCTCGAGCGCCAACTCGATGCGCCCGCGCCAGAATTCGGCAAGCTGCTTCATGATCGCGGCCTGCGGCAGTTGCGGGTCGGCGGTGAAGAAGATGCGCGTCGCTTCCATGGTCGTGGCCTGGAGGTCGAGGCGCCGCTGTTGCTCGACCAGGATGCGCACCACGCCATTGCCCGCGCGGCGCACACCGTACGGATCCTCGCTACCGCTCGGCACCTTGCCGCCGACGAATGCTCCGGTCACGTGATCAAGCTTGTCGGCGAGCGACAGGATCGACCCCGCATCGGTCGCGGGCAGCGCGTCGCTCGAGCCACGCGGGCGATAGTGCTCTGCGATCGCCGCGGCAACGGGTTCGGGCTCGCCGGCGCGCCGGGCATAGTGGCCGCCCATCGTGCCTTCGAGGCTCGCGTATTCCTTGCCACTGCCGATCATCTCGGACAACAGGTCGGTCTTGCACAGCCACGCCGCGCGCCGCGCCGCGGCATCGCTGGCGGGCGCCAACCGCGCGGCCAGCCAGCCGCTCAGGGAGTCGAGCCGCGCGGCCTTCTCGCGCAAGCTGCCGAGGCCCTCCATCCACACGACACTCGCGAGCGCCTCGATGCGCTCGGCCGGCGCGTGCTTGATGTCGGTCTCCCAGTAAAACTTGGCGTCCTCGAGCCGCGCGACCAGCACTTCCTGGTTGCCCTTGCGCACGATGTCGAGCCCGCGGCCATCGCCGTTGCGCGCCGCGATGAAGAACGGCAAGAGCTTGCCGCTCGCCTGCTCGACCGCATAGAAGCGCTGGTGCTCCCGCAGCGCCGTGACGATGACCTCGCGCGGCAGGTCGAGATACTTCGGGTCGAACTGCCCCGAGAACGCCGTCGGCCATTCCACGAGATCGGCGTTGATCGACATCAGTTCAGGGTCGAGCACGACCTGACCGCCCGCGTCACGCGCCAGTGCCTCCACCTGCTGCGCCAGCCGCTGTTCGCGCCGTTCACGATCCGCGATGACATTGACGTCCTCGAGCGCGCCGATGTAGCGCCCCGCATCGCCGATGCGCACGGGGCCGCGCGCGAGGAAGCGATGGCCCATCGAGTCGGCGCCGGCGACCACACCGAACGCCTCGACCTGCAGCACCTCGTCACCCAGCAGCGCCACCAGCCAGCGCACCGGGCGCGCGAACCGCGTGTCGTTGTCGAGCCAGCGCATCGACTTGGGGAACTGCAGCCGCGTCGCCAGTGTCGCGAGCAGCGGCGTCAGCACTTCGGCCGCGGGCTTGCCCGTGTGATGCACGGTCACTGCGACGTATTCGCCCTTGGGCGTGGTCACGCGGCGCACCGCCGCCACATCGACACCCTTGCCCTGGCAGAATCCCAGCAGCGCGCGCGTCGGCTTGCCCTCGGCATCGTACGCCGCCTTGGTGGCGGGCCCCGTCGCCTCCTCATCGAAGTCGGTCTGCCGGTCCACGACCCCGCGCACCAGTAGCGTGAGCCGCCGTGGCGTGCCGTACATCGCTAGGTCCTGGAAGCCGAGCCGCCGCTCCTTGAGCGCGGCATCCGCCTCGCGCTCGAGTTGCGCCAACGCGGGCTCAATGTAGGACGTCGGGATTTCCTCGACGCCGATCTCGAACAACAGGTCACGCGCCACGCTTGGCCTCCGCTTCCGGGAGTTTCGTGAGCCAGCGCTCGCGTTCGGCCGCGTCCTTGATCAGCGGGTAGCCCATCTCGCCACGCTGCTTGACGTAGGCCGCGGTGGCCTTGCGCGCCAGCTTGCGCACGCGCCCGATGTAGCCCACGCGCTCGCTCACCGAAATGGCGCCGCGAGCGTCGAGCACGTTGAACAAGTGAGAGCACTTGATCACGCAGTCGTAGCCGGGCATCACCATCCCTAGATCGAGCAGGCGCACGGCGTCGGCTTCCCAGTGCTTGAACATGCTGAAGTGCGCCTCGACGTCGGCGGCCTCGAAGTTGTAGCGCGAGAACTCGCGCTCGTTCTGGAGCCACAGGTCGCCCCACGTGACGGCAGGCATGCCATTGCCGCCGGCGGACCACACGAGGTCCTGCACGCGCTCCTTGCCCTGCAACATCATGCCGATGCGGTCGAGCCCGTACGTCAGCTCGGCCGAGATGACGTCGAGATCCATGCCGCCGCACTGCTGGAAGTACGTGAACTGCGAGATCTCGGTGCCATCCATCAACACCTGCCAGCCGAGCCCCGCGGCACCCAGCGTGGGCGATTCCCAATCGTCTTCGAGCAGGCGCAGGTCGTGGTCGCGCGGTTCGATGCCGATGGCGACCAGCGAGTCGAAGTACTGGTCCACGACATCCGGCGGCGAGGGCTTGAGCAGCACCTGGTACTGGTAGAACTGCTGGAAGCGGTTCGGGTTCTCGCCATAGCGGCCATCCTTCGGCCGGCGTGAGGGTTCGACGTGCGCGACGCGCCACGGCTCGGGACCCAGCGAGCGCAGGAACGTCGCGGGATTAAAGGTGCCCGCGCCGACTTCCGACGGATAGGGCTGCGCTATGACGCAGCCGCGCTCGATCCAGTATTGCTGGAGCGCGGCCATCATTTCCTGGAGTGATCGGCGGGGCTCGAGTGCGGACATCGCGTCTCCTGTTCCACCCATGGGGCGTGATGCGGTAATGGAGCCGCGCAGTCTACCGCATGGGGGTGCAGGCGATGAAGCGTGGTGGGTGACAGCGTGGTGGGTGTTGCACGCCGCAGTGGCGGAATGGCCCGCCCCGCGCATCAACCGCGCGGAGTTCGCCTGCGCGACGGTTGCGTACGCCGCTTCGGTGGCCTGCGATCGCGCACGATACGGCACCCGTTTGTGCACGCCGCTGTCGCGGCGGGCGCGCAGGGATTCCATGCAGCATCCCTTCGACGCTGATGTCCTCGTCCAGCCCGGGCCAATGAGCTCCTTGACCCGCCCCGATGAGGCGGAAGTTGCCTCGCTGCTTGGCCGTCGCCTCGGACAGCCGCCAGGACCATGCAAGTGGCACGCTGATGACCCGCCCGTCCGTGAGTTGCGCAACAATCTCGTCCGCCGTGACCCGAAGCGCTCTGATGAGAGGGTCGCTGGTGAACTCAGCCGCAGTGCTCATGCCGTGCCTCCATGATCGCGGCAGCTCGGCTTTGCCCCCCTGCCCCGCACTCGTTAAGTGGCCCTATCGCCGGGGTGGGACAGTGTAGCGCTGCGCAGCCTGCGCGTCATGGCGATTCACGCCTGCGGTCAGCCACAGAGAGCAGTGGTGAGAGCGCAACGCATCCAGAGGTTCGATCGGCCTCACTGCGGGACCTTTGCCCCCTCCCGCACGAGTTCGAGCACCGCCTCCAGCGCGGCGTCGCGTCCCGAGAAGTAGTCGGCCGCGGTCGGCGCAGCGGAGACGGTGGGCGCGATCCACGCGCGAGTATCCCAGCCGTCAATGAAGTGGCGGCGCGAGGACACTGTGGTGACGAGTCCGCTAAAAGGGAGCCGGACCTCGGTATCCTCGCCCACGAAGTCTGGGCGCGAGCTGCTGGGCTCGCCCACGAACACGGCGTTGGTACCCGCCTCGACACGATTGATGAATACCTGCGCAGCCGAGAATGTAGCGCGGCCGGTGATGACATAGAGATGCCGCCCCGGGTGCATTGCGTCGAAGGCCGTCAGCGTGCGCACGAACTCGTCGAGCACCATGGCGTTGCCACCATTGTTGTGGCGCACGTCGACGATCACGTCGGCCACCCCGCCCTGCGCCAGCTGGTCGCGCAGCCGCAGCGCGAATGCGGCGAGCCGCTCCTCGGGCTTGTCCATGACCTGATTGAACTGCACATACATCACATGCCCGTTCTCGAGTGGCTCGCTCCAGAAAATGTTGTCGACGTGACGCAGGTACAGCGGCATCTCGGCGACCCCTTCCGGGGACGTGAGCTTGTCCATGTGCGGCGATGCGGCATGCGCGCTGGGCGCGACGTGCACGGTCTCGCGTTGCCCGCTCGGGTCCTCGGTCTCGACGTCGACTCCGGTCGAGTCCGCCACGCAACCCAATGCATGCAGCACCTCGATCGATGACAGAAACCTCGGAGCGGACCAGGCCACTCCCATATCATTGTCGCGGCTGACATAGGGACGCAGTCGCTCGAGCAGCACGGCTAAGGGCTGGCCGCCAAGCCCGACCACGTTTCTCCCCGTCAGTTTCGCGTAAGCCGCGGGCGCACTGAACACCCTGAGGCCCTCGGGAAACAGGAACGTCTTCAGCGGTAGCGTGTGGAACCCCACCCGCGAAGCCATCATGCGCACGCCGGAGTGTCCATCGCCCAGGCGCGCGAGCAAGCCCTGCAGGCGAACGGCGATGTCGCCATCGTTGAGCCGTGGAAGGTCAGCTCGGAGTGAAGCCACCGCGGCGTCAAAGCCGGGCGGCAGCGGCTCGGTGCGATACACCGCGTGCAGGCGATGGATCTCGGAGACGAGGTAGTCGAGATCGCTCCGCCAACCCGCATCGCGACCGGCCGCAGTCGCAACTCCGGGATGCGCGAGGTCTGCGAAGCGGGGATCACTCCGTAGAGACGCGAGGTCGGCGTCGTCGGCGATGCCAGAACGAGGCGCATATCCCATGTCGAGCGAGCGCTGAAGCCAGGCGAGCGCAGGATCGCGATGCCCCGCACGCGCCTCGCAACAGGCCGCATTGTAGGCGTTCGAGGAGGCCGGGGACTGACCTGGGCGTCCCCCCCCGAGCGCCACGGCGCGCTGGAAGAACGAAGACGCCTCGCTGAAGCGCTCCAGCTGGTACATGCACCAGGCTTGATTCTGCCAGACGTGGCCATTTGTAGAGTCGTTCGCCGACAACCGCGCGTAGAGTTCCGCGGCGCCGATCCAGTGCTTGGCGCGGTAACTGCTGTCGGCTTGCTGCAACAGCCGGAAGGACTCCGCGCCACCGAGTCGCGCTGGCCTCTGGGCAACCGGGCTCGAGGGCGCCGCGTCGGCCACCGGCACCAAGGCAGCGCCGAGCAACACGATGAATGTGAGTGCGAGCAATGAGGGAGCGCGATGCGACGACCGCATGAGGGCAATCATGGGATGACTCCGTTCGGCGTGGTGAATAGTGGCGTGTTCACAGAGATGGTCGCGAGATCGCGACGATCGCAGGCTCCGCCCGTTATTGAGGCCTACGCGCCTACGGAACTGGGGTTGCCCGCGCACCGTCGTAGCCGCACCAGTGCGGCAAGAACCCAGACCAGCGTGCACATCGCCGTGACCAAATTCGCACCACTGCTGGTGTCAGGGCGACTCGCCGCCGCCATCATCTTCCGCAACGCCGCCACCGGCGCCCGTCAATGAGCGCAGCAGTTCGAGTGAACGCAATCCGTGGAAGCGCTGGAAGTGATGCATGAAGAACATCTCGACGACGCGCTGGATCTCGGCGGTGCGCTTTACTTCGAGGAACTCGCCGGCCTGTTCGACGGGTCGCGACAACAGCAACGCCAGTCCGCCGAGCGCATCGGCGGACAACTGTATGGTGCCCGGCTCCGAGGCGGCGCAGCGGTCGCACACGAGCCCGCCACGCACGGGTGAGAACAGGCGTCGCGGAGAAATCGGCGCGCCGCACCCCGCGCACGCATCGAGCCGTGGGCGGTAGCCGAGCAGACTCGCGACCTGCAACTCGAAGGCGATGATCACGGCGGGCAAGGACGCCAGCGGCGCGCGCGTCACGGCATCGAGTGCGGCGACCAGCAGATCGTACAGCTCCGCTTGCGGCTCCTCGCCCCACACGAGTCGATCGATCAACTCGGTGGTGGCCTGGGCGTGCGCGAGCCGCGCGAGATCCCCCATCTTGCTACCGGTCGGCGTGAGGGTGTCGGCCTGCGAGAGCAGGTGCAGATCGCGATCGGCCTTGTGATAGAACACGTAGCGCCCGCGTGACAGCGGTTCGAGCGCGTAGCCAAAGCGCTGCGGCGTCTTGCGCGCCCCCTTGGCGACCAGCCGCACCATGCCGAGATCGCGCATGAACACCACCACGATGCGGCTCGTGTCGCCGAGCGGGTAGGTCTTGAGGACGATGCCTTCGCTGCGTTGCAGCGCCACGATGCGTGCTCCGTTTGGGTGCGGCCGGGATTGCGGCGATGCGGGTATTGCGGGTGCTGCGCTAAGCGGAGGCCTCACCCGCGGCCGGGAGGCTCGCGCCCTTCGTGGTCGACGGTGGTTGCACCACACCGCCCGAGACGATGACCTGCAGACCATACTCGACCGGCCAATCGAGGTAGACGACCTGGTCACGCACCACATAGTGCACGAAGCCGGAAGCCGGGTTGGGCGTGCTCGGCACGAACACGACCTCCACGTCCTGCTTGAGCCCGCGCACGACATCCGCCGGCGCGCGCCCCGTGATGAACCCGACACGCCACGAACCCTGCGACGGCCACGGTACCAGCACCACGCTTTGGAATGGCTGCTGGTTCGGGTTGAGCAGGGCATCGCCGAGCGACTTGGTCGAGCCGTAAAGCAGCGCGATTCCCGGAATGCGCATCAGCACGCGGTCCCACAGGCGCCCGATCGGCCCGGACCCCAAGCGCGAGGTGATGGCGCCGACGATGATGAGCAACAACAACGTCGCCAGCAGCCCCGCCCCGGGCAAGCGGTGGTAATCGAACGCTTCGAAGCGCAGGTAGCGGCCCAGCAGGTTGTCGATGGTGTTGAGCAGACGGAAGAACACCCACACCGTGATCGCCGAGGGCGCGAGCACCAGCAGCCCGGTAAGCAGCCAGATACGCGCGCGGCCCAGCAATGTGCGCCGGGGGCGGACGGCTTCGTCAGGCAACAATGAGGGTTCGCGCGAGGTCATCGAGTGGGGGCTCCGTGCGCGCGAGAGTCCCCGAAGCGGCGAGTGGGGTCAACTTGCGGAGGCAAACTTGCAGCCGAGAATCAAGAAGCCCGCGTGCTCAGCGCTTCGTGCGGCGGGGTTGCTTGGGGGCCGGCCTGCGCGCCACGCCGCGCGGAGCAGTCGCCCGCTGCGGGCGTGCCATGGGCTTCTCCCTGCTGATCAACGGGAACTGATCCGGATGAAGGATCGACTGAACATCGAGATCGACATCCAGATCCGGCCAGTACAAGTGATGCGGCTGGGGTCGTTCCACATGGAGAACCCCTGCCACTGACGCGTCACGGAACCAGGGGAATTCGGCAAAGGGAAGAAAAGCCTCCCGATCTCCCAAGAACAGCCAGATACCATGTGGGGATATTCCGGAGACTTCAACCTGGGAAGTGATGTCGCCACGTGGCGCGGATTTCATCCTCATGCTCCTGGATCAGGCGGAGGGCCCTTGCGAGGCGCTGCGCCGTTAGTCCGTAGTTCACAGCCAGCTCGATTTTCGGGTCGAGCCAGAACTTGGCTTCACCGGTCGGATGGTTGACGTGAATGTGTGGTCGCAATTCCTCTCGCGAGAAAAAGAAGAATCGATAGGCACCGTCGCGAAACACCGTCGGACTCATGCAGGGATTCTACTCGGCCCGACGTCTTGGTTCCATGTACGTGTGGCACCGGCTAGCCCACGCTCGCGAATTCGTACGCCGCGCGGCACCACGCGCTCTCGTCCGCGAGCCAGCGGCAGAACACCCACTCGGGGCCAACGTCCTCGAGGTCGGAAGTCGGCTGGCCACCCGTGTGATGCGTCACCCTCGTGGCGCCGGCGCGGATCGCCTCGGCGCGGTCCAACTCGGGCAACCTGAGTGCATAGGTGTGCGTGCCATTCGCGAAACCGAAGACGATGCCCGTCGTGGGATGCATCAACGCAGGCGTGCCATAGACGACTGCACGGCAGTCGACCGGAAGCTCCGTGGGCAACTCATCCCAGAGCCGCGCGACCAAATCGGGATGCGTGCCGAGTGTCATGTACGGCTGTTCAATCTGGTCCGGCGTCGCGAGCGGCGAAACTTCGGGCCGGAGCTCGCGCGCGCCAAAGCGGTGGCGCAGGCCGGCGTTGGCGGGGTGATCGAGTGCGGTGGGATTCATGCGCAACCGGTCTCCCGTGGATTCATGACGAACATCATGAACGCTCCTGCATCCATGCCGCGGCAACTTCGCGGCCACGCGGGAGATCATCCACCACGAGGATCAACTGGTGGTCATGGTCACTGTACAGGACCTCGATGTTCACACCGGCCTCGGCCATGCGGCGTGTGAGCATGCCGAGTTGGCCGGGAACTGCTTGCTTCAGTCGTTGGATGAGAACCTCACGCTCAGCGAGAACCGTGATGCCAGCGGCTTCCAACGCCTGACGGGCGGCAGTTCCGTCCGTGATTAAAAAGTGCGCGACGCCCTTGCCATCGACAACCCAAGCGCCTCCGCCCTCGACACTCACTCCCGCTCGCCCCAGCGCTTCGCCCATCTCGGCCAGTGCGCCGGGGCGATTGTCGAGTGCGATGGCGAGGTCCTTCATCGCGCCTCCCTGTCATGCACCGGGAACGTCATGACGCGACCGCGACGGGCTCACAGCGAACTTCCGTCTTCACCGAGTTTGCGATGAAGCATTGCTCGTGGGCTTCGTGATGCAGCGCGACCAGGTCGTCTGCGACCGGTTGCTTCTCACCGGAAAAGCGCACCTCGGGCCGCAGCGTCACCTGCGTCATCGCAAACTTCCCATCGGCATTTTTCGCGATCGCCCCCACCGCCTCATCGCGATACTGGTCGACGACAAAACCTTGCTTCGCGGAGAGCGAGAGAAACCACAGCATGTGGCAACTCGACAGGCTCGCGACGAACGCCTCTTCGGGATCGATTGCCGCCTCGACCGAGAGCGGCACCCGCACGACCTTGGGCGACGAAGAGGCCGGCACTTCGACGCCGCCATCGAAAACCCAACGATGGCCGCGGCTGTAGCGGTTGTCCGTGAAGACAGCGCCCTCACGATTCCACTGCACGCTTGCGGTGTGTTCGCTCATTCAGTCGCCGACCCACGACACTTCTCCAGGCTTCAATACTGGGAGAAGGTCGAGCAAATCCGGCACAAGCTCGCGCAGATCAGCCAGCCGATTCGATTTCGCTCGAAGGACGACCACGGCGATGGCGTAGCGAGTGAGAGTCTGCTGAAAGGAGAGATTGCGGTCGACCGTGACGAAGACATCGAATTCCGCAGAAGCTCGTCCCAGAAGCTCCCCATTCTTCAGCCCAGCCCAACCAACTGCAGGAACCGTTTTTACATCGTGTCCCTGTAGATACCGGGCGAGGCGCCGGTCGACGCACTCATCGAGAAGCACTCTCACGACGCCTTGGGAATCATCCGGGCCGCAGCTTCATCGAGGAAAGCCACAACCTGGGATCGCGCCACGGTTGGGAACCCGAGAAGGAACTCGTCGATCGTCTCACCACCTTCGAGATAGTCGATCAGAGCCTGCACGGGCACACGGGTGCCGGTGAACACGGGCGCCCCACTGAGAATATCGGGCGAAGCGGTCACAATGGGCTCACTCATGTGACGAAGCTTACCCCCCGTAACGCCCCGTCTCAAGCCCGAACCGGCCCGCGCAGACCGCACTTCAATCTCAGCCGGGAGCAGAACCACCCACAGCTTCCGCTCACTGCGAATTGCGGGGAACTAATTCGTTTCGCCTGAATCGGCGAAGCACTTGAAAAACGTGAGGCCTACCCTTATCTCTGAGGTTGTCGAAGTGAAGCAGCCCAGGGACAAGGATATCTCACGATGGTGCAGCCCCTGCGGCTGCGTCGGTCCACACGGCTGTCGCTGACGCGGCTGGATCGTAAGGCTCGGGATGCGGACCTGAGAGTTCGCTGCCGGGTGTTGCTCAAGATTCACGCGGGCCAGAGCCCGTACCGTGCGGCACGAGAGATTGGATGCGCCGGCCGTGGAACAGCGCCGTGATGAGGACGCGCTCCGCCTCAGGGAGCAGATACACGGCCCGTCTCATCGTTCCGATTCCAATCTGCTCTTGATCTCCTCCCATGACGCGTAGGCCCGCGGACTGCTTTCGTGAGCAAGCAATCTGCGCTCAGCCTCCTCGCGTTGCGCCTGCGTGAGCTCAACATTGCCAGAGTCGCGTGCAATTTCGTCCCACAGATCCTGAACCAGGAGAATCTTCTCCGGCACGGAAAGCTTGCCGGGATCCCGCTTTTCTGGCTGACCACTCATGCTGTCGTCCTTTCTCGCGGGATCTGGGAGCGGGGATACTCATTCACTCGCTTCTTGCATAGGAACATCAGCGGATTCCCGCCTCCACCCACAAGTATCCAGCGGTCCCCGTCGCGCCGCCAGCAGTAACCGCCAACGAACTTCCCTCGCCACCATCTCGTCTCGATGCGCAGATCGCTGTCGAGGAGCTGCCCGACGGTCCGCGCCACGTGTTCACGCCACAGCTCGCGCGCTCGCGGATTGGGCGAGAACGCGGCGAGTTCCAAGAACATCTCGCAACCACCCATACGAATGTCCAGTGGGTCGGGATAGAGCTCCAACGCCAGCGCCAGTCGCCCCCCGGACGCTCCGTCAACGGTGTATACGACGTAGTCCCAGTCGGAGCCGTTGTCGCCGCAGGTCATGGCCTTCGCCTGTAAGGTGAGGCCGGCCTCCGTCAGCTGGCATTCCAGATCGAGCTGGAGCTCGCGGTCGATCGTGGCCGGCTCCACCTCATCGTTCCGCTGGTCGCTCGCAAACGACCAGCGCTTCATCGACTCTCCTCCGCCCGCTCCACATATCGCGCGAGCATCGGCCCGGCCCTCCGCACGAGGAGCTTCACCAGGCTCGGCTCCATGTACTCGTAGTCGTCGGGGATGTTCAGCACGACGATCCGCTTGCCGTTCAAGTGTTTCCCGAATTTCTTCGTGATCTTGATTCGATGAGTGGCTTCCATCACGTAAATGGCATCTGCCCAGTCGATCAACTCAGGATCCAGCGGCACGTCGGCAGCGTCGTGGACACCCGCGGAGGCGCACTCAATCCCGGGCAGCCGCGAGAAGACCTGCTCGGCTGTCGGGCTACGAAGGCGATTCTGGCTGCAGACAAACAACGCGTGGTGCATTCGCTACGCTCATCCTGAGTTTGCGGCCCTAGAAGCACTTGCCGAGAAACTCTGCCGTCTCCGCCGTGACACCGATGATCTTGTTCGTAGCCTGGCGATAGAACTTGAAGTTCAGCTCCGTCTCGGGCCGACCATCGCCCCAGTCCGAGGCCAGCTTGAGTTCGCTCCGCCCCAGGCGGCGCTTCGCGAGAGCGGTGCGGCGAACGGTGATGCTAACGCGCGGTGTCTGTCGGGCGATGCCGGGTTTCCTCGGGGTCGCTCGAGCGAATGAAACGACACCGCTGGCAACAAGGCCCGCACCACCTTCGTTCTCGCTGGCGAAGATGAAGACCCTGTCCCCCTCGGCGATCGTCTTCCC
>JAYSRO010000273.1:0-5685 GCA_043720995.1 Candidatus Eiseniibacteriota bacterium
GTACCTGCGCGCGGGCGTGTTTCTCGATGAGCCGGATGATCCGCTGTCCCCCGATCGCGCGCTCGCGCTGTACGAGCAGGCGCTGGTGTTGGACCCGGAGTTCGCGCTGGCGTTCGCTGGAAAGTCTCGGGCCCTGGTGCTGGTTTGGAATCGCGACAAGTCTCCGGACGCGTTACACCGCGCAGGGGAAGCCGCCGATCGCTCACTCCAGTTCAATTCCAACCTCATCGAGGGGCGGCTGGCACGAGCGCAGATCTTCCGCGTCACCGGGCGAACGGCGGAGGCGATTCGGGAGCTCCGGGCGATTCAGGCCATCAACCCGGCGTGGGACGAGGTGTGGCTCCAACTGGCGGCGACCTATCGCAATGCCGGCGACATCGCCAATGCGGAGTCCTGCCTGCGCGAGGCGCTGAAGCTCCGGCCCAACAATTGGCGTGTGTGGAACTCGCTGGGTGGGGTTCTGCTACGCCGCCCTGACTATGCGGGCGCTCGTGTGGCGTTCCGTCAGATCATCCGCATCGTCCCCGGCAAGAACCGCGGCTACGAGCAACTCGGCGCGGTCGAGTTATTGACGGGGCGGTTCGAGCAAGCGGTCATGCAGTACAAACAATTGCCGGCTTCGATTGAGAGTGGCACCACGGCCTCCAACATCGGAACGGCCTATTTCTACGTGCACCGCATGCCAGAAGCGCTGCGCTATTACAAGACCGCGCTCACACTCGAGCCTGGGGCGCCTATCCACCACATGAACCTTGGGGATTGGTACTTCCGCAACCGGCAAGCGGACTCGGCGCGTGTGCAATACGGCGAAGCCGATCGGCTACTCGGCGAGCTGTTGCAGGTGAACCCCAAGGACAGCGAATCCTGGCTGCACCGCGCACTGTGCCAGGCGAAGCTGGGGCGTTGCACCGAGGCCTCGGCCACTCTGGCGACGATCGAGCAAGCGCTACAGGATAGCGATGCGAATGCGGCACATGAAATCGCCCGGCTCGAAGCAACCTGTGGAAACTCGGAGGGCGCCCTCGGTGCTCTCGAGCGCGCCCTCCGCTACGGAATCTCGCCCGCAGCCATCGCAGCGGAGGATGAATTCCTCCCACTGGCCAAGAATCCGCGGTTCGTAGCGCTGCTCGCGGCAAAGCGATAGCCGCGGGCGGCTAGGCGGGGATCAGGGGTCTTCCTTGATGATGACGATGGGGTCGAGTTCCACACGCTTCTGGCGCGCGTACTCCACAACTTTGCCCCTGGAAGGCGTCCAGACGATTTTGTAGTACCACGATATATCCTTGGCCTCGTGGCGCTGTGCGGGGCCGCTTACGATTGTGTTGTCTGGATGTTCGATCAGGTAGGGCGCGTGCGGAAAGATCTTGTCCCGCGGATTCTCCGATTCGAGCGTGATGGTCTCGTTCGCGCGAAGACCGTGCACGCACCACCGCACCTGCGTCGGACGCGTGGGACGGACAACGTGTGGCGAGTCCCTGTGATACACCCGGGGTGAGGCTTGTCCGGTTGGGGACACCTCGAGCGTCGGCGTCTCGTGAGTGTCATGACCCTCTCGAATCACATAGATATGGACCCGTGGGTCGATGTCGTCAATCTCGAGGCATTCCGCCTTGATCATTGGGTTCTCCATGGGCCCTCTCCGAGGCAGGAGTGGAGTACGCAAACGTGACTGTGTCCCTCTCTGCGTGCACGCTGGTGCGCGACGCACGCTTGCAAATGACGATACCCACCAAGAGGGGCCACCTCAACGAAGAACTGTCGCCCCCTACCCCAGCGAGATCAACACTCCCGCCGCCAGCGCCACGACCAGCCCGGCGCGCTGCCCGCCGCTCCAGCGTTCGCCGAGGAACACGCGGGCGAGCAGGACGCTTGTGGCCGGCGCAAGCGAGGTGAGTGCGGCGGCCAGCGCCAGGGTCGCGTGCTGCACGGCGACGACGTAGCCCATGTTCGCGGCGGAATCGAGCGCGCCGGCGGCCAGGGACATGCGGCGCGCGCCCGCGACGGGCACGAGTGGCAGCCGGCGAAGCAGCGCCCAAGCGGCGAGCACGACCATGCCGGTGACGCGCGAGAGTGCGATGGGCAAGAGCCCCGAACCGGCGGGGATGCGGCCGAGGAACAGCAGGAAGAATCCGATCGCGAATCCCGAGAACAACGCCATGGGGATCACGCGGCGCACCTGCTCGCGTTGCTCGGGCGTCCAACCGGAATCGGCCTGGGCGAGCAAGACGATCGACACGGGCGTCAGCACCAAGCCGACGATCGCGAATATCGATGGGCGCTCGCCGAGGGCAAAGCCGACGATGACTGGCAGTGCGAGGCCGGTGATGCACAGGATGGGCGAAGCCACGCTGACGGGACCGTGGGCCAACGCGCGATAGAGCAGCAACGCGCCGACGCCACCGAATATTCCTGCGGCGGCTCCCCAAACGAGGCTGACAGGCGTGGCATGGCCGCGGATAAACCCCATCGCCGGCGCGAGCATGACGAGCGCGGCGAGCCCTGAGAACAACGTGACGGTTACCGCGGGAGCGCGGCGCGCGGCCATGCCTCCGCACAGGTCGGCCGCGCCGAAACACACGGACGATGCGGCCGCCAGCAGGTAGGCGGGATTCAACTCGCGGCGCCGGCCACGGGGCCACGCGATGAGCCGCGCCGCCAGCGTTCGCCGTCGCGCAACGCGCGTCCATCGCGCTCGAGCTTCAGCAGGTGCGCGAGCATCGATCGCTCGGCGTAGGGCCACAGCGCGGCAGCCACATCCGCGTAGGCGCGCGGCAACAATTCGGCGAGCGTCGCGGGTTCCGCGCCCAGCGCCTCGATCACGCGCTGCTCGCGTTCGTGGCGATGCACGATCAGCGCGCGGATCCGGCGATGCGGAGCCCCGGAGGGCGAGCCATGCGCGGGGAATAATGTGCGCAGCGGCAGCGCGCTCAGCCGTTCGAGCGAGGCCATGTAGGCGGCCATGTCCCCTTCGGGCGGGTCGATGATGACGGTGCCCGCGCCGACAATGTGGTCGCCCGACAAAAGCGCCCCGGTCCTCTCGTGCAGGAAACACAGGTGCCCGCGCGCGTGCCCGGGCGTGTGCAAGACGCGCAGGTCCCACGAGTCGCGCGCAGCGGCGAGCGAGATGACCTCGCCATCGGTGAGTGTGCCATCCAACGCCACGCGATCGCCGATCAGCGCGTGGCCATACACTGGAATGTTGTAGCGCGCGCGCAATGCCGAGACGCCGCCGATGTGGTCGCCGTGCGCGTGCGTCAGTAATATGCGCGTCAGCGTGCGGCCATCGGCGCCCAATCGCCCGATGAGCTTGCACAGCGCCTCGATCTCCGCAGGGTCGCCGCTGCCGGGATCGATGAGCGCCATCTCGCGATCACCCACGAGATAGGCATTGGTGTGCGTCGCGGGCGGCAGGGCGCGCGTCGGCATGGGCTGCAGGACGATCCCCCACGACAACTCGATCCGATGCGGATCGCCCAGGTGCTCGGGGGCTGCGGCTAATCGCGAGGCAAGCGCCGACTCCCCCGCGGCGATCTCGCGCAGCGTCGACAGGATGGGTGCCGCGAACACGGCGTCGCCGGCCTGCCAGCGCTCGAGCGCTTCGGCCGGCGCGATCCACTCGCCTTCGGCGAGTTCGTCGTCGGAGATCTCAGGGCTAGCACCCTCGGGCGCGCGAGCCAGGAAGTACGTCGCCTCGAAACGCATGCTCGAGAACGCCGGCGTGCGCCAGCGGCCGGCGGCGGCGAGCTCACTTCCGTCGAAGCGCCAGCCGAACTCGCTGGCCAGCGCCGCAAACGTGGCCTCACCGCACAACACACGTTCGCGCACCTCCGCGAGCGTTGCGACATCGCGAACGCCTGCGCTCGCGACCAGCACGCCGATCTCCTCGAACGTCTCGCGGATGGCGCAGGCGAGCAAGGCGCGTTCGCGATCGTCGCTCGCGCCATCGATGGGCAAATCCGCATCGCCAGGGCCGACGATGCCGCCCGGGAACGCGTAGAAGCCGGGCATGAAGCTGACCTGGTCGCCACGGCGCACCCAGTACACCTCGAGGTGCTGACCATGGCCCCGGATCAGGACGATCGCGCCCGACTCACGAAAGCGCGGCTTGTCGCTCATGCAACGAGGGCGCGGCGCAACAGGCCGAGCGCCTCGTCGATCTCGTCCACCGTCACATCGAGTGGCGGCCGGAAGCGCAGACTGGAAGTCCCGCAGGAAAGGATGATCATGCCCAATTCATACGCTTTCCTGGCCACCGCGTCACGCAGCGCCGGGTCGGCGAATTCGATCGCGCACATCAGGCCCTTGCCACGCGCATCGCGCAGCTGCTCGGGCCGCTCGGCCGCGAGCTTCTCGAGCCCCTTGAGCAGATGGGCGCCGACCGTCGCAGCGTTCTCGACGAGCTTGTCCTCCGCGATGATTTCGAGGAAGCGCTGGCAGCGCACCATGTCGACGAGATTGCCGCCCCACGTCGAATTGATGCGGCTCTTGATGGCGAACACGTTGTCCGGCTCTTCATCCAGTTTGGGGCCGGCCATCATGCCGCACACCTGCGTCTTCTTGCCGAATGCCAACAGGTCGGGGCGAATGTCGTCATGCTGGTGCGCCCACATCTTGCCGGTCAGGCCGATGCCCGTCTGCACTTCGTCGAAGATCAACAGCGAGGCGTTCTCGTGAGCGATGTCGCGCAGCGCGCGCAGGAACTCGGGGCGGAAATGGTGATCACCGCCCTCGGCCTGGATCGGCTCGATCAGGATGCACGCGATGTCGTCCTTGCGCGTGGCGAATGCCTGCTTGATCTGCGCCATCGTCGCGGCCTCTGCGGCCTTGACGCGCTCGAGCTCCGCCGGCGTCACGGGGAAACGCAGGTAGGGCGGGTCCACGCGGGGCCAGTCGAACTTCGGGAAATACATATACTTGCGCGGGTCCGCCGTGTTGGTCAGCGACAGCGTGTAGCCCGAGCGGCCATGGAACGAGTCGCGGAAGTGCAGCACTTGGTGGCCCTTCTCTTCCGTGTAGCCCTTGCGGAAGTTCTGGCGCACCTTCCAATCGAATGCGGCTTTCAGCGCGTTCTCGACGCCCAGCGCGCCGCCGGCGACCCAGAACACATGCGGCAGGTAGTCGGGTTTCGCGAGACGTCCCCACGTGTCGACGAACTCCGCCATCTCAACGGTGTACACATCGGAGTTCGACGGGTTCGCGAGGGCTGCGCGCTGCAGCTTCGCGAGAAACTCGGGCTCGTGCATCTTCGGGTGGTTCAAGCCCAGCGGCATGGTCGCGAAGCAGGAGAACATGTCGAGGTAGTCGCGGCCGGTGACGGCATCATGCAGCCGCCGCCCGCGGCTCTTCGACAGGTCGAGCACGATGTCGTAGCCGTCGGCCAGCATGTGGCGCTGGAGCGTCTCGTGTACCGCGTTCGGTGAGATAGGGGCCGTGCGGGTCGTCGTCATGGTCAATCTCCTTGGGCGCCCGTGGGCACGTAGCATTCTTCTTTGAGCGTCGAGAGCACCATCACCGTGCGCGTCTGGCGCACGCCCTCGAATGAATTGAGTTGCTTGAGCAACAAATCTTGTAGCCCCGCGAGGTCGCGCGCCCGGACTTTGAGCAGCAGCGAGAACTCGCCGGTGATGTGGTGACACTCCTGTACTTCGTCCATCGCCAGCACGCGCTTGATGAATGCCGGTTCGA
>JAYSRO010000274.1:0-13965 GCA_043720995.1 Candidatus Eiseniibacteriota bacterium
GTGTAGCTGCTGACCGCGCCCACCGACACGCCATCCACCAGCACGTCGAGGATGTGGTAGCAGGAGTTTGCCGCGATCGCGAACGACTGGTTCGCGCCCGAGGTCACGGAGACAGCACCGCTCGGCGTGATCGAGCCGTTCGGCCCGGCCGAGGCCGTGATGACCGGGTTGCGGATGGTGAAGTTCGCGTCGCTCGCATCGAGCCCCGTCGAGCAGCCGGTGTCGTGTGCAGTGACCTGCACGCGCGTCAGCGTCGTCGGGGTGTTCGGCACGCTCCACAGGAACGAACCCGAGTTCGCGATCGCGGTCGCGATCACGTTCGGGTAGGTCGCCCCACCGTCCGTGGAGTACGCCAGGTCGACATTCGCCACCGCAATGTTGTCGGTGGCAGTCCACGTGATGCTCTGCGAGCTGCCGATCAGCCAGGACTCGCCGCCATTGGGAGCGGTGACCGTGACCACCGGCGGGCTGTTGTCGATCGCCACGGTGCCCGCGTTGCTGGGCATGGCAGCGAGCGGGAGGTTGCCGCAATCACGCAACTGCACCGACGTGACCGTCACGGTGCCGGTGCCGCCAGTCGCCACGCTGGTGACCGCGACGTTGAACAGGTTGCCCGTCTGCGCGGTCGGTCCGCAGCTGGCGCCGAACACGGCACCGTCCACGGTGTAGGAGCCGCCGCCATTGTCGACGACCTGGTACAGCGTGCCACCGGCCGAGCTCAGGTAGCTACCCTCGCTGATGCTCGAGGTTCCCGCGCACAGGCTCAGGTTGGCCGACAGCTGCAGCGTCACGCTGAATCCCAGCATGGGAGTCGGCGTGGAGTCGAAGCGCTGGATGTTGACCGGCAGGGTGATGCACGAGTTCGTGGGGCAGATCGGCGTGGCCGAAGACTGCGGCCCGACGTACGCCGGGAACCAGCCGATGTCACGCAGCTGGCCGTTCGTGATGTCGATCGTGTTGCTGAGGTCGGCATTGATCGCCGGCTCCATCAGCGCGTTCTTCGTCAGCGAAACATCCCAGTGCGACACGGACGAACCGCCCGCGAACGTGGTGGGCGCATACATCTTGATGCGGCCGACATTGTCGGAGCCCGACTTGAGCACCGCGTCGCGTCCGATCGTGACGTTGACGCCGGCGCCGAGGTTGGCCTTGATCGTGTTGCCATCCGCCTGCGAGATGCCGACGCACGGAATGGTAATCGCGGGGTTGGATCCACCCATACCGGGCAATCCGGTCGCCGCATTGTTGACGATGATCACGCCGGCGGCACCAGCCGCCTGCGCCGCCGCACACTTGACGACGAAGGTGCAGGTGCCACGATCGATCAGCGCGATGTTGCCGGCGAGTGCTGCCGCGTTGGTAATGGCATCACAGCCATCCGCAGTCGGCGCCACCGCGTCGATGACCTGCACGACATTGCCCGACATTCCGGGCGTGGTCAGTGCCGCACCGAACGTCGCGTCCTGTGCGATGTAAACTTGGCCGGCGATACCACCCGGCGCGTTGACCAGCACGCGCGCCTGACCGATCAGGTAGCTCGCCGCCTGGGTCATTGCGTTGGCGCCGTCCCACACCAGCTGGTCCGTTGAAATCGCCGAGGCCGCCCGCTGCGCCGGGGTGTTTGTGTCCCAGCGCGTGTTGCTCTGCTTCGCCACGAGGAACTTGTCGAAGATGTCCGGGAAGCTCGTCGAGTAGTTGCCCGTCGAGCCGCTGGTGAGCGTCGCGAATCCGAGCCCGTGACCGATCTCGTGCAACACCACCGGCAGCAGCTCGATGTTCGTGCCCTCGAGGCCATCAATGCCGTAGTACCACAACAGCCCCGGCCCGAAGCACCCCGAGTCGATGCTGAGGTTGAACGTGATCTGCATATCCGACCGCGTCGGATCGAGATCCGTGTTCGCCAGCTTGTTGGCCAGCGACTGCTTGTACCAGTGGCCGGCAACCGGCGCGCCAGGGAAGTCGCGGAAGGAACTCAGCGACGCGGTGCTGCCCAGCGTGGCGCTGGTGGCGGTGCAGGTCTGTGCGGCGAATGACGCGTTGATGGTGATCGTGACGTTGTCCGGCAGAGTGCCGGCCCAGATGCTCGCGGCGTGGTTGAAGATGAACAGCCGCTGGGCACCCAGCGTGGTGCCGGGGTTGCCACCGACCGGGGCGCGCGCGGTGGCGTCATTGAAGCCGACGCCAGCAGCATTGGTGTTGTTGATGATGATGATGCCCGCCTGGGCGGTATGAGCAGACAGCCCAACGAAGGCGGCCGCGAGGACCGCCGCAACGGCGATCGACTTCAGCATATTGAGGGCGCGCATTTAGCGGTCCTCCCGCGTCGCAGCCGGCGTCTGGGCGGGAGCGTGCTTGTGGGCAGCCTTCTCATCGGTTACGCAGGTCATCACGCGGTGTCCCTGCGCGTCGATCTTCAGGACGACGGCGTCTTCGATCTTGCCGTCGATCAACAACTCGACTCCGCCGCCCGGAAGGTTGACCGTCGGGAGCTTGGTGTTGTCGAACGGGACGTCCGAGTCCTGCGCGATGATCGCGGCATTCTCTTCCGTCGGCGGCCCGATCTCACCGGTCTCGGGATCGCGGAAGATGCGCATGCCGGCATCACCCGCCATCGGAACGGACTGCGGAACGGACTGCGTTACAGTCGTGGTGCTGGAAATGTGCGTCGACGGAACGTGCGCGAGCTGCTGCGCAACGGCCGCAGCGGCTGCCGGCTGAGTCGTCGGCGATGCGGCAATCGGATCGGCACGACGTGCGCCCGTGTGAGGCCGAATCGCGGCCCCCCAGGCGATGCCGGCCAGGACGAGAATCGTCGCGGCAAGCACGATGGAACCGCGACGACGGGCAAGAGAGTGCTTCATGATGAGGGACCTCCGCGTTAGATGGTGCGGACGGTTGCCTCCGGCACGCGCACGAACAAGCTGGCGGGTCGGGGGTAACCGGGGGACACTAAACGAGTGTGCGTTGCAGCGCTTCGCGTGGGGCGAACGAGGAATGCGGCAAGATATCGTGCGCCTAGGGTATTGACGCTACCGCCGAGGAAGAGCGCCACGCAAGAACATTGTCAGGACATTCCGAGGATCGGTGCGGTCCGGATCGCACCAAGTGGCAATGTTTGATCGTTCCAAACTCGGCGAGGCGGAATAGGCCGACTGTGGGTGGCGACCGCCTCCGTCTATACTGCGCCCCGTGACCCGCGCCTCCCTTCTGGCCCTTTGCTGCACCGCATGGCTCATCACCTCGTGCGCGCCTACGCCACCCGCCGGCGGTGCCCACGCGCCGCACTACTTTGGCGCCACGACCGCGCCGGCCGACGACGTGCTCCGCTTCGATCTCGCGACGGATCCCGAAACGATCGATCCCGCGCTGGCGACCGGCCAGCCCGACGGGCGCGTCTGCCACATGCTGTTCGAGGGACTCACGCGCGAGGATCCGCGCACACTCGAGCCTTTGCCCGGCCAGGCGTCGCGCTGGGAAGTCTCGGCCGATGGCCTCACCTACACTTTCCACCTGCGGCAGGGCATCCAATGGAGCGATGGCACCCCGCTCCACGCCGAGGACTTCCGCTGGTCGTGGGAGCGCGTGCTGACCCCCGCGACGGCCTCACGCAGCGCGGGACTGTTGGCGCCCATCATCAACGCCGAGGCGTTCGCCAAGGGCGATCTGAAGGACGCAAGCCAGCTCGGAATCGCAGCGCCGGATGAGAGCACGTTCGTCGTGCGACTGCGCGCGCCGACGCCCTACCTGCTTTCGCTGGCGAGCTACAACGCCTTCATGCCGACGCCGCGCCACGCCGTCGAACGCTGGGGTGACCGTTGGACGGTCGCGGCGAACATCGTCGGCAATGGCGCATTCAAGCTGCGCGGCTGGCGGCAGAACGAGAAGTTCGTGTTCGACCGCAACCCGCGTTACTGGGATGCCGCAAGCGTGCGGCTCAAGGGTGTCATCGCCTACACCGCGGATGCGCTGAGTATCTCGGCCAACCTTTACAAGGCCGGCATGATCGACTGGGACCCGAGCGGCAACATTCCCTCGCCATTCCTGCCCTACCTGCGCGGCTACGCCGACTATCGCCAGGGGCGCTACCAGGGCTTGTACTTCTATTCCATCAACTGCACACGCAAGCCCTACGACAACGTGTGGGTGCGCCGCGCGCTGTCGTGGTCGGTGGATCGCGACGCCATCGCGAATGACCTGCTCAAGGGCACGCGCGACGGCTGGGGCAACTTCACGCCTGCCGGCTACCCGGGCTATGAGGCGCCGACACCCGTGGGGTTCGATCCGGGCTATGCGCGCGAGTGCCTGGTCAAAGCTGGCTACCCGGGCGGCAAGGGCTTCCCGAAACTCGAGATCACCTTCAACACCAGCGAGGACCACCGCCGCATCGCCGAGGCGATCCAGGCAATGTGGCACAAGGAGCTCGGCATCACGGTCGAACTGGCGAACCAGGAGTGGGGCTCGTACATGAAGGCGACCACGGGGCTCCAGTACGACGTAGCGCGGCGTTCATGGATCGGCGATTACTTGGACCCGAACACCTTCCTCGCCAGCTACGTGACGGGCGATGGCGGCAATCGCACCGGTTGGAGCAGCGCGCGCTATGACACATTGATCCACGGCGCCGCGTTCGAGCCCGATGCCGCGAAGCGGCTTGCCATGCTGCGCGACGCTGAGACGCTGTTGCTGAGCGAGAGCCCGGTGATCCCGATCTATCACTACACCACGACCGAGCTGGTGAAGCCCTACGTACGCGGGCTGTATTCGACGCCGCTCGATTCGCATCCGCTGACGCACGTGTGGATCGATCGCGACTGGCAGAAACACGCGAGCGAAGCGGCGCAGGCGGACTAGCTAAGGATCGCGCGGGCGATCGAGCGGCCCGCGAATGAGCAGGGCGCTGGCGCGTGTGATGATCGAGGAGATCACGACTTGATCCGCAGCCACGAACTGCGCCAAGCACTTGCTTCGGCCAGCGTCCTGAACCGGTGGACTCCCCGCGGGCGGTCCACCGGGTAGAGCTGCGCTCCCATGTAAAGCACTTGTCGCAGGCGCTCAGGAATACGCGGGTCGCCTGGTTCCAGGGCCTGCGCGCGTCGCGCCTCGTCATGCGTGCGGAACTTTCGGACCGGCATCAGGCGTCCTCGCAATCGAACTTCTCGCGCAACACCGCCGCATCGGCGGCATCCTGCGGCCGAATCGTGTCACGCTTCATGCGGAACAACATCCGCGGCGTCGCGACGCGAACCATCACACCACCGGCATCGACCTCGTGCCATTCGATGTCCTCAAAAGCGAACGCATCCCCGAGCCGGGCTATCACGTCGATGGTCAAATCGCCCGAAGGAGGCACGTAGCAGACCACACCGAACTCACCCGCGAGATCGTCCGCGCGAATTTCCGCGATGGCCGGATCCTGCCAGACATCCCCGATCGCATCCCTCAACCGTGCGACGTTTTCCGCGGTGGGGCGCACAAACAGATCGACATCCTGGGTCGCACGCACGATACCGTGCAGTCCCAGGGCGATGGCCCCCACGATCACGTATTCGACTTCGCGCAATCGCAGTGCGCGGAACAGCTGCAAGACCTGATCGTAGTCCATGTCCCCAATCTTCATGTCGAACTTCCCTGCGGGGGCGTTCCCGCGGGGGCAGGTCGAAGTTCCATTCTCCGCGCCGCCGCGGGCGTTCGCAAGCCGCAATCTGCGCCGCGCGGCTCCCCTGCTATACTGCGCCGTGTGATTCGTTCCGCCTTGCACTCACTCGAGCTCGCGCCGTGATCGCGTTCCTCACGCGACGCATCCTGCTCATGATCCCCACGCTGTGGGCGATCGCGACGCTGACGTTCTTCATGATCCGCCTCGCCCCCGGCGGGCCGTTCATGTCCGAGAAGGACATCCCGCCCTCGGTCGTTGAGCAACTGCAGCACCGCTATGGCCTCGACCGCCCGCTCGGCGTCCAGTACCTGACGTTCCTCGGCAACGCGGCGCGCTTCGACTTTGGTCCGTCCTACCGCTTCCCCGCGCGCTCGGTGCGCGAGATCATCCTCGAAGGGCTGCCGGTCTCGGCGGAGCTGGGCGGGTGGGCGCTGCTGCTGGCGCTGCTCGTCGGCATTCCGGTAGGCGTGCTCGCGGCGCGCAAGCAGAACACCGCGATCGACTTCGGCGCCATGACCCTGGCACTCGCCGGGGTCTCGATCCCCAACTTCGTGCTCGGCCCGGTGCTGGTGCTGCTGTTCTCGCTGACGTGGTTCGTGTTCCCGCCCGCGTTGTGGCAATCGCCGGCCAGCCGCGTGCTGCCGGTCCTCACGCTGTCCACTTCGTACATGGCGTACATCGCGCGGCTCACGCGCGGCGGGATGATCGAGGTGTTGCGGCAGGACTTCGTGCGTACCGCGCGCGCCAAGGGGCTGCCTGAACACATCGTGATCGGCAAGCACGCGCTCAAGCTCGGCGTGCTTCCCGTGGTGTCGTACCTTGGCCCCGCGGCCGCGAGCATCATCATGGGCTCGATCGCAGTGGAGACGATCTTCGGCGTGCCCGGCACCGGGCGCTATCTCGTGAATGCCGCGTTCAACCGCGACTACACGCTGGTGATGGGCGTGGTGTTGTTCTACGCCGCGTTGCTGCTGGTGCTCAACCTGATCGTGGACATCGCCTATACCTGGCTCGATCCACGCGTGGAGTTGCGATGAGCGCCACGCCCTTCGCTCCCCTGACCGCGGCGGATCTCGCCGGTGACGCGCTCGACCGCACACCGGTGACGAGCGTAATGCGCGACGCCTGGAAGCGCCTGCGCCGCAATCGCGCGGCGGTGATCTCGGGAGCGTTCATTATCGTGCTGTCGCTCGCCGCATTTACCGCGGCGTGGATCCCCGGCCTGCAGGACCCAACGCTGCAGGACCTCAAGCTCAGCGCCACGCCGCCCACGCTGCTGCACTGGTTCGGCACCGACGAGCTCGGCCGGGACTTGTTCGCGCGTGTTTTGTGGGGCGGCCGCATCTCGTTGCTCGTCGGCTTCGTCGGCACGCTGGTGAGCCTGTTGATCGGCGTCAGCTACGGCGCGATCTCCGGCTACGCGGGCGGGCGCACTGATGACGCCATGATGCGTGTCGTCGACGTGCTGTACTCGCTGCCCTACATCTTCCTCGTCATCCTGCTGCTGGTGTTCTTCAGCAAGAGTATCGTCATGCTGTTTGTGGCCCTCGGGCTCGTGCAATGGCTCACCATGGCGCGCATCGTGCGCGGCCAGGTGCTCTCACTCAAGACGCAGACGTTCGTGGAAGCGGCGCGCGCGTTGGGCGCCAGCGATGCGCGCGTGGTGTTCCGCCATATCGTCCCGAACACGCTGGGCCCGGTCATCGTCTACGCCACGCTCACCGTGCCCGCGGTCATCCTGCAGGAAGCCTTCCTGTCCTTCCTCGGGCTCGGCGTGCAACCGCCCGCAGCCTCGTGGGGCACGCTGGTCTCGGATGGCGCCAAGGTGCTCGCGTTGTTCCCGTGGCTCGTGTTCTTTCCCGGAGCGGCACTGTCGCTGACGCTCATGTGTTTCAATTTCCTCGGCGACGGCCTGCGTGATGCACTCGACCCGCAAGGCCGCCGCGAAGCTGGAGGCCCATGACGACTCCCCCCACAACGATCCCGCCCGCAAGCCTCAGCATGCGCTTCGGCGCCGCCGGGGCAATGCTCGGCTTCCTCGGCGTCGCGGCCGGCGCCTTCGGAGCGCATGCCGTGCGCGCCACGATGCCGCCGGCGTTGATGACCGCCTTCGAGACGGCGGCGCGCTACCAGTTGATCCATGCCGTGGCGATCGTCGTCGTGGCGCTCGCCATCGAGCGCATCGCCTCGCGCGGGCTGGTCATGGCCGGCGTGCTGTTCATCGCGGGGATCGTCCTGTTCTCGGGCAGCCTGTATGCGCTGGCGCTCACCGGCCAATCGTTCTGGGGCATGGTGACGCCGTTCGGGGGATTGAGCTTTCTGCTCGGCTGGCTGTGTCTCGCCGCGGGCTTCGCCGGCCGCCGCCGCGAAGCGGCATGACCACGCTGGCCATGGTCGCCGCCGGGCAATTTGATAGTGCGGCACTCGCGCCGAAGCGCGGCAGATCCATCGGCTTCACCCACGTGCGCGCGTTGTACATCACGAAGAACCTGGACACCGACTGGGTCGATAAGGGCTTTCCCATCGAGACCCCGAAGCACTAGGCCGCGGTCTAGCCGGTGGCGGACTCCAGCACCATCGCCTCTCGCTCTTCATGAGTGGTCGGTTTACGCAGGCGCATCGCCGCGCGCGCCCACTCTGGGCCGCCGATCAGGTTCCACATCAGGACGCCGCGCACGATGTCGTTGTGCAGGTAGAACAGCACGCCTTCCTGGTAGGGCTCGCGCCACACCGCGTGCGTCTCCCACGTCGAGTCGACATCGCCCACCGCTTCGAGCGACACGTCGAACACGGTGCCGGCGAACAGTGGAATGTGCGTGTAGGGCTGGTTGGCGCCCGCCATGTTGGCGCCGGCGCAGCGGCCGTGGTGGATGGCGTGATCCCACTGGTCCAGCCGCATCTGGCGGCCGAGCACGAGATGAGGGAACTCCGCGACGTCGCCCGCGGCCCATATACCAGCGGTGGATGCCGCGGCGTATTCGTTCACCTCGATGCCATTGCCGATCTCGAGCCCCGCGCCCTCGGCCAGTTCGACATTGGGCTCACCGCCGATCGCCACGATCGCCGTCTGCGTCGTGATGGTGTTGCCATCGTGGGTGCGCGCCTGCAGCAGACCGCCACGGTCCTCGAACGCCACGATCGTCTCGTTGGAGACGAGCTCCACCCCGGCATTGCGGCAGTGCTCGAGCAGCACGCTGCCCATGTCACGCGGCAGCATGCGCTGCATCGGGTAGTCGTGCGCCACGACCAGCGTGACTTCGCGGCCGAGACGGCGGATCGTCGCCGCGAGCTCGAGCGCCAGGAAGTCCTCGCCGATCAACAGCACGTGATCCACCTGGGCGATGCGCCGCTCCATCGCGAGGTAGTCCTCGAGCGAGCGGAAGTAGTGGATTTCGGGGTGGTCCGTACCCGGCACATCGAGCACCCGCGGTCGCACGCCGGTCGCCAGCAGCAGTTGGTCGTAGCCGTATTCGGTGCCGCGGTCGTCCACCAGTAATTTGCGCTCGGGCGACACCTCGACGATGTCGCGGCGCAACGACAGCTCGACCCGCTTGTCGCGGTAATACGCATCGTCGAAGTACGACAAGTCAGCCCTGCTCCCCGCGCGCAGCCACAGGTCGCGCGACAACAACGGGCGGCGGTATGGCGCGTGGTTCTCGCGCGACAACATCAGGATGCTGCCGTCGGGATCGTGCGAGCGGATGCCCTCGATCGCCGAGGCGCCGGCGACGCCGCCTCCGACGATGACGTAGCGGTGGTGTTTCAAGCGGAGTCTCCTCGCTGCGGGGGCTCGCCGGGGGAGTTCGTAGCCGCACCGCGACCTGGCGCCTCAGATGAGGCTTCAGGGTCCGCGAGCATAGCATGGGCGCCCGCACCGCCGCGCAACTCGGCCGCTAGCCCGTGGCGCCAGTTGCCGCGCGCTGCCCACCACACGATGGCGATCGTCCGCAGGATGCAGGTGATCACAATCAGCCACGCGATACCGAGGACTCCGTTGTGCATGACCCCCGGCAGCCAAAACGCCAGCGGGATGCGGATCAAGGAGACGCCGGTGTAGAGCATCGAGACGACCCGGGTGTGCCCCGAGCCGAGCACGGCTTCAGCGGTCACCATTTCGACCCCTGTGGCAAGCAGGCATGCCGCCAGGATGCGCAGGTACGGAACACCGAGCGTGAGGGCCTGCGCATCACGCGTGAACATCGACAGGAACATGATGGGCCACGCGCACATCATCACGGTGAGCACGAGGGACACCACGCACGACCAGACGAGTCCGGTGCGGATCGCGAGTTCGGCGCGATCGGGACGCCCGGCGCCGATGTTCTGGCCGACAAGGGACGCGCAGGCGATGCCGATCGACACGGCCACCACGAATTGGATCGATTCGATGCGATTGGCGATTCCGACCACGGCAAGTGATGCCGCGCCGAACTGCGCCGCGGCACGGGCGAACGCGACGTAGACGAACGAGAACATCAGCCCGATCAGCGCGACCGGCAGCCCGATGCGGCCCAGCGCCAGAGTGCGTACCGGTAGCCCCGGCGCCGAACGCGCGAACGGAAACGCGGGATGGCGCCTGAAAATCAGCACTCCGTAGCACATGAGCAGCCCGGCTTCAGCGATCACCGTCGCCCACGCGGCACCTGCAACGCCGAGCTCGGGGAATGGCCCGATCCCATAGATCAAAAGTGGCGCGAGCAGGATGTTCAGGCCCACGGCACCCAGGTCGAACACCATCGACAGCCGGGTGTTGCCCGCGGCGCGCATGACCGCTTCGCAATTGGAGGCGAGCATCGGCAGCACTGCGGCACCAGCCACCACCGACAGGTAACTCACGCCATTCTCGACCACGCCCGGCGTCGCATGCATGAAGCGGTAGATGTGGCGGGCGCCGAACATCCCCAGCACGCCGCACACCAAGCCGATCACCGCCGTGGCGCGCAAGCCCTTGTAGGCCGCGAGTCCCGCGCGCCGCGTCTCGCCGGCGCCGCGCAATTGGCTGACGTAGGCGGAGATCCCCGCGCCGAAAATGTCGCCCAGCGAGTAAAGCGTCCACATCACGAAGATCGAGGTGGTGACGGCGGCGGTCGCCTCGATACCCAACCCCCGCACCCACATTGCGTCGACCCATTGGTACGCAATGCGCAGCACCTGCGAGACCAACAACGGCAGCGCCAGGCGCAACAACTCGCGCGGGATCGGGCCGGTGACGCCGCGAGGGGCCACCGCCGCAGGTGACGCCGCGCTCACGCGCCGCGCCCGGCGATCTTCGCGATACCGGACCCGAGACCGCCGCTCCACCGGCGCGCGCCGAACATCGACAGGTCGTGCCGCGTGCTGCCCTCGACGATGAGGTCGGAGATGGCCTCGCCGATCGCCGGGGCGAACTTGAAACCGTGGCCCGAGCACGCGCTCACCACGATCGCCTGCGGCGACTCGGAATGGCGATCGAGCACGAAGTGACCATCCGGCGTGTTGGTGTACATGCACACGGCGGTGGACATCAGTGGGCCACTCGCGAACGGCATGTACTCCTGCACCAGCCGCCGGCACTCGGCGACCTCGGCAGGGGTCACGGTGCGATCGAGCGCGTCGGGATTCGCTGGCAGGCCTTCGCCGTGGATCGCCACCTTCACGCCCATCTCCGCGCGCGGGAAGCTGTAGAAGAAGCGCTCGGGCGCGTGCTCCCAGATCGAGATCGGGCACCAACCCGAATCATGCGCCGTCCGCGCGCCCACGGGCTCGAACCAGAACAGCACTTGCCGCGTCACGGTCAGCGGCAGGTCGGGCAGCAATTGCGGCATCCACGCCCCGGCAGACAGCACGCAGGCGCCGGCGTGAATTTCGCCGCGCGCGGTGCGAACCGTTACCCCCGCGCCGTCGGCTCGCCACGACAGCGCCGGCTCGCCGGTGTACAGGGCCGCGCCATGGCGCGTGGCACTGGCCAGCATGGCCGCGATCCCCGCTTCGGGGCGCAGCACGCCATCGTTGGGCTCGTACACGCCGACCCAGTCGGCACGCGGCCTGAACGCGGGCACACGCAGGGCGATCCCTTCGGCGTCGAGCACCTCGTGCGGCAAGGCGTGCGCCTCGGCGCTGGCCAGGGCGCCACGCACCAGCGAGCCCTCACGCGGCCCGATCATCAGCCCGCCCGTTCGCGACAGCAGCGGGCGCGCGGCCTCGCGTTCGATCTCCTCCCACAGCAGGTAGGCACGCTGCACCAGCGGCACGTACGCCGGATGCTCGTAGTAGGCCTCGCGAATGATGCGCGTGTCTCCGTGCGAGGAGCCGAGCGCGTGCGGCGGCGTGAAGCGGTCGAGCCCGATCACGCTCAGCCCGCGCCGCGACAACGCGCGCGCCGCGGCGGAGCCCATGGCGCCGAGCCCGACGATGACGACATCCGCGCTACGGGACATGCGGCTCCTGTGGGGTGATCGCTTCGACGGCGGGTGCAGGCGGAAGGGTGTCCGCGGCTTCTGTCTCGTAGACGCGCCACGCGAGATCGCCCGAGTGCAGGTCCATCAGGAAGTGGATCAACATCGAGGCGTACAGCGAGCCGGTAAGGAAGTAGACTGCCGCGAGGAACGCCCCGAGCAGGCCCGTGACCACCACACCGCGAGCGCCCTGGTAGGCGTGACCGAAGCCGAACGCCACCGCGGTCACCAGCCCCGCGCCCCACCACGGCAACGCATGCGAAAAGTACCAGATGAGGTAGCCACGATAGAGCAACTCCTCGCAGATGCCCGCCGTCAGCGCGACCCAGGCGAAGGTCTTGAACTCAGCGCGCGTGTGCGGCAGGACGAGCCGGATGTTATCGAGGTGCTCGCGCAGTTCGCGCCGCCCCGTGGGATCCGCGAGCGCCTCGCGGCGCTGGCGGAGCATCACCACGATGATCACGGCGAGCCCGACGCTCACGCCGATCAGGCCGGCACCGGCGTGGGGCGCGAGCCCGAGCGTCGCGGGCGAACGGTGCATGAGCCACCACACGACCATCACCGCGGCGACACGCCACAGCTGGCCAAGCATCGAGCCGCGATAGGCCTTGAGGCGGACCCTGCCCAGGTCACGCGCGTCGGCGCGCTGGAAGCGCTTGAGCCCGACCACGGCGCTGCGCAAGGGACCCAGCACCGCCAGGAGCAAGGCGAGCAGGTGATCGATCAGGACCATGGGAACCCGCGCTTCAGGGGTCGTCCGGGCAAGGCGCCTCGCGTGATGTGCGTGAAGCGCGGGATCATGACGAGAGGCCAGCCCGGGCGCAACAAAGCGAAACGGCCACCCCCGTGAGGAAGTGGCCGCTCGGAACCGTCCCGCGTCGTCTCATCCTTGAGAACACTCTGGCCAGGAACGAAGCCTCCCTGGCGTCCGTCCGATGATTCGCAATTGACGTTTGGGCTTGGCCTGAGTGAAACCGGTCATGGGTCTCATCGGCGGAACGGCGAACTTTCGTTCGCGTGGATGAACGCAAGCACAGTGCCATTCGCAACGGCAGCCGTGAGGCGTTGCGAGTACGTCAGTTGCGTGGAGGGGCCGACGATGTAGAGCCTCTCACGGAACGGAAGGCGGCCAGAATTGGCTCCCTGGCGGCCAAAACGGGGCCGCGGCGGGCAGCGCCACCCCCCGGACAGGCACAGCCTAGTCGCGCCGGATCAGCAGCAGGGTGATGTCATCGGTGCGGCGCGCGCCGGCCATGAAGGTGTCGACACCCTCCAGGACACGGCGCCCGAGCACGTCGAGCGAAGGCTCGGCCGCGCCGGCCGCCACCAGCTCGAGCAACCGCTCCTCCTCATACATCTCGCCGCCGCGATCCGCCTCGGGGATGCCATCGGTGAACACGGTGAGCAGGCCGCCGCGCTCGATCGTGGTCTCGCCCCGCTCAAACTTTGCGTCCTCGAGCACACCCACCGGAACACCACCCGCCTCGAGCCGCTGCGTGACGCCGTTGTGCATCAGCATCGGCAGGTTGTGGCCGGCATTGACGTAGGTCAGTGCTCCCGTCGCGGGATCGAGCACACCCACGAACAACGTCACGAAGCGGCCACGGTCCGTGCTGCGGTACATGACCGCGTTGAGGCGCGACACCAGTTCCGCGGGATCGGCACTGATGTCATACAGGGTTCGCGACGAGGACAGAGCGGATGACATCAGCAAGGCAGCGCCCATTCCCTTACCCGAAACGTCGCCCAGCATGAACACAATCTTGCCGTCGGCGCGGATATGGAAGTCGTAAAGATCGCCGCCCACTTCATGGCAGGTCTCGAGGCGCGCGTCGATCGCCCAGCCGGCAATCGGCGGCGGCTCGGGCAGCAGCG
>JAYSRO010000275.1:0-13907 GCA_043720995.1 Candidatus Eiseniibacteriota bacterium
CGAAGAAGAAGGATCATGGATGGACCAGAACACCTCAACGGGTCAAATCGCCCCGATCAGCTCCCGGACCCTGTGTTCACGGAAATCTGAGAGGAGCCAGCATTATCGGTCATGCGTGCGTGAATGTCACAGCGCAGCGAATTAATCGAGCACCGGGCGGGTGTCACCCGCCAGCGGCATTCGTAATTCAGCGCGCTTTGGGCTTCCGTCCGCTGGGGAGCTCGAGTGCGACGGTCACGTCGCCGCGTTTCTCCATCACCAGCTCACGGCTGACTGAACCCAGTTGAGGATGCCAGGCCGTGACCGTGTAGTTGCCGGGCGGCAACTTGGGCAGCTTGAACTGGCCGTCGGCATCCGGTCGCACGAAGGCGTTGTTGGGCGTCACGTAGACGAAGCCGAGTTCATCCGGGTCCAGTTCGCAGAACACCTTGACGAGGCCGGGCTTGCTGAATACCACGTCCCGTGTTTCGCGGGGCGCGTACTTGCCCATATCGAATTTCCGCGTGGGCGAGACGCTGAACACATTGTGATAGACGCGATCCTGGTTCTCGAACGTCAGCGTGGTTCCCGCTGCCACCACCATCATGCGCGGGACGAATGCGCCATAGCACTGGCCCATCACGGCTTTCCCAGCTTTCTTCGCCAGCTTCTCTTCGAGCTTGTCTGGGATGCGGTCAATGTAGACGACCGCTCCTGACTGTGGGTCGCTGGCCGCGAGCGTCGAAGGCTGGCCGCTGCTGGCGAGACGGACACGGGAACGCGCAGCCGGCAGCTTCAAGGTGCCGGTGACCACACCGGCAGACGCGAGGGCCGGGCTCAAGAGGAGTCCCAGGCAGAGGACGATGCCGAGCCGATTGAAGTACTTCATGGCGCTCCGTTCCATGGACCGTGCCGGGGCTCGTGGTGCGGCGACTGACCGCCGGCTATGCCGCCGGCAGGGGGACCCTCCAGTTGTCGGCAATGGCCGGTCCCAGCTTCAGGCACAAGTGCATCGTGCGGGCGTGGGCGGGGGGAGGAGCGGGCCGGGTGGGCTGCCCGGACAGCGATCAGCCCGCCCGCAACAGATGCGCGGGCGGGCCGTCGCGGCCAGATGAACTACTTGGCGCCGAGGAAGTAGATGTGGAATCCCACGTCCGTGAAATTGTTGCCGAACGTTGAGAAGCTCGTGATGTTGTCGCCCGCGCCCGCAGGGTTCCGGCTGTCGAAACGGATGCCATGGCTGGCCGAGACGCTGACGTTGTCGACCAGGAAGACTTCCGCCTCGAACTCACCCGAGATACCCAACGACGTCTCGTTGTCCGTGTCGAAGGCGGCGGGCGACCCAGTCGCAGTCGCGGCGAGAACCTGCTGGCTTCCGTAGGTAAGACCAGGACGCAGGATCAGGTGAGCACGGCTCCAGCTCTTCAGCACGAAGGGCACGCCAACATCCAGCGTAAAATTAGTGACCTTCTCACTCGAGTAGAGGGGCGCCTGCGACGAGCCGAACCCGATGCCGGCGTCGATGCCGACCTTCTCGCCGCTCAGCCACCAGCGGCCCCCGATCGGTGCGCTGGAATTGTGGAAGCCCAGGCCGCCGCGAGCGTGCTCTCCCGCCGCCATCTCCTCCGCGCGCGCGGATCCGGCAAACATCCCAACGGACATCAACAATGCTACACCAGTGATGGCCACGTAACGCTTCATGTTGTCTCCTCCTTGAGCACCAATGCCGGTGCGAGCCAGAATTCCGTGCGCAATTCCGCTCGCGCACCCCTGAAAGTTGCCGGGGCGGGCGCTCAGTGTCAAGCCAAAGTCTGCGGGGGGGCTATCTGGTGGGGCGCGCGCCGAGTTGGGCGAGGCGCTGGGCGAGCACGGCGCCGATGCCGCTGCTGGCTCCGGTGATGACGACAAAGCGGTCTTCCATGCCGCGAAGACTAGCGGATCCGTGTTAGGGAGTCCCGGGGGTCGCGGCAACCGATCGAGCCGAAACTAGGGCAGCAGAACGAGTCGTCGCACCGCGGTCTGCAGGGAACCGGACTGGGCGCGGGAAAGGTAGAGCCCCGCCGGAACCCTCTCGCCTTGGTCGTCCCGGCCATCCCACGTAGCCGAGTGCCGGCCTGCCGACCGCGGCGCGGCCACGAGGGTGCGCACCCGCCGGCCGTTCACATCGAACACTTCCAGCCGTACGTGCGCCGCGCGCGGCAGGTCGAACGCCAGCGCCGTCGAGCGCGTGAAGGGATTCGGCGCGCCGCCGTAGAGCGCGAATGCGACAGCGCCGCCGCTTCCCACCGGTACGTCGAGCGCCGAGGCGGCGTAGAACACCACGTCCACCCAGTAATTCGTCGCGAGGAACGATTGGTTCGGGAACGCCGGTATGGCCGAGTACGCGAAGATGCCGTTCGGCCCGTGCTCGCCATCCGCCAACACCTGCAGCGGGGCGCGCAGGATGGCATTCGCGAAATAAGGATGCGTCTCCGAGTACCAGCCCGCGGGGTTGTGGCACGAGACGACGTAGAACTGCCCCGCAACCACCGGGACGGGTGAGGCAAACACGGCACTCTTCCAGCCCGAGCTCGTGTCGTCGGCGAAGTATCCTTCGGCGAGCAATGAGCCGGCCCCGGACCACAGATGCCCCGTGTACGTGCCGAAGTCGCCGGCGTTCTTCCAGAAACGCACGCCCGTCACGAAGCCGTCGATGGTGGAGCGGAACTTCATTCCGACCTCGATGCCCGAGCCGTCATTGCTGACGGTGCCGATCGACGGCGCATTGTTCGGGAAGATCGAGGCGGGGTAGTTCGGTGACGGTGCTGCCACTGCGCTGACGAAAATCGCATTCGCTGTCGTCGGAGCGCCCGCCTGCTCCATGTTGCCGCTGTCGTCGAAGCCGCGGCACTTGAGGGTCGCGGATCCCATGGCCGTGGGCGTCCAGGTGTAGGCCCAGTTCGCGCCGCCCACGGCGGGACGCCATGTCGTGCCGCCATCCACGGAGACCTCGACGCCCGCGACCGCGCCTGCGGCATCCGACGCCGTGCCCGTGATCGTGACCGTGTTGTTGTTCGGCAGCTGAGCGCCTGAAACGGGGTAGGTGATCACGGAAACCGGAGCGGTCGCGTCGGTCGAGGCCGTCGCTGCGACGAGGCCCGGCTGCAAGGTCGCTGGCTGAACGCCCATGTCGGCGAACAGGTTCACCGTCGCCTGGCGCATGTCCGTGCTCGGCGTCGAGCCGCCGCGCTCATGCACGCCGTCGAGTCCCCACGACCACTGCACCGTGCCGGCGCCAAACACCAGCGCGCCGCCCGGGTGACGGTAGAGCGAGAGATGATGCGTGCGACCGTTGAGGAACGTTTCCGACAACAGGATTCGCCCCGGCGGGTAGGAGTCCGGATATTGCTCCCAGTCCCACTCGTAGCCGAGCGAGTTGGGCGACAGCGTCGCATGTTGGTTACTGGCGAGTGAGGCGACGCTGGTGTTTCTCCAGAAGCGCATGTTCTTGTAGGCCGCCGGGACCCGGATGGCGCCGTTGGAGACGGCCCAACTCATCTGGCCGGTCAAGGTGTTCTCCGGCACGCACCCGTCGGCAGGGGGCGTGAACGAACAACCATCGCGCCACAAGCCGGTCCACGTCGTCGCGGCCGGATCGCACTTGCCCGCGCAGGAATTGTCGCCGAGCGTGCCTTCCTTGTAGCAAACGAGTGTGCGATGGGCCGTGCCGCTACCGTCGATGCTGGCTTCCCAGCGCGTCTTCCAGTAGACCTCGTTGCCGCTGAAGAACGCCAGGTGCACGCCCGCGTTGCGCGCCGACGTTACATTCGCGCGCTGTCCCGCCGACCAGTATTCGTCGTGCGCCACCGAGAGGAATGCCTTGTGCCGCAGGATCAGCGCACCGCGCCGATCCGTGTCGACGTTAGTGGTGTAGCTGACATCGTAGCCGTTGGCTTCGAGCCAGCGCACCATCGGGTACTCAGCGTTGAACAAGCCGTCGCCGACGAATGCCGAGCCGCCACCACCCGCACGCAGGTACATCGGGCGGTTGTAGCTCACCTTCGCCGCGTGGCCGCCGGGGTAGGAGGTGTTGCCGATGTAGAGCGTGTTGCCTCCGTAGCTGTTGTAAGCCTGCCACGTCGCATCGGAGGTCTGGAACAGCAGGTTCGAGCGGCTCGAATCCGCGCGCACGATGAAGATGATATGGCTCGCGCCCTGTGTGTCGGTGCGCGTGAGACGCGCGATATAGATTCCGGAGACGGCGTTCGCGGGGACGTTCCAATGCGCGGACTCAGTCCAGTTGCCGCAATCCACGAGGCCTGTCGCCGCGTCGGTGAGCTCCACCGGTTGCGTCTGGGGCAGTGCCGTCGTGATGACGCCGGCGCCCATCCAGCGCGCGCCATTCCCCTGGTAGTAGCCGAGCCGATAGATATCGATCGCGTACGCGATCGCGGGAGTCTTGATCTTGAAGCGCGCGACCTCGCCGGTGTTGTAGCTGATGTTGGTGGCGAAGCCCTGGATCGACGGATCGCCGATACCGGAAACGTCCCACAAGGCGGGCGCCGTGCCGGGGAGCTGGTTCTCCGTGACGATCGCGTTTTGGGCGAGCGCGGCGCCACTCGCCAGCAGCAGGCCGAGGCAGAGTACGGCTCCGCTGAGCGTGCGCCGAAGGTGGATTCGCGGGTGCTGGGGTAGTCCATGCTGCCCGGTCAGGGCGTAAAACTGGCGCGTCATCATGACCCCTGTGTGGCGGAGAGTGGCTGCGAGGCGTGCTGATCCACTAGGAACCGATGCAAGAACCGCGGCAGGACGCATGGATTCGTGACCCACCAACAGAGCGATCCCGCCGCCGCTCTCAAGCAGCGCCGCCGCAACGCCTTGGGTTGCACTCGCGAGTGCTTGCCGGCCGCGGGCCGCAATTCGATTGCGTGATCCGCCCCGCGAATGGGCAGGCCAGAATTGCAAATTGCGCGCTGGAGTGTGATTCCCGCCGCATTGAGCCTGCGGGGCCGTGGACGGCGCGGGCGGGCCCCCCTGTGGTAGGATCATACCTGACTGCCGCTGAAGGGATAACTGAATGCTCCGAGCACTGTTCGTTGATGATGACGCCGATTTTCTCGAGGGAATTTCGGAGATCGCTACACAGGAGGGGTTTGCCGTTTCCGGCGCCCGCTCGCTGAAGGAAGCCCGCGAGCAACTCGCAGCCTTCCCGGCAGATCTCGTCGTGATCGATTTCATGCTCCCCGACGGCGACGGGATCGACCTGCTGCGCGAGATCAAGGAAAGCTCCAGCGCAGACGTGATCCTCGTCTCGGGCATGGCCACCGTCGATTCCGCGATCTTGGCGCTACGGCTCGGCGCGCTCGACTACCTGACGAAGCCGCTCGACATCCATCGCTTGAAGGCCGTGTTGGCGCACGTCACGCGGTTGCGCACGCTCAGCGAGGAAGTCGGGTCGCTGCGGGGCGAGCTGCGCAAGTTCGGCCGCTTCGGCAAGATGACGGGTGGCTCACCCGCCATGCAGCGGGTTTACGACCTGATTACCAAGGTTGCCCCCACGGACGCCACGGTATTGATCACGGGCGAGAGTGGAACCGGCAAGGAACTCGTCGCGCAATCGATCTATGAGCTCAGCAGCCGCGTGCGCAAGCCCTTCTTGCCACTCGATTGCAGTTCGATCCCCCAGACGCTGATCGAGAGCGAACTATTCGGCCACGAGCGCGGGAGCTTCACCGGGGCCACCCAGATGCGGCGCGGATGCTTCGAGCGCGCCGCCGGGGGGACCCTGTTCCTTGATGAGATCACCGAGATGCCGATCGAGTTGCAGACCAAGCTGCTGCGGGTCATCGAGTCCGGGGTGCTGGTGCGCGTGGGCGGCGACGTTCCGATCCCCGTCAACGTGCGGCTGATCACGGCGTGCAATCGCGTGCCGCTCGAAGCCGTCGCCCAGGGCAAGCTGCGCGAGGATCTCTACTACAGGATCAACGTGTTCCCGATCGTGCTGCCGCCGCTGCGTGAGCGCACCCGCGATGCACTGCTGCTGGCCGACCAATTCCTCGAGTCCCTCAACGCGGCGGAGGGGACGTCCAAGCGGTTGAGCGCCGCGGCGCGCGATCGCATCGAGGGTCATTCATGGCGCGGGAACGTGCGCGAACTCAAGAACGAGATCCAGCGCGCCTTCATCATGTACGACAACGTGATCGAGATGCCGCACCTGGTTCCCGGCAGCGGATCCCTGACGGTGAGTAAGCCCGGGCTGGTCGCCGTGGGAGGTTCGCTCGAAGAGTCCGAGCGATCCCTGATTTTGGCGACCCTCGACCAGTGCGCGGGAGACAAGAAGCAGGCGGCGCAGATCCTCGGAGTCAGCCTCAAGACGCTCTACAACCGGTTGAACCTCTACGCCGCGAAGTAGGTCGCTGTCGCTCCGCCATGAATGACTCCACCCGGCCGCGGCCCTGCTGCCCTCTAGATTTGAGGACTGGTTCTTGCGGTGGTTGCAGTGGGGCCGCGCGAAAGTCCACAAATTTCGATGTTCACCCATTTCGTCCGGCCATTTACGGGAGGAATCTTCATGAGCAAATTTACAAAGGCAAGGCTCTTGATACCGTCATGGGTGTTGAGCGTGGCACTTGCCACGACTGTTCCGGCGCAGGCACACAATCGTTACGATCAGCTGGCCCCGGGCACATTCGCGAGCCTGCAGATCACCTTCGGGTCGACGCCTCGGTGGCGGACGATTCCCGGTACCACGGTTTGGGAAATCCGGGGGAACCAACGCCCGGACTACGACATGTTCCGCTGCGGCGGGAACTACTACGTCTACGACAACAATCGGTGGTACCGCTCGCGGCGGGATCGCGGTGAATTCATGTGGATCGAGGATCGCTACCTCCCGAGTCAGTTTACGCGGGTACCGCGTGAGCATTGGCGGAACTACCCTTCGGCCTGGACCGACGAAGGCCGGGACTCGCGATACGGCCGGGGTGACCGTGGCAACGGTCGCGGTCATGGCAAACACGACCGCAAGCACAACGGCGAGCACAACGGCAACCACAATGGGAACGGCGACCGGCACTAGCGGCGGGAGCATGGAGTGAGGCGCAGCCTTCCGCCATGCTCCTGCCCAGGCGCAGTACCGTCAAGGAGTGAGGATCTGTGGTGCCAGAATGGACATTCCAGCACAAGCTGATCAGCGGTGTCATCGGGATCTGCTTGCTGGCGATCCTGACCAGCGCGATCTCCTTGTATGCCTCGAGGGTGCTGGTCGCCAACATGGCCGTGATCAGCGATGGGGTGGGCAAGGACCTCCAGGATGCCAAGGACCTCGAGGTCGCGGGGATCAAGAAGATTGCCGATGTACGGGCCTGCCTGCTCACACGCAGCGTTTCATTCGAGTCCGCGGCACGGGCCGGAAGTTCGCGGGTGCGGAAATTGGCCGCCCGTTTGCAGTCCCGCGTGGGGGACCCCGAAGTTCGATTGCTGCTCGACCGGGTCGTGAGCACAGAACGATTCCACGAGGACGAATTCGAGCGCGAATTGAAGGAAGCTCGCGGCTTGGCGGTTCCAATGTCGAGCCCGGCGCTGCAGGGTCTGATTGAGCGTGGGGGCCAGTTCGACCTGTCGTTGACCGCGCTCGTGCAGCGGATTGAGGCGACGAGCGAGCGCAGTCTGGCCGCGTCCCGCACGGCCGTGAACCGCGCCGAACCTCTTGTCGTGATCGTCACCATCGCGACGATCCTGCTGCTCGTCTTCCTGTGCCTCGTGCTCATCACAGTGCTCAATCGCAGCTACCTGAAGCGGACGACTGCACTGGCCACGGCGGAGAGTGAGCGGACCGAGGCGCGGACCACGTTGTCCGAAGTGGAGGCGGCCAGCCATCTCAAGGACGAGTTCCTCGCGACGGTTTCCCACGAATTGCGCAACCCCCTGGCGCCGATCCTCACCTGGACTCAACTGCTGCGCAGCGGCACGCTCGACGAAGCCAAGACGGAACGCGCGCTCGAGGTCATCGAACGCAATGTGCTGTCGCAGGCACAGCTCATCGACGACCTGGTCGACGTGTCCCGTGTCGTCGCCGGAAAGTTCCGGTTGGATGTGCGGCCGCTCGACTTGATGCCGATCATCAAGGTCGCCGCGGAGTCGCAGCAGCCGGCGGCAGACGCCAAGGAGATTCGCATGCAGCTAGTGCTCGATGAGCGTGCGGGACTCATCTCCGGCGACTCCGAGCGGCTGCAGCAGGTGATGTGGAACTTGATGTCCAACGCCATCAAGTTCACGAGCAAGGGCGGCAGCGTGCAGGTGCTGCTCCAACGCGTTGAGTCGCATGTGGAGATCGTGGTCACCGACACGGGTATCGGCATCGATGCGAGCTTCCTGCCGCACGTCTTCGAGCCGTTCCGCCAGGGCACGGGCGGGCCAATGCGACGGCACAGCGGTCTGGGGTTGGGGCTGTCGATCGTCCGGCACATCGTCGAATTGCATGGCGGCGAGATCACCGCCGCCAGCGAAGGGGCGGGCCAGGGATCGAAGTTCGTCGTGAAGTTCCCACTGCTGGCGACGGTGGAAACCGCTGCCAACGCGCCGAGCCGCCACCCCATCGCGAGAGATTCGCTCGCGAATCTTTACCCGGCCCAGTTGGACGGCATTCGCGTGCTGGTGGTGGACGCTGAATCCAGCGCGAGCGAGGCGTTGATGGTGCTGTTCCATGCTTGCGGTGCTACAGCACGCGTGGCGGGTTCGTGCAAAGAGGCGCTGGCAGTGTTCGACGCCTGGCCGCCGGACGTGCTGGTCTCCGACATCGCCATGCCCGGGGAGGACGGCTACTCGCTGATCCGGAAGGTTCGCTCACGCCGGCCCGAAGACGGGGGGCGAGTCCCCGCGGTAGCGCTGACTGCGTACGCCAAGATCGAGGATCGCGTTAGCATTCTCGCCGCGGGTTTCCAGATGTACCTGTCGAAGCCCGCTGACCCCAACGAACTGATCGCGGTGGTGGGCAGCCTCGTGAAGCGTGGCGGTAAGGAGTTGCGCGCTCCGGTGCTTTAGCCCCAGAGGGGCACAGCGCTTTGTTGAAGTTCCCGCCTCCGTTTGAAGTTCCTGCCGCGTTGTCCGTGTGCACCCGGGCGCCAGCAGACCCCGCCATAAACGATTCAACTCCAGCGCCCGCAGTATTTTAGGCGCCCATGCGGCGGTCCTCCGTCGCTGGCCCGGATCATGCGCTGACCTCATGCGCAGTGGGGTGCGCGAACGCCGGATCAGGCGATGCCGCGCTCACCACCGTTCGCCAGGTGAAGCTCGTGCGGCATCCGCCGCGATAGCGAACGTTCCGTTGGGCCGCAAAGGAGCCATTATGACGAACAAGTATCGCCACGCATTCGTGGCTCGGCAAATCGTGGGTGTGTGCGTCCTCGCAGTGCTCGCCGCCTCGACCGCCAGCCGCGCGCACGCGATCGAAATCATTCCTTCACTCGGCGCTACCAAGTCGACGGACACGAACGCCGGTGACGCCAAGGCATTCGGCGGGCTCGCGCTGCGCGCCCCGCTGCTTCCGTTCCTCAAGGTCGAAGGATCGATCGGTTACCGCCAGGATTCATTCGGCGCCGGCGGTGACATCAAAGTCCGGCAGTGGCCGGTCATGGCCTCGGCTTGGGCTGCACCGCTCCCGATGGTGTACGCCGGCGGTGGCCTCGGCTGGTACCGCACGACCATCGACTACCCGAGCGCCCTGCTCATCGACAACTCAACCACGATGAAGATGGGTGTCCACCTGGGTGGCGGCGTCAATATTCCGATCGGTGCCAAGCTCGGGCTCGATGTGAACGGCAAGTACATCTTTATGCAGAAAGACAATAACAACGTGCAGGTGCCGACGACCTTCAACCCGGATTTCTGGACCGTCGGTCTCGGTCTCGCGATCAAACTCTAATGCAGATGAACCTGAAAGGAACACCCGCCATGGAACGCAGGAATCGCAACATGTGGATCGCGGGGGCGATGTTGGCCGCCACGATCTACCTCGTCGCCGGCTGCAATGAGACCGGTACGGATGCCCAGGCCTCGAACAGCGGCAATGGGAACGGAAATGGGAGCCGGAGGACTTCTGCGTCAACGTCATCGCACGCGATGGTGTCCGGCACCCGGATCGATGTCTCGCTGAGCAGCAACATTTCATCCAAGACCGCCCATGTCGGTGATGCCTGGCATGGAACGGTGACGCAGAACGTTCAGGGACGCGACGGCGCCATGGTGCCCGCCGGCAGCCAGGTGGATGGAGTCGTCACCGGTGTGGCCGAAGCCGTCCGCGGCTCGCGCGCCATGCTGGAACTCGGCGTGCGCACGATCCACGTCAATGGACGCAGTGAGCCGATCAGCGCGAGCGCTGAGCCCGTGATCGCCGGTTCCCCGCGCGCCCGCAATCTTGGCGCGATCGGCGCGGGTGCTGTTGCTGGTGCGTTGATCGGCAAGGCCGTGGGTGATGGCAAGAACGGCGCGGTCGGAGCCGTCATCGGTGGCGGAGCAGCGGCCGGAGTCGTCGCCGGTTCGAAGGGTTACCAGGTTGAACTGCACGACGGCACGGTCATGACCTTCTCGGTCAACCAGACCGTGGCGATGCGTTAGCAGTTGAGTGGGTGGCCGCCGCTCGCAGAGCGGATGGCCACCCGTCGTAGTGAACGGAGGACTCCCATGTTGTGGACCATCGCAGTCGTGCTGCTGATCCTGTGGCTGTTGGGACTTGTTACCTCGTACACGATGGGTGGGTTCATTCACCTGTTGCTTGTCATCGCCATCATCGTCGTGCTGATGCGGGTGATCCAGGGACGCAAAGTCGTTTAGTGAACCATCGCGACGAAAGGAGTGCATGAAATGAAACCTGTTGGATTCATTTTGCTAGTGGCTGGACTACTCGTACTCGTCTACGGAGGCATCAGCTACAGCCGCCAGAAGACCGTCATCGACCTGGGCCCGATCAAGGCCACCGCGACGGAACAACGCCACGTACCGCTGTCGCCGATCGTGGGCGGTATCGCCATCGTCGCCGGTTTGTTGCTGCTGGTCGTGCCGCGGCGGAATGCGGCCTAGCCGCCCCGCCGCTCCATCACCAATCCCGCGCCGGCGAGTGACGCTGTCGCATTCCCGTAACCGATGAGTGGGGTTAATAGATGAATTGCTTTCCGCAGCCTTTGCGCCGCTGGACCGCGATGCTGGTCGTCTTGTGCATGGCGACCATCGATATCGGTCCTGCCGCGGCAGGCCTCGCCAGCTCGCAGCTGTCGGGCCAGACGAGCATCACCTCGACGCGTGACGCCGACATGCTGATGGCGCAGCGCGCGCTTGAGAACAAAGTCGTAGCGCAGAAGTTGATGGACTACGGCGTGGTCGCAGCCGATGCGCAGTCACGGCTCGTCAACATGTCGGACAAGGATCTCCACACCCTGGCGAGCGCGTCCAAGGGCTTGCCGAGCGGCGGCGATGGGACGACCGGCGCGCTCATCGGCGTCCTGGTGGTGGTGATCCTGGTGATTGTGGTGCTCAAGTTAATGCACCGTGACGTGGTGTTGCGATAGTCACCAGCCGTCGGCGCGGGCAGCAATGTCCCGCCGTGGGCGGAGGTCGTGCATGAGTTGGCTGATCGCAGCACTGTTGCTTCCCCTGCAATTCGCTGCGGTCTCGATTGGCGCTGCCAGTCAGGGTGCGCATGGGCCAGGACGGACCAGCACCGCGCTCGCGGTGCCGGTCGTCCGGCAGACGCCCGCGCACTGTGGCCAGGCCGCGCTCACCATGGTGCTGCTGCACTATGGCGCTGCACCCGCAGCGCTTCAGGAAGTGGAGCGCGCGTACGATCCCGTGTTGCGCGGCTCGCTGATCACCGATCTCGCCGTCGCAGCGCGGCGTGCCGGCTTCACCGCCGACGTCGCTACGCTGACGACGGACTCGTTGGTCGCCCTGCTCGAGGAAGGCGTGCCGCCGATCCTGTTGTACCAGGAGGGCGCCGGGCCGGTCACCGTCCGGCACTTCGGTGTGGTGACGGGATGGGATGAGGCGCGCAGCGCATTCACCTTGAACGACGGCGGCGCCAAGCCGCGCACCGCGCGCCGCGACGACCTCGCAAAACGCTGGGAGACCGCGGGCTCGCAGGCGCTGATCGTCCGGAGGCCGGCGCCATGACGCCGAGTATCACGCGAGTCGTGCTGCGGCTGCTGGTCGCAGCAGCGGCGATGAGTTCTGCGAGTGGATGCGCGCACTTGGTCGTGTTGCACGATCCGCTGACCGCGAGTGAGCACAACGACCTCGGTGTTGCCTACGAATCAGGCGGGCAGCCGAGTCTGGCCGCCAAGGAGTACAAGAAGGCGCTCCGTCCCAACCCGCACGCCAGCAGGACCTGGGTCAATCTCGGCAATGCGCAGGCGGCGCAGGAACAGTGGCACGCCGCCGAGAAGTCTTACCGGCACGCGCTGCGCGACTCGGCGTCCAACTCCGATGCGATGAACAATCTCGCGGTTGTAATCCACCGTCAGGGCGGGCGGGAAGTCGAAGCGATCGCGCTCGCCACGCGCGCTGTGGCAGTGGGCGGCGAGCGCGACTCGGTGTACCGGGATACGCTGCGTGAGGTGAGCAGCCAGTGAGCAGTGAACCCCAAGCACAGGGAGGCGCCCTGGGTACAATTGAACAGGACGTCACGAATCTCACGATGAAGGCGCTCGTGTACCAGGGACCGGGTAAGCGCGCATATGAGGACAAACCGCGCCCGGTGCTCCAGGCCGCGACGGATGCCATCGTGAAAATCACCCGCACGACGATCTGCGGAACGGATCTTCACATCCTGAAGGGCGACGTCCCGACGGTTGCCGTGGGGCGGATTCTCGGTCACGAGGGCGTGGGTATCATCGAATCCGTGGGTGCTGCGGTGTCGGGCTTCAAGCCGGCGGATCGCGTGTTGATCTCGTGCATCAGCTCGTGCGGCAAGTGCGAGCCCTGCCGCAAGGGCATGTACTCGCATTGCAGCATGGGCGGCGGCTGGATCCTGGGCAATGTCATCGATGGCACTCAAGCCGAGTACGTGCGGATCCCGTTTGCGGACACCAGCCTCTATCTCGTCCCCGAGGGTGCCGATGAGGACGCGCTCGTGATGTTGAGCGACATCCTGCCTACCGGCTTCGAGTGCGGCGTGCTCAAGGGACAGATCAAGCCGGGTGACACTGTGGCGGTGATCGGGGCCGGTCCGGTGGGGCTGGCCGTGATGCTGACGGCGAAGTTCTATTCGCCCTCGCAGATCATCATGGTCGACCTCGATGACAATCGCCTTGCGGTGGCGAAGTCGTGGGGTGCTACCGCAACCGTCAACAGCACCGACGGGCAAGCCGCGGTCGAACGGGTGCGGGAACTGACCGGGGGTGTGGGTGTCGACGTCGCCGTCGAAGCGGTGGGAATCCCCGCGACGTTCGAGTTGTGCCAGGACATCGTCGCCGCCGGTGGCCACATCGCCAACGTCGGGGTGCACGGCGTGGGAGTCCAACTCAAGCTCGAGAAGTTGTGGTCCCACAATGTGACGATCACGACCCGGCTGGTCGACACCGTCACCACGCCGATGCTGCTCAAGAGTGTCGTCAGCGGCCGGCTCGAAGCGCGCAAGCTCATCACGCACGAGTTCAAGCTCGAAGAATTGATGCTGGCATATGACGTCTTCGGAGGTGCGGCTGAAGCGAAGGCGTTGAAGGTCATCCTTCGCGCCGATTGAGCGGGCATCCCGGGTGGCTTGGTCAGAGGCAAACGTCCTGCGATCCTCGCTCGCCGCTCTACCAGCGGTTGGTGTAGGCCCGCTGGTGGGGGGCCAGCGCCGTGGTGTTGATCAGCGCACTCTCGCGTTCGATCGGCGCGTAGCCGCGCAAACCCCAAGTGTGGCCGCACTGCGAGCAGCGGTAGGTCACCAGGTGTGCGAACACGGGCGCCCCGTC
>JAYSRO010000276.1:0-13835 GCA_043720995.1 Candidatus Eiseniibacteriota bacterium
CGCCGGCTCGGGCGGTTCGATCTCGCCCAGCGGCAACGTGTCGGTGAACTGCGGCGCGAATCAGGCGTTCACGATCGCTGCTGACCCCTGCTATTCGATCGCGGATGTCCTGGTCGATGGCAGCTCAGTCGGCGCGGTGTCCTCGTACACGTTCAACAACGTGACGGCGGCCCACACGATCGCGACGTCGTTCTCGCTCAACACCTACACGATCGTGGCGTCCGCCGGCTCGGGCGGTTCGATCTCGCCCAGCGGCAACGTGTCGGTGAACTGCGGCGCGAATCAGGCGTTCACGATCGCTGCTGACCCCTGCTACTCGATCGCGGATGTCCTGGTCGACGGCAGCTCGGTCGGTGCGGTCGCCTCGTACACGTTCTCGAACGTGACCGCGGCCCACACGATCGCGGCGTCGTTCTCGCTCAACACCTACACGATCGTGGCGTCCGCCGGTGCGGGCGGCTCGATCTCGCCGAGCGGCAGCGTGTCGGTCAATTGTGGCGCGAACCAGTCGTTTACGATCGCTGCGGACCCCTGCTACTCGATCGCGGATGTCCTGGTCGATGGCAGCTCGGTCGGCGCGGTGGCGTCGTACACGTTCTCGAACGTGACGGCGGCCCACACGATCGCGGCGTCGTTCTCGCTCAACACCTACACGATCGCCGCATCGGCTGGTGCCGGCGGTTCGATCTCGCCGAGCGGCAACGTGTCGGTGAACTGTGGCGCGAATCAGGCGTTCACGATCGCTGCCGATCCCTGCTACTCGATCGCCGATGTCTTGGTCGATGGCGGCTCGGTCGGTGCGGTGTCCTCGTACACGTTCTCGAACGTGACCGCGGCCCACACGATCGCGGCTTCGTTCACGTTGAACACCTACACGATCTCGGCGTCCGCGGGCGCGGGCGGTTCGATATCCCCCTCCGGTAGCGTCTCGGTCAACTGCGGCGCGAACCAAACGTTCGCGATCGCGGCTGACCCCTGCTACTCGATCACGGATGTGCTGGTCGATGGCGGCTCGTTCGGTGCGGTGTCCTCGTACACGTTCACGAACGTGTCGGCGAACCACACGATCACGGCGTCGTTCTCGCTCAACACCTACACGATCTATGCGTCATCGCTCCCGGGTGGTTCGATCTCGCCCACGGGCAATATCGCCGTCAACTGTGGCGCGAGCCAAACGTTCACGATCGCGGGCGATGCCTGTCACTCGATCGCCAGCGTGATCGTCGACGGCAACTCGGTCGGCGCGGTGAGCACCTACACGTTCACAAATGTGACGTTGAACCACACCATCACGGCGACGTTCCAGCTGCTCGGCTACACCATCTTCGCCTCGGCGGGCACCGGCGGCTCGATCACTCCTTCGGGCGCCCAGATGGTGGTGTGCGGCGACAACAAGACCTTCGGGATCACCGCGGCAGCGTGCTATTCGATCAGCGACGTGCTGGTCGACGGCGTCTCGGTCGGCGCGGTGTCCTCGTACACGTTCTTGAATGTGGGAGCGAACCACACCATCGCGGCCTCGTTCTCACTCAACACCTACACGATCGCGGCGTCCGCCGGTTCGGGCGGTTCGATCTCGCCTGCTGGCAACGTCTCGGTCAACTGCGGTTCGAGCTCGGTGTTCGCGATCTCCGCCGATGCCTGCTACACGATCGCGGATGTTCTGGTCGACGGCGTCTCGGTCGGTGCGGTCTCCTCCTACACGTTCTCGAACGTGACGGCGGCTCACACGATCGCAGCTTCGTTCTCGCTCAATACCTACACGATCACGGCGTCTGCCGGCTCGGGTGGCACCATCACCCCGTCCGGTGCGGTCTCCGTGAACTGCGGCGCGAACCAGTCGTTCTCGATCGCGGGTGACGCCTGCAACCATATCGCCGACGTGCTCGTCGATGGCGTCTCGGTTGGCGCGGTCGCGTCGTACACGTTCACCACGGTGTCCTCGAACCACACGATCGCAGCCAGCTTCGCCCCGAACGCCGCGACCATCACGGCGGTAACGGGCCTTGCGGCGGCGCAGCAGAAGCTCGCCAACGACGCCGATGGGACGACGAAGATTAAGCTGACCTTCACGGCGCCGGGTGGCGCCTCCTCCGTCGAAGTCTGGCGCAAGGGCTTCGGCAGCTACCCGACGTACGACAATGGCGGTGGCGCTACGCCTTCGCTCCCGGGTTCCTATCCCCCGGCGGGCTGGACGCTCACGACCGTTTCCGCAAGCGGCCAGAGCGACGAACCTGCGACGCGCGACTTCTGGTACTACGTGGCGTACGCGAAGGATGCGTGCGGCAACGCCTCACCGGTGTCGGCGATGACGAGCGGCACGCTCGACTATCACCTGGGCGATGTCAGCAATGGCTTCGTCGCGGGCACGGGCGACAACACGGTCTCGACCGTGGACGTCTCGCTGCTTGGCGCGCACTACGGCCTCTCGGGTGGCGCGCTCGCGGGCTTCGAGTACCTCGACGTCGGCCCGACCACGGACCACTCGACCAACGCCCGTCCGACGACGGACAGCAAGACGGACTTCGAAGACCTCGTGATGTTCGCGCTCAACTACGCGCCGCACGTCTCGCTGGCCACGAAGGGTGGAGCGAGCACGCAGTCGGCGAGTGTGCTGAGTGTCGAGGCTCCGGGCTCGGTCAGCATCGGCGACGAGTTCGACGCGCAGGTCGTGTTGACCAGTGGCGGCAACCTGCTCGCGCTGTCGACGACGCTCGGTTGGAATTCTGGAGTCGTCGAGCCGCTGTCGGTGACCGCGGGTGATCTCGTGACGTCGCAGGGTGGTGTGATGTTCTCGCCCGGACCGGGACGCGCCGATGCGGCGGTGCTCGGCGAAGGCAGCAGCTTCACCGGTCAGGGCACGCTCGTCACGGTGCGCTTCCGGGCGATCGCCAGCGGCGCGCCGCACATCGGTATCGCGGGCGTCGAAGGGCGCAACTCGCTCAACCAGTCGGTCACGGTCAACATCTCGAACCCGCTGTCCGTCGAAGCGGTCGTGACGGCGACGGATCTCATGCCGGTCATCCCGAACCCGGCACGCGGCAAGGCTGCCTTGCAGTACAGCATCGCGACGCGCGGCCCGGTGGACCTGTCGGTGTTCTCGGTGGATGGGCGCAGGGTGAAGACGCTGACGCACGGTGTCCAGGAAGTCGGCCGTTACCGCTTCACGTGGGATGGTTCGGATGCGAATGGAAGCAGGATCCAGGCGGGTGTTTACTTCGTCCGTCTCGAAGCGCCAGGCATCCAGAAGACCCGCGTCATCAACCTGGTGAGGTAGTCCGCAGCAGCGGACTCAACAGTCGTTCGTGGCTGAAGCCCGGCGGGGCAACTCGCCGGGCTTCTTGCTGTTACGGCGATCCGCTCACCCAGGGCTCGACGCGCGCGCTTTAGGTGCAATACGCCGCCACCCGCGTGCCGATAGCTACTTCATTGATTGCCCCTGCACTGCACCGTGTTACCACCACTGCTTGCAGCACCGTGGCCAGGTATGGCTGCGGCTTCTTGAGTACCACGGAGGTTGTATGAGCCTTTCGCTCCCCAGTCTGCGCACGTTGATCTTCGCCGCGGTGACCGCCTGTGTGCTGCTCGGCACCGGCGCCCCGGCGCACGCCAGCACCACCGGCGTCAGCAGCTACCAGATCACCGCCACCTCCGGCGCAGGTGGTTCCATCTCACCCTCCGGAAGCATCGCCGTCCTCGCCGGCGCGTCACTTACATTCCAGATCACCGCTGAGCCGTGCGACTCAGTGCTCGATGTCGTGGTGGACGGCGTGTCGCAGGGCCCGCGCGGCAGCTACACCTTCTCTGGTGTCTCCGCCAACCACACCATCTCTGCGACGTTCGACCTGCTGACATTCTCGGTGACGCCGTCGGCTGGTTCGGGCGGCTCGATCAACCCGGCCGCGGAAGTCATCCTGAATTGCGCGCAGAGCCAGACCGTGACGATCACGCCGGCGGACTGCCAGGAGGTCGCCGACGTGCTCGTCGATGGACTGTCGGTCGGTCCGGTCACGACCTACACCTTCACGAACCTGCTCGCCGACCACACCATCAATGCCACGTTCCAGCCGATCCAATACACGATCTCCACGACTTCGGGAGACAGCGGCGCGATCGTCCCGGGTGGCAACGTCACCCTGAACTGTGGCGACCAGCAGGTGTTCAACATCATCCCCGACCTGTGCCACTCGGTGGCTGACGTGCTCGTCGACGGCGTCTCGGTCGGGGCGGTGACGTCGTACGACTTCAGCAACGTGCGCGCCAACCACACGCTCGCCGCGACGTTCGCGATCGATTCCTTCACGGTGGTGGCGTCCGCCGGACAGGGCGGCGACATCAGCCCCGACCTGACTACGGTCGCCAATTGCGGCACGAACGTGGCGTTCACCATCACGCCCCATGCCTGCTACAGCATCGCCGATGTGCTCGTGGACAACGTCTCGATCGGCGCCGAGCCGACTTACACGCTGACCAACATCCAGGCGAACCACACGATCTCGGCGACGTTCGCGCTGCGCAGCTACAAGATCGTCGCCAGCGCCGGCGTCAACGGCAGCATCAGCCCGGCCGACACGGTCACCGTGGGCTGCAATCAGGACCAGTCGTTCGCGATCACGCCGGATGCGTGCTACTCGATCGCCAGCGTCTCCGTCGATGGCCTGCCGGTCACTCCGACTGCGCTCTACACCTTCACGAACGTCGGCGCAGATCACACCATCTCCGCCACGTTCATCGCCGGCTACCATGTCGTGGCGAGTGCCAGCACGGGTGGCATGATCACGCCGGGTGGCGACATCGGCTTGAACTGCGGCGACAACCAGACGTTCGCGATCGCGCCTGACAGCTGTTACGCCATCGTCGATGTACTCGTCGACAGCGTCTCCGTCGGCGTGGTGACGTCGTACGACTTCCTCAATGTGCAAGCGAACCACACCATCAGTGTGACGTTCGCCTCGACGGGCACCGTGACCGCGACGGCGTTGGCACCCTCGCCCAGTCCTTCGGTGTGCCAGCAGGCGGTGACGCTGCAGGCGAACGTGACGCCCTCAAATGCCACGGGCTCGGTCGAGTTCTTTGAGGGGGCAACCTCGCTGGGAACTGCCGTCGTGACCGCGGGCGCAGCGACGCTCGCACCGGTCGTCTACACCGTCGGCCAGCACATATTCACTGCGGTGTTCACGCCGAGCGGCTGCTTCGCCGGGAGCACCGCACTGCCGGACACGCACACGGTCAACTTAGCACCACTCACGAGCGGCACCCTTGTCACCGACGTGGCCACGGCCGTGTGGGCGCAGCCGGTGACCTTCACCACCACGCTGACGCCCTCGAGCGCGACGGGAAGCGTGACGTTCAAGGACTCGCTGACCACGCTCGGCACTGCCACGCTGTCGGGTGGCGTCGCGCAGATCACACGCTCGAACCTGACGGTCGGCTTCCATGGACAGTTGACGGCGACCTACAACGGCGATGCGTGCTACGCGGCGGGATTCACCGCGCCGAACGCGACGCTGTTGGTCAACCGCGCTCCGACCACCATCGGCCTGACGAGCGATGTGAACCCCGCGCAGTTCGCCGGCAAGGTCAACCTCACCGCGACGCTGTCGCCGGCCGGCTCAACGGGGCAGGTCAGGTTCTACGATGGCGGCAACCTGTTCGGCACCGCGAACGTCAATTCGCTCACCGGTGTGGCGACGATCAGCATCAGCAACCTGGTGGTCGGTTCCCACAACTTGACCGTCTCGTTCGTCGGCGACGTCCACTTCGCCCCCTGCACGAGTGCCAGTCCGTACGTGCAGGGCATCACCATGGCATCGACGTCGGTGTCGCTGAGCTCGGACGTCACTCCGTCCAAGTACGGCCAGGTCATTGCGCTCACCGCGGTGATGACGCCCGGCGATGTGGTCGGCATGGTCGAGTTCTTCGACGGCGCCCACTCGCTCGGCACCGCACCGGTCGGCATCGGCGGTAACGCCACGATGACGATCGACACCTTGCTCGAAGGCAGCCACTCGCTCACCGCTGCGTTCGGCGACGGCACGAACTACCAGTCGAGCGTCTCGCCGGTGTGGACGCAGGTCGTCACTGCGGACCTGCCGCCGGTCGTGACCGTGCTCGCGCCCAATGGCGGCGAGGCCTTCAACCTCGGCAATACCGTAACGATCAACTGGACGGCGACGGACAACACTTCGGTCAACTCGATCAAGATCGAGCTGTCGCGCAACAACGGCACCAACTGGGAGACGCTCGTCTCAGGGTTGCCCAACGTCGGTAGCTGGGACTGGGCGTCGACGGGTTCGGGCACGAACCCCGATACGGCGATCGTTTATGCGGCGCTGGTCCGTGTCACGGCCGCGGACAATGTGGCGGTGGAAGGCAGCGACGTGAGCGATGCGCCGTTCTCGTTGTTCGATCTGCAGACCGCGGTCGTGCTGACGCGCCTGGACGCCGTGACGCTCGACGATGGCGTGAGCATCAGCTGGGCGCTCAGCAATCGCGGGATCTTCTCGTCGCTCGCGTTGCAGCGCTCACCCGCCGAAGTCGGGCCGTGGAACTCGGTCGATGCGCAGCTCAGCGACAATGCCGGCGTGACGGTGGCCATCGATCACTCGGCCGTCTCGGGCCAGTCGTACTACTACCGCCTCGTGGGCACGACGGGCAACGGGACGCAGGCCGTGTTCGGGCCGGTCCGCGGCACCGCTGGTGCGCCCAAGTCATTCGGCTTGAGCGCTGCGTGGCCGAACCCCTCGCGGGGCCCGCTGACGCTGCAGTTCACGGTGCCGCGCTTGTCGCACATCAAGCTGAGCATCGTCGACCTGCAGGGACGCGAAGTCGCGCTGCTGGCCGATGGCGAGCAGACCGCCGGCCGTTACCAGGTGAATTGGGACGGACGCACGGACAAGGGCGCGGTGCAGCCGGGCCTTTACTTCGTGCGCTTCAGCACGCCGGAGAGGCAGATCGTCAATCGCGTGACGATCGCGCGATAGGCTTTCGTAGGTTGCACTTGATGATGGGGGCCGGTCCCGCGGGGGCCGGCCCCATTTTTTTGGGCCGTGCGGCGTTCGAAGGCGTTTCAGGGTATAACTCAAGCATGGAGACCTTTCCCCAGCTGGGTGCCTTCCCCGAGTCCACGGGAACGCGATTTCGTGTCTACGCCTCGGATGCGAAGAAGCTTGAGCTCGTGCTCGAAGCGGACGGAGCCGCGCGCACGATCGAGATGACCGCTGCGGCTCATGGCGTCCACGAGACCTTCGTAGATGGCGTCACGGCCGGCGTGCGTTACCGCTACGCGCTCGATGGCGGTGCGCCGTTCCCCGATCCTGCTTCGCGCTTCCAGCCCGAGGGCGTCCATGGCCCCTCCGAGGTGATCGACCCCACCGCGTTCGCGTGGCAGGACGAGCAGTGGAAGGGCCGCGCACTCGCGGGGATGGTGATCTACGAACTGCACATCGGCACCTTCACGCCCGAAGGCACGTTCGCCGCAGCAGCACAGCGGCTGAGCTACCTGCGCGATCTCGGCATCACTGCCATCGAGTTGATGCCGGTCCACGACTTCCCCGGCGAGCGCAACTGGGGCTACGACTCGGCCGCGCTGTACGCGCCGCCCCGCAGTTACGGGCGGCCCGAGGACCTGCGCCGCTTCGTCGATACCGCGCACGGGCTCGGGCTCTCGGTGTTGCTCGACGTGGTCTACAACCACTTAGGGCCCGATGGCGCCTATGTCGCCGCCTACGACAAGACCATGCTCAACAACGAGCGCCGCACGCCGTGGGGTTCGAGCATGAACCTGGACGGCGCGCGCTCCCTGCCGGTGCGCGAGTTCCTGATCCAGAATGCGCTCTACTGGCAGCGCGACTTCCATGTCGATGGCTTCCGGCTCGATGCAACCTCAGCGATCGACGATCGCAGCGGGCTCCATCTGCTCGCGGAACTCGGAGAGCGGTTGCGCGCCGCGGCGGGACCGCGCGGCTGCGTACTGATCGCCGAAGACGGCCGCAACCTGAACACGATCATTCACACGCGCGAACAGGGCGGCCACGGCATCGATGGTGAGTGGTGCTTCGACTTCCACCACCAATTTCATCGCGTGTTGACCGGTGAGCGGCATCATTACTACGAAGGGTTCCGCAGCTCAGCACACGATCTGGCGCTGGCGCTCAAACAAGGCTGGGTGTTCACGGGGCAAGACGATCCGTACGGCAATGCGCCGCGCGGCACCGACCCGACAGGCATTCCCGCGTGGCGCTTCGTCGCCTATCTGCAGAGCCACGATGAAGTCGGCAACCGCCCGATGGGCGACCGCCTGCACGCGGTCGCAGGACTCGCCGAGTATCGCGGCGCCATGGCGCTGCTGCTCGGCGCGGCGCAAACGCCGATGCTGTTCATGGGCGATGAATGGGCCGCGGGCACGCCGTTCCACTTCTTCACCGACCACAAGCCCACGATCGGCGCCAAGGTCACCGCGGGCCGTCGGGAGTTCTACAAAATCTGGCCGGGCTTCAACACGGCGCGCGGGCTCGACAAGACGCCGGATCCCCAGGACGTCGCGACGTTCGAGTCGAGCCACCTCGACTGGGCCGAACTCGACAAAGAACCGCACGCCTCGACGCTGCGCTACGTGCGCCGGCTGCTGGCGCTGCGGCATAGCGATGCCGCGTTGTCCGCCACGAACGGCGAGTTCGACTCGCGCTCGGTCGGGCGGCGGGCGGTGCTGGTGTGGCGCCGGGCACCCGGTGCGCGCCCGCTGGCGATCATCGGCTCGTTCGGCAGCCAGGAGACCATCCGCATGTCCAATCGGACGCTCGGGGGTTCCGACCCGTGGGAAACGGTGCTGACCAGCGAGGATCGCGAGTTCTGCGCGGATCCGCAGCCTGCGGGATTCCGCTGGAACACCGGCGGGTTGGAGATCGAGTTCCAGCGCCCCGGCGCGGTGATTCTTCGCGGTCCCCACGAGGATCCGGTCTGATATAGTTGAGGGCCATGCGACTCGCCCACCTTGCGTTGTTCGTCCTTGCCGCCGCAGTCGCCGCCGCCTTGCCCGCCGACGCCGCCATCACCATTGGCCAGGGGCCAGCGCGCGGAACCGATCGCGCCGGCGTCACCTGGTATGAAGAGTTCCAGGACTGGACGCACGCCGACCTGAAGGCGCTGGACCGCGCCGGCGCCGATGACATCGGCCTCTACCGCGTGAACGACGGCTTCGATGACTCCCGCGACCTCGTGGCGTTCTATGAACGCGAGGAGGGCGCGAACGTCTACTTCCGCGTCGACGTGCACGATCTCGCAATTGGCGCGGAGCCATCGAACCTGAGCCTGTACCTCGCGATCGATGCAGGGTCAGGCGGGCAGGTGTTCTTCCCCGACTTCCTCGATTGCAAGACCGACCGGCCATGGGAGTTGTGCCTCGCGATCTACCAGTCGGGCACGAACTCGGGCACCGACTACCGGATGTTCGATGCGTCATTCAACCTCGTCACCGGCACCTACCTCGGCGCGTACTACAACAGCCAGCTCGATGCGATCGAGTTTGGCATCACGCGCCAGACACTGCTCGACCACGGTTGGAACGGCACCCAGCCGCTGGCGTTCCAGGTGTTCACGAGCAAGCCCAACTTCGAAACGAACTGTTCCGGCGGCGGTCTGTCGAGCGACCTGCTGGACGCGATGCCCGAGGACGATCGCGGCTGCTCTGACGGTGTGTTGAACGGCGCGATCCTCTCGACCGATACGGCGGGCCTCGTCTACTACGCGGCGATCGCGCACGGCAACCAATCGGTGAATCGCGCGGGCGAGATTGGCGCGCACATCTACGACTCGCAGGCGAACACCGGGATCGGGGGCGGCACGGGCTTCCTGCGCACGCTCGATACGCATCGCATCTTCGGCGTGCCGCTCAACATTCACCCGAGCGGCTCGCTGACCGTCGCCTGCCAGTGGGCGCGCAAGCCCGGGGGTGCCAGCGATCCACAGGATGGGCCGAGCTTCGTCAATGAAGTGCGCCAGTTCGTGGACGCCAACCAATCCGACCGGCCAGGCTCGCTGATCGGCGGTGTGTTCGCCGAGCACATCATGCCGTACTTCGAAGGCCCGGTGAACGCCGCCTCCCTCGCGCTGACGGATAGCGTGAACCAGATCGCCTACGGCATCTCTGCTGCGGCCGCGAAGGTCATGCACGTGCCCGAGCGCGTGATCCGCTCGACGCAGACCGGGCTCAATCCGCTCGACGGCCACACGTTCGAGGACATCGCGGCGAGCCCCTACACCGCCACCTACCTCGACGAGATCACGCACTTGCACAAGTGGTTTTACCCCGCCGAAAGCTGCTCCCCCGACGCCGGCTACCGCCACAAGGTGCACAAGATCAACGGCGTCTATTGCTTCATGATCAACGACCGCGAGGACCAGGAGAAGTTTGGCAACGACGATGGCGGCATGCTGAAGGACGCGCGCGTGAGTCTGCTGCAGAAGGCGCTCTTCGGGAGCTCGTCCGAGATCGTCACCGTGTTCGACGACTGGGAAGCCTACGCCGGAAAATCGTTCGACCCGACCAGCGGCAACAGCCTGCCGAACAACAACCCGAACCAGTACAACACCACCATCCGTTGGGCCGCGAACCATCCCTGGATCAAGGTTTCAAACTTGAAGGACGTGCTGGTGCTGGCGCTCGCAAACCCCGCGGCGTTCGTGATCGATCACGGCATGCGCTTCGACCTGCCGTTGTCGAACTACGAGTGGCTACTCCACGCGACCGAGGACTCCTACGACAACTGGTACTACAACCAGAGCAACAACCTCGCGGGCAATGAGCAAGACTTCTACCACCTGGTACCCGTCATCACCGGCCCGCAGGGCGACTACCACTCGCGTGGTGTCTCACCCGCCTCCGACGGCCCGGGTTTGCCTAGCGGTCGCATCCTGGGTGACTTGAACACCCCGGGCTCGTTGCTCTACGAATCGTGGAATGCGTTGCAGGCGGCGCCCGCCGGCCGGCTTCGCCAGCTGGGGATCGCTGGCTACCTCTCGATGATCTTCGAGACCGCGTGGCACGAAGAGAACGAGGTCGACTACTCCAACGGCTGCTATGGCGCCTGGAACTTCCCCGACCAGAGCTGGGACGGCGTCAATTCATGGGCGCTGCGCCTGCAGAACCACGTGCGCCAGGCCGGCATGTACGCCGCTGCCGCCGCGTGGGCCGACAGCGCGAAGCAGCACTTGCTGCTGGGCGGAACCCTGCCGCAAGTGCGCGACCTCGACTTCGACGGCGAGACCGAGTACGTGCTGCGCAACGACCGCGTGTTCGCAGTGTTCGAACGCTACGGCGGCCGCTGCGTCCTCGCGTGCACATTCGATGCGCTGTCGAACGAGGCGCAGGTCATCGTCGGCGCGCCACTGACCAACCCATCATCGCCCGGCGAAGAAGAACAGACTGGCTCCGCCGCCAATCGTTGCTCCGCGTTCAAGGAGATGAACTCCGGCGGCTATGCCGATGCCACGTACGGCGCGGTGCCCGTCGCGAACGGCTGGCAGTTCATGAGCCCCGATTCGAAGATCGTGAAGACGATCACACTCGGCGCCTACTCGTATACGCTGAACGCCGCGTACAACGAGTCGGTGCCGGGGTCGCTGTATGTGCGGCTGGGATTGTCGCCGAACGCAACGGACCTGATGTTCCACGGGCAGGATCACCTGAGCGGCACGCTCGATGGCGCCGCGTCCAAGTACTCGCTGCTGAACAGCGCCGGTGGCGGCGCGGTCGTGCGCTTCCCTGGCCTCGCGTGGAGCGCGTCCCCGTCCGACGAGAACTCGTCGCGCCGCAACCTCGCGCTCACCGAACAGGTCGAGGTCTCGGGCGATGGCGCGTTCCAGATAGCGTTGGATCTCGTGCCCGCAGCACAGGTCGTGGGCGTCCCGGTGGCGCCGCAACCGCTGCGCTTCGCGCTGACCGGCCCCATGCCTTCGCCTTCGCGTGGCGCCGCGCGGTTGGCGATCATGCTGCCCGAGGCGCGCAGTGTCGCGTGGGATGTCGTCGATCTCACTGGGCGACGTGTTGCTGCTGGCACGCTCGGTCACGTTGCGGCAGGCATCGCGCAGATCCCGTTGGCGCCGACTGATACACACGGGCGAGCGCTGGCGCCTGGCGTGTACCTCGTGCGCGTCACCGCCGGCAGCGAACACGCGTCGGCGCGATGGGTGGTCGTGGAGTAACGAGCGAGTGGACGTTTCACCACTTGCCCCGGGGCAAGTTCATGTATTACATGAAGGTGAGCGCGCGGAGCTCAAGCGCGTCCAAGCATGCACAGTGTTAAGCGAACTCAACGGAGCTCGTCCTGGGACGAGTACTGTTGAGTGAACTCAACTCGCGGCGGCGCGAACTGTCCGCGCAGACACCTCCGCGTGCGAACCTACGCCGCCCGTCGCTTCTTGTGACGAATCTCGCGCGCGATATCGTCCGTCGTCGCGCCCGAAGCGAACAGCGCGCGGAAAAGCAGATCGAGTGTCGCGCCGCGTTGCCCGGACTCGAGTTTGGCGACCCGCGACTGGCTGGAGCCCAGCTTCACCGCCAGCGCTTCCTGAGTGAGACGCCCGCGGACGCGGTAGTACCTGAGGACCTGCCCAAGGACCAGCTTCATCTCGACGAGCTCCACTTCCTCAGGTGAGAGACCAAGGAATTCCCCAGAGGAACCGACCTTCCAGCCGGCGGCTTCGAGACGCTTCTTCTTCGCGGGATTAATAGGGCTGCTCCTCTGAGTCGAGTGGGCGAAAACTAGGCCAAGGCGTCGTAGCGTGCCAATCTTGCGATGCAATTCTCGAGAACTTGCTTTGGGGTTTGGCGAGCCTTCTTGTCCGTTACGTCCAGCACCACGATGGCATCAACGTCGATGAAGTGAAAAATTCGCCATGTGAGGTCTCGGTCTTGGATTCTGAGCTCATGGCAGCCGGAACCGATCGCAGGGATTGGCCGCGAGTGCGGCAGCGACAACTTCTCGCCATCTTGCAACCTCCTGAGTAACGCCCCCGCTCGAATGCGAGCCACTCTCGAAAAGGGCGGACTCTTGACTGCACTGTGGAGCCAGACGAGATCCTTGTCTGCCCTGCCCATCACTGCTCCAGTCTATGCCTGATCCGACATATCGTCAAGTTGTATCGTTTCGCCCAACGGCCACTCGGCACATTCTCCAAAGTCCCACTCGCGACCGGAAGGGGCCTTGGCTAGGTCGAGTGCCGTGCGCTGGACCGGGCTCGAGACTCCGCTGATCTGGCGGGCGCCACTGCCGGAAGAACCTCAAGTCGCAAGCTACTTGCCACTCTCGTCAACGTTCTGGCACCGGCCACTTTCCACATCGGCGACGTCGACCTGTTCCGTGTCATCCACGGGGACTGCCGTAGGTTGGCTCAGCCGATCGCCATCGGCGACCACTACCCCCAACGATCCAGGCGTGAGTGCCATCCGGCTCAAGCATCGCAATTCGGTTCGCGAATTTGCTGGCGATGTGGACACCGCCGATCGGCCCGACGACAAGGCCGCCGAGAAGCTCGCCATTGAGGACGCGTGTCCTCACCGGAGCGCTCGGCCATGTGGCGGCAGGCGCCGTGCGGATTCCGTTGTCGCCCGGCGTGTATCTCCTGCGCGTCACCGCCGGCAACGAACACCCGACCGCGCGATGGGTGGTCGTGGAGTAACGAGCGAGTGGGCGTTTCACGACTTGCCCCGGGGCACGTTCATGTATTACGTGAAGGTGTACGCGAGCGGAACTCAAGCGAGTTCCAGCACGCAAAGTCTGAAGCAAGCTTCGCGGAGCTCGTCCTGGGACGCGTAGTGTTGAGTGACATGAACTCGC
>JAYSRO010000277.1:0-5642 GCA_043720995.1 Candidatus Eiseniibacteriota bacterium
CTGCTCGAGGGCCTGCTCGACGTACCGCTGCTGTTGACGCGCGACCGCGCAGACCAGCTGCATTGCATCTCGAACGTGTGCACGCATCGCGCGAATCTCGTATGCGAACACGAAGGCATCGAACAGGGCCTGCGCTGCCGCTACCACGGCCGCAAGTTCGGGCTCGACGGCGCATTCGCCTCGATGCCCGAATTCGAGCAGGCACAGAACTTCCCCTCCCCCGTGGACTCGCTGCCGCGAGTGCCGTTCGGCGCGTGGGAGAAATTCATGTTCGCATCGCTCGCGCCCGCTGCGACGCTTGAGTCGCTGGTCGAGCCCATGCGCGAACGCTGCGCGGGCCTGCCCTTCGGCGAGGCGCGCTTCGATGCCACACGCTCGCGCGATTATCTCGTCAGGGCCAGCTGGGCTCTGTACGTCGAGAACTACCTAGAGGGCTTCCATATTCCGTACGTGCACTCGGGGCTCGCCGGCGTGCTCGACTACGGCGAGTACACGACGGAACTGTTCGAGGGCGCAATCCTGCAGCTAGGCATCGCACAGGGCGCCGAGGATGCCATCGACTTGGGCCACGCATCACCCGATCACGGCCGCCGCGTCGCCGCCTACTACTGGTGGCTCTACCCCAACACCATGTTCAACGTGTACCCGTGGGGCGTGTCCATCAATGTCGTGCGCCCGCTAGGCGTCGCGCTCACCCGCGTGTCGTTCCTCACCTACGTGTGGGACACCTCACGCCTCGACCAGGGCGCCGGCGCCGGGCTCGATCGCGTGGAGCGCGAGGACGAGGTGATCGTCGAAGCCGTGCAGCGCGGGCTCAAGTCGCCGCTGTATTCACACGGGCGCTACTCGCCTGCGCGTGAGGGCGGCGTGCACCACTTTCATCGCATGCTCGCGGCGGCGTTGCGGGGGTGAGGGGCGTCTGGGAGTTCAGCGTGTACGTGCTAAAACCGATTGAACTAAACCGCTGCGCGGTGGAGCACCCCGCCCAGGGATCCGCTCGACGTGTCGCCCTAACGCAGCCGGCCCTGGATCCTCGATGCTTTCTCCCATGGCCGTCGCCTGACGGCCGGTCGACTGGCCTCCAACGACAGGGAGATTGCCATGGGCAAGTTCCAGGACCTCATGGACCGCGAGCTCCGCATTCGCGGTCTCGCCGAGAACACCCGGAGGAGCTACCTCGATACGATGAGGTGCTTCGTCCGCCACTTCATGCGGCCACCGGATCAGCTCACCGCTGAGGACGTCAAGCAGTACCAGCTCTTCCTTACCAAAGAGCGACGGGTGGCGTGGAGCACCTTCAACGTCCACGTCTGCGCCATCCGCTTCTTCTACCGGCACGTGCTCCCGGTCCCGTGGGACGTCGAGCACATCCCGTATCAGCGGACGGGCAAAAGGCTGCCGGTGGTGCTCAGCGGTGAAGAGGTGGTCGCGCTCCTCGACGCGGCGACGAACCTCAAGCACCGCGCCATTCTCATGACGCTCTACTCGGCCGGCCTTCGCACCAGCGAGGCCGTCCACCTGAGGTCGACCGACATCGATAGCCAGCGGATGATGATCCGCGTCGCCGAGGGCAAGGGTCGCAAGGACCGCTACGTCATGCTGTCCGACAAGCTTCTCGAGACGCTGCGTCGTTACTGGCGCGAACGGCGACCCGGCACCTGGCTCTTCCCCGGCCAGGACGTCGGCGGTCCGCTCACCTGTGGAAGCGTCGACCGGTTCTTCGCCTGTGTGAAGATGAAGGCCGGCATCGGCAAGCGGGTCTCTCCGCATTCACTGCGCCATTCCTTCGCGACCCACTTGCTCGAGCGCGGGGTCAATATCCGGGTGATCCAGAAGCTGCTCGGCCACCGCAGTCTGCGCTCGACCGAGATCTACACTCACGTGGCCTCGACCTACGTGCGCGACACCCGGAGCCCGCTCGATGACCTGCTCCCCAACCTCGAGGGCGTCACGCTGCCGGTGGAGTGAACGGTGCCGACCGAGGCGACCCAGAGGGGCCACCCGGAGTTGGCGGACGTCTTCCGGGCCCATGGTGCGCGGCTCGGCGGCCTGAGCGCGCAACAGCGCCGGGTGGTCGCCGCGATCACGAGCTGTCGCACTGCGACGCTCGGCGGCCACGTCCGGGAGTGCGACCGCGGCTGCGGGTACCAGGAGATCTCCTACAACTCCTGCCGGGATCGGCACTGCCCCAAGTGCCAGGGCCTCGCGCGCGTGCGGTGGCAGGAGGCGCGGGCGAAGGATCTATTGCCTGTGCCCTACTTCCACCTCGTCTTCACGATCCCCGGTTCGTTGCACGACGTGTTCCTCGCTCACCCGCGCGTCGCCTACGGCCTGCTCTTCGAGGCGGCGGAGAAGACCGTGCGGGAGGTGGCCGCCAACCCCAAGAACCTGGGCGCGCAGATCGGCATGACCGCCGTCCTGCACACCTGGACCCAGACGTTGCTCTACCATCCCCACCTCCACTGCATCGTGCCGGGCGGTGGTCTGGACGCGAACGGCCGCTGCTGGATCCCGACGTGGGAGAACTTCTTTCTCGCGGTCCGCATCCTCTCCACGGTCTTCCGCGCGAAGCTCCTCGCCGCGCTCGAGAGCGCCGTCGCCTCTGGGAAGATCGCGCCCTCCGTCGGCAGCGGCGTCAAGGTCTCAAGGCTTCTGCGTCAAGCCGCTCGCCGCAAGTGGGTGGTCTACTGCAAGCGTCCCTTCGCCGGCCCGCAACAGGTCCTGGCCTACCTCGGCCGCTACACCCATCGCATCGCGATCTCCAACGAGCGCATCGTCACGATCAGCGGCGACGACGTAACGTTCCTCTACAAGGACCGCGCCGACGGCGACCGGCGCAAGGCCATGACGCTCCCCGCCGAGGCGTTCCTTCGTCGGTTCCTGCTCCACGTGGTCCCGCCGGGCTTCGTCCGCATCCGACACTACGGACTGCTCGCGAACTCCGTCAGGCAGGCGCGGATCGCGCTCTGCCGTGAGCTCCTCGGAGTCGTTGCCCAGACAACTCCGCCCGCAGTTCGAGAGGGCTGGGAGCAACTCCTTCTGCGGTTGACCGGCGAGGACGTGACGCGGTGTCCGAGGTGCGGAGCGGGACATCTCCATGCGACGCGAGGGATCGAACCGAGCCCCTCGCTTCGCCGGGTCGTCGAGAGGGCCGCTTCGCCATGATGAGGTCCAGGGCGAACGTCACCTCGCGGCTCGATCGCCAGCACCCGACGGAGGGAACGGTGTGCTCTGGGCGCAGGGTCCGACCAGCCTCTCTGCCGCAGACGGCTCGGCGAACCCAACGAAGCGTCGCTGTGCGCACCGATCTCGCCCTTCCATTCGCCTCAGGGATCCTGTCGGCGGCCGCTACGAGGCCAACCGCTGAATACCAATCCCCATAGCGCAAGCTCACGCCAGTCCGACCGCGGCTCAGTTCAATGCGTTCTTCCCGGCATGGCGCCTCGCGCCCGACGCCTGATCCAGCTCTTTCCGCGCGCCACACCGGAAAGAACCCTGTTCATTATCACGTACAGAAGACCACGGCGGGGGGACGCAGGCAAGAGGCATCTTGACTCTCGGCCGAAGAGCAGCTGTCGAGTTCGCGAAGTGGGGTCCCAGCCGCGAGCACGCGGAAACTTGCTTTTGCATAAAGAAGGGGTTGATTTGCGCCGGGACGCTTGGGCCGCCCCATCGGGGTGGCCGTCCACACACACCGCTTGAAATCTGGCGTTGGGAGCGACGCGATCTGGTATCGTTCAGCCACTCGGGGAGACCGTTCTTGAACTCCGGCCCACCCGAGCGATCCTCGCTTCTCCAGCAGTTCTGACCTCTTGCCTGCGAGGTGGTCGCCATGAAGCTTGCCGCTGTCCTCTCCCGTCTTTCTGAAACTCGACACCTGTGGACCAACCTGGTCGCCGCGATAGCGCTGATGCTCCTGCTCGGCGCGATCGCCCCGTCGTTTGCAACGGGTGACCCGCTGTTCGCGCCGGCCGTTGCCTACGAAGTTGGGGGCGAGCCCGTATCCTTGGCGATCGGGGACTTCAATCGCGACGGCTTCCCAGACCTGGCCGTTGTGCACTGGGCGGGGGGCGTGTCGGTGCTACTGGGGAACGGGGACGGGACGTTTGGCCCCCAGACCCACTACGCGACGGACAACCCCTTGTCGAATGTTAGATCCGTGGCGGTCGGAGATCTGAATCGGGACGGCAAGCTGGACTTGATTACCGCGAGCGCGCGCGACAATGTGGTCTCGGTGCTACTCGGGAACGGGGACGGGACGTTCGCGCCTAGGATCACGACCGATCTGGGGTGGGGGCGCGTGGAGCCCCTGGCGCCCCTCATAAGGTCCCTGGCGTTCGGAGATCTGAATGCGGATGGGAAGCTCGACATGGTATTTGCGGATGGCAGCTACTCCCATTCGGTGTTGCTCGGGAACGGAGATGGGACGTTCGGGGCGCCGAGGCGATACGTGTCGGACTATTCTGCGTCCCCGGCGATTGGCGATTTCAACCGGGACAGGAAACCGGACCTGGCAATAGCGGGCCCGGGCGTCGAGGTGCGGCTGGGAAACGGGGACGGCACGTTTGGGTCGGCCACCCTCTTCGGTCCGTATGAGGATACCCATTCGGTGGCGATCGGGGACATGAATGGGGACGGGGATCCCGACCTGGTGGCGGTAACCGTCAGGTTCAACGACCCCTCGTGGGTTTCCGTGCTGCTCGGGAACGGGGATGGGACGTTTGTGACGAACGCGGGCTATGGCCTCGAACCCGGGAGTTTGGCATCCGTGGCCATCGGGGACCTAAACGGTGACGGGAAGGCGGATGTGGTCGAAGCACACCCGTCTCGCACGAATTCGGTCGGGGTGCTGCTTGGAAATGGGGATGGGACGCTCGTGCCAGTCAGCTATTACGGGGCGGGGAATTTTCCCTGGTCCGTTGCGATCGGAGACTTCAATCGCGACGGGAAACCGGACCTGGCGGCGGCGAATTACAGCGCCGGAACGGTCTCGGTCCTGCTCAACATCGGCCCCGACCCCATCGCCGTCGACTTCAACTTCCGCCCTCACACGGTGTACCTGAACTCCGACCGCAGGTGGGTCACCGGCACGCTGCGCGTGCCCGCTCCCTACCTTGCCTCGCAGATCGACGTGCCCTCGATTCGATTGAACGGCGTGGCAGCGGTGTCTACCAAGGGACCGCACCGGGCCGAGATCGAGCATCGCGGTGACCGCCGCGAGATGACGGTCAAGTTCGGGTGGGCCGAGGTGAAGAAGACACTCGAGCCCGGTCGTCGGGTGCCAGTCACCGTCAACGGATCTCTCGCGGGTCAGCCGTTCGCTGGGACGGATTACATCAGGGTCAAGGGTCCGAAGAAAGTGCGTCTGCCCAAGTTCGGCGATCTGCTGGCGGCGGGGAGCACGGTCCCGGTGAGTTGGGACGCCGATGATGACTCGCCGGTGCGCTCGGTGACGTTACTGTCGTCGCTCGACGACGGGGTGACGTGGAAGGTGGAGGCCGAGGGGTTGCCCAGTGGCGGGAGTCGCGACTGTATCGTGCCCATGACCGGCTCGACCCACGCCCGGCTCGGGATCCGCGTGGTTTACGACTCGGATGACGCAGAAGAAAGCACGGACTCGGAACTGGCGGTGAGCGAGGCGT
>JAYSRO010000278.1:0-5641 GCA_043720995.1 Candidatus Eiseniibacteriota bacterium
TCCATCGCGGATCCGCAGACCCACGCGCTGTTCGCGAAGACAGCGCCCGCCCCGCGGGGCTATCGCCGCGCGGGCGAATGGGCGCGCGATCAATTCCCGGCAGGCTCGATCATCGGCAGCTCGCAATCGGGAGCCCTGGGCTACTTCGCGCAGCAGCTGACGGTCGTCAACCTCGATGGCGTGGTGAACCGCGACTGCTACGACGCCATGCGTCGCGGCGAGATGCTCGACTACATCCGCCACACCGGCGTGCGCACCCTACTGTGGCAGGACGACATCCAGATGATCGGGCGGGAAACCAAGGACTATGACCGGGACGCCGTGCGCTACCACGGTGACATTCCGGGCGTGATGACCGAGGGCCTGCCGTGGGGTGTGTACCGAGTCGAAACGAGCTTGCCGGGAAGCGGGAAGACACACCACCCGGCGTCGGATTCGCGAGATTCGCTGCCTTCGCAGGACTTCCAGGCACGACCGAAATAGACATGGTGCCACGCCCGGCCCGGGCCTAAGCTCGATGGCGTCCGAGCGGCCCCGGGAATCCCACCGCTCCACGACTTCCCCCGCGCGGATTCCTTCGGGAGGTCACGCATGACCCTTGCCACCCGTGTGCAGCACATTCGCTTCACCGCGACGTGTCTCGGAATCGCCTTCGGCCTCGCCTGCGCGCAGCCCGCCGCAGCGCAACACGCCACCTACGCGCTCGCGTGGGGCGCTCCTGTCGCGACGACTCAGCCGTACGGGGACAATCTCAACTTCGATTGCAGCGTGAGCAACTCCACGTATCGCCTGTTCCTCACGGTCACCCCCACGGAAGACATCACCGGACTGCTGGCGATTGATTGCCGGTTTGGGCTGCTCGGCGAGCAACCGACGAGCGGCGGCCCCAACCCCGTGCCCCGCCACCCGATCTCACCGTTCTGGCATTTCGAGGAGGGCGGCTGCAACGCCGGCGGCCTGGACATTCATGTTCCCACCGCCTCCATCATCAATGGCTTCCACGCGGTGTTCCCCAGCAACTCACTGTTCTGGGCGTATGCGGCCGACTACGGCAATCTGGGCCATGGCGCCATCGCGATAACGGTGATCCAATCCCAGGGACAAGCCGTCAATCTGGTGAAGAGCAAGACCTACATCGTCTGCGAGCTGGATTTCTCGATGTGCGCCCGAATGGTCTGCGACGGCTGCGGTGACCCATTCTGCCTGTTCGCCGATTATGTACGCCTTGAGCAGGATCAATCCTCAGCGGATGCGGTCGCCACCTCGAGCTACTACACCGGGATCAATACGAGTTGCACGATCACCCAGGCGATCAGCGAGGGCACCCCGCGCGCAGCGGCGAGCACGCGTCCCATCGCGGGCATGACCCAGAGCGCATTCGCAGCGCGCCTCGATCCGGCATTCAAGAGCGCCCCACTGTCCACGCTCGAGTGCGATGGAGTGCCGGCGAAGCGCCGCTCGTGGGGCACGCTGAAGCTGCTCTACCGCTGAGCCCAAGCGCGAAACGCGATTGCCCCTCACATGAAAGGAAACAGCAAGATTGAGGCACCGATACTATTGTTGGTCTGCGCAGGGCTCGCGTTTGCAGGCCCGGCGCTCGCTTCGGGTATCGACATGAGCATTGGATCGAGCACCGGCAGTCCTGGTGCGCAGTCGAACTACGGCTACCTGGAATGCGCGGGCGGGCAGGACTTCGAGGTGGTGCTGACTTTCGAACCGGCGGAGGACATCTCCGATCTGGTGGCCGCGGAGTGGATCCTCGACGCCAGGACCAGTAACGACATCCACTCAACCGGCAACTTCTGGGATTGGGAAAACACGAATGCGAGTGCATTCAACCTGTCCCGCACGATCCCCTCGCCGCGGTGCGTGGGATTCAAGCCGCACGTCTGGTCGATGCTGAACGCTGGCGACGCCTGGGCGGCCGCGGTGATCGCGAACAACCGTGTGCGCATGACGGGGACCGTGTACCGTCCCACCGAGCTTGCCGTCACGGCGAACCAGAAACTGTTCCTCGTCCGGATGGTGTTTCACACTGACGCGACCATCGAAGCGGGCGGCGGTTTGGCGGGCTGCTGCGAGGCCTACACCACGTTGGAATTCCTTCAAGTGACCCCCACCTCCGCACACTCGAATCCCGTGACCGCGTTGAATTCCGCGGGAGTCGGTTACACGTCGCTGTACCTGACACCCGAGGGGAGTTGCGCGGGTCCGGTGGGCGCCCGTCGCAAGACGTGGGGCGCCTTGAAGTCGCTGTACCGCTGACCCCTTGAGCGAAGCGCTCCGCCGTCGTAGCGCTCCGCTATCGTAGCGGAGTGCTTCGGGCTGGTCCCCACTAGCGCTATCATGCAGGCGGAATCGAAAGTCAGTACCGCGCCCTCCCGGCGCGGCGCCCTCCACCCCCAGCGTGAGGCCTGACGCTCCATGAGCGGCGAGCGAGCGGAACAGCGACAGCACGCCGTCGCGCGGATCCTGTGGATCATCCTCGGGCTGAACATGCTCGTCGCGGTGACCAAGCTGGCGTATGGCCGCGCCGCGGGCTCGCTGGCGATCTCGGCCGACGGACTGCACTCGCTGCTCGACGGCTCCTCGAACATCATCGGACTCGTCGGCGTGTTCCTCGCCCGCCGCCCTCCCGACGACAACCACCCTTACGGCCACCGCAAGTACGAAACGTTCGCCGCCCTCGGCGTCGCCGCCATGATGCTGCTCGGCTGCCGCGAGATCGTCGCGCAGGCGTGGCAGCGCTGGTCGAGCCACGAGCCCCCGCACATCACCTGGGCCGCCTTCGCCGTCATGGGTGCCACGCTCACGATCAACCTGCTGGTCGTGGCGATCGAGAACCGCGAAGGCCGCCGTCTCGGCAGCGAGTTGCTAATGTCCGATGCCGCGCACACGCAGAGCGATGTCTATGCATCACTGCTCGTCGTCGCGAGCTTCGTGGTGCAGTGGCTGGGCTTCGCCTACGCCGACCTGATCGCCTGCGTCATCATCGTGGCGCTGATCCTGCGCGCCGGCATGGTGATCCTGCGCGGCACCTTGTCCACGCTGTCCGATGAGCGCCGCATCGCGCCGCTGGAAATCGAACGCGCCGCGGCACTCGAGCCCGGCGTGCTCGAAGTGCACAACGTCCGCTCACGCGGCCCACTGGACGACATCCACGTCGACCTGCACGTGCTGGTGAATCCGGCGACGGGCATCGCCGACGCGCACGCCATCGGGCACCGCGTTGAGCAGCGGCTGCAGGGACAGTTCCCGGGCGTCACCGACGTCGTGGTCCACGTCGAGCCGGGGCTGGACACCGAGCGCGCCACGCGCCGCGAAGGCGGCGGGCTGCGCGCTCAAGGCTAGGCGGACGGTTGCCGCAGTAGCCAGCGTCGCGCGGCGCTAGTCTTCCATCACATCGCGCACGGCAACGCCCAGTTCCTCGAGTTTTCGGTCGAAGAAGTGCGCGGCGCCATCGACGGTCACCAATCGCCTCGGCTCAGCCCACAGCGGGAACTCACCGTTCAACCGCTCGAGCGTGCAGATGTCGTCGGCCGTCCCCTGCACCACGCGCTTTGGGACCGCGGAGTGATGCATCGTCTCGAACGACGAGGAGTGCACGGGCGGTGCGATCAGCAGCAACTGCTCCACATCCGTTTCGGCGGCGCCCAGGCGCGCGGCGATCCATGAGCCGAACGAAAAGCCCGCGAGCCAACGCCGCGCGTGCGGCCAGCGCTGGCGCATGAACTCCCACGCCACCCGCGCGTCATCGAGTTCGCCGTTGCCGAGGTCGTACTTCCCCGCACTCTTGCCCACGCCGCGGAAGTTGAAGCGCAGCACCGCGGCTCCCTCGCCGTACAACGTCGAGGCCACGCGGTGCACGACCTTGTTGTGCAACGTGCCGCCATAGACCGGGTGCGGATGGCAGACCACGGCGGTGATCGCGTGCTCCCCCGGATCGGACTCCTGCAGCACTGCCTCGATCTGCCCGGCCGCGCCCTCGAGCGTGATGTGCGCGAGCCGCTGGGCGGAGGCGTGCTTCTCCATCCGCTAGCGCTTCGCGGTGCGGAACTGCGCGTGCAGCAGTTCGGCGAGGTCGCTGCTCGGCGTGACGAAGTTGAGACCGTCCCCATCGCCCATCGCGAGCAGGCAGCCAGCGTCGGCCATCCACTCCTCGAGCCCGAGCGGCGTGCCCTCATTGAAGTCATGCAGGTCGCTCGAGATGCGGCCGGGGAAGGGTTCGAGTTCGTCGTTCCACTCGGCGCACAGGAACAACTCACTCGCACCTTCGAACATGCCGACCGATGAGAAGCGGTCCAACTCGCCGGGCTCGAGCAATAGCATGCCGCGGTGTTGGCGCAGGCGAATGCCCTCGGCGCGCACCCGGCGCTTGACCTCGGGCCACTCGGCGGGACGCTCGGCGCCATCGATCAACGGAATGCCGGCCTGCTCAAACGTCGGCAGCAGGTCGAACCCTTCATCGACGATATCGGCCATCGCGGCGATCAGCCGCCCATGGAACAGGTGGGTGCTCATAGAGAGGGGCTCCGGGGAAGCTCCGTCACATGCGGAGTGAATGAGGGACGTCTGTCCGCTCATTCTAGGCCGTGTCGCGTCGCGCACGCCAGCGCACGCCAGCGCACGCGCGCGGGCACTCGCTGGCCATGCCCCTGCGGTCCCCGCGGTCCCCAGCCGTCCGAGCACGCTTGGCGCCCCCTCGCGGCTCAGCTCTTCTGCGCCGCGGGCACGATCAACATCGGGCAGCGCACCTTGTGCCGCAGCCGCGAAGTGGTGGCGCCGAACAGCAGGTCGCTGATCAGCCCGTGGCCATGCGAGCCGGCGACCACCAGGTCGGCGCGGGATTCGGTAGTGATGCGCGCGAGTTCTGTGGCCGCGTCGCCGTGGCCCAGTTCGACCCGCACCACGAAGCCGTGATCACGCAGCCGCCCCGCGAACGACTCGAGCGTACCGGACTCGGTACGCGTCTCGAGGTCGGAGCTCTCGGGTCCCAGGTAACGGCCTGCCGCACTCTCGACCACGTGCATCAAGATGAGTTCGGTATCCGCGCGCGGCGGCATCGCCTCGAGCAGCTCGAGCACGGCCGTATCGCCGCCGCCCATTTCGAGTGCGACTGCGATGCGCCGGAAGTCGCCCGCCAGCAAGGCTTCGGGCGACAGCAGCGGCGTGGCATTGCTCGGCGTGGTGGAGCGCACGCGAGCACCGAACGTCCACACACTACGGCCAGAGCCCGCCGAGACGGGGCCCGCAGCGAGCGATGGCGCGAGCGCGTCCGCGACCGGGCGACGGCGCCCAAGAAACGGCGCGAGCAAGATATAGGCGAGCGTTCCACCGAGCACGGCGAGGACGGGGCTCAAGCCCACCCACATCAGCGGCGCTCCCTTGCCCAGGTCACTCGACCACGATGACAGCTGCTGGGCGACCAGCATGATGTTGAGCCCGAGGATCAACGCGGCGGCGACGATGGCGAGCACGATCACCCACGGCGGGTTGACGAACTCGCCCATCTTCGAGCGGTCACTGGTGAACGAGATCAGCGGAATCACGGCGAACGACAGCTGCAGGCTCAAGACGACCTGCGACAGCACGAGCAGCGCGTCGATGCTGTCGGACCCGCGCCAGGCGATGAACAGCACGG
>JAYSRO010000279.1:0-13790 GCA_043720995.1 Candidatus Eiseniibacteriota bacterium
GGCTGGAACTTGATGGGACCGAGATCGAGCCAGCGCTTGGCGCCCATCGTGCTCGTGCCGAAGATCAGCACCGCGATGAGCATGATCAAGGACACCGCGTACAGCGGCCAGGCCACCGAGTCGTAGACGCGATGGTCGATCGCCGCGACCAGCGTCGCCGCGCCGATCGCCACGAATGCCCACATCAACTGCTTGGCCCACAGCCCCTGGTGAGCACCCGGGATCGAGGTCGCGCTGTAGACGATGAGCAGGCCAATGGCGACGAGCCCGAGGGCCGCGAGCGCCAACGGCACGTCGATCGGCGGCATGCGCAACTTAATCGGCATCGGGAGTCTCCGTGATCACGGCGGGCGCCGGCGCAACCGGCGGCTTCGCGTTCAATGAATCGGGCAGGAACATGACGCGCAACACGCGTGCCGCCATGGGCGCGCAGGTGACGCCACCGTGTCCACCGTTCTCGACCACGAACGCCATGGCGATGGTCGGGTGGTCGGCCGGAGCATAGCAAACGAACAGCGCATGATCGCGGCCGTGCGCGTTCTGCGCCGTGCCGGTCTTGCCGGCGACCGTCACGCCCGGCACCTTCGCCAAAGTGGCCGTGCCCGCTTCCACGACGCGCTCGAGCGCGGTGCGCACCTCTTGCCACACGCTGGCATCCGCCTGCGCGCGCGGACGCAGCGGCCGCGTCGAAGCGTAGGGGCCGACTCCGCGGATCTCCTTCACGACGTGCGGCTGCACCGCCACGCCATCGCGCGCGACCTGCGCGATCATGTCGGCCAACTGCAGTGGGGTGGTCAGCAGTTCACCCTGGCCGATGATCAGGTTCAGCATCAGGCCGGGCCGCATCTTGCCTGCGCCCCAGCGGCGGTCGTACCACGCGCGGCTCGGCACCAGTCCCTTCTTCTCCTGCGGCAAGTCGATGCCGCTACGCTCGCCGAGTCCCAGAGCGCGCGACATGGCCTCGAGCCGGTCGAGCCCCAACCGCGGGCCGATCTGGTAGAAGTAGACGTCGCACGAATTCTGCAGCGCACCGATAAAATCGAGGCTGCCGTGACCCTCGTGCTTCCAGCACGCGAACGAGCGGCCGCCGAAAAAGTAGTGCCCGTAGCACGGCTGGAGCCGCGTCTCGGCGCGCACGATCCCTGCGTTGAGCGCGGCGACCATGCTGACGGTCTTGAAGGTCGAGCCCGGCGGATAGAGGCCCTGGATGGCGCGGTTGAGCAGCGGATTCGCCCCGCCATCCATCATCTCACGCCAGCGGTCGAAGCTGATGCCCACCGAGAACTCGTTCGGGTCGAACGCCGGGCGGCTCACCAGCGCGAGAATTCCGCCATCGCGCGGATCGATCGCCACCGCGGCTCCGCGCTCGACCCCTTCCATCGCCTCTTCCATCGCCTGCTGGATCTTCAAGTCGAGCGTGAGCACGACGTCGTGCCCGGGGACCGGCAGCCGCGGCGGCCCCTCGGTCAGCGTCGAGACGCGTTGCCCCGCGGCGTTGACGACCACGAACTCGGCGCCATCCTGGCCGCGCAACATTTCTTCGTAGCTGCGCTCGACGCCGCTGCGCCCGATCAAGTCACCCGAGCGGTAGCCGAGTGTCGTGAGCGAGTCCATCTCGGTGTCGTTGATCTCACCGGCGTAACCGAGCAAGTGCGCGGCGAGGATGCCCTGCGCGTAATGGCGCAGCGGCTCGACCACCACTTCGATGCCGGGCAATTCATCGCGCGTCTCCTCGACGGCGGCGCGCACCTCGAACGGCGCGTTGCGGCGCAGAACCACCAACTGGCCGCCGCCGCTGGCCGACTTCACCTGGCGGCGCACCTCGGTGGTGTCCGAGCCGATCAGGCTGGCGACGCGCGCCACCCACACATCGTTGATCACCCGGCGCGCCTGCGACACGCTCTCGACGGGGAATGGCCGGAACACCACGCTGAAACTGGGCGCACTGTCGACGAGCAGGTGACCGTTGCGGTCGTAGATGGCGCCGCGCGGGGCGCGCAGGACTTCGAGGCGCACGTGGTTCTCGTTCGACAGATCGAGGTACTGCTGGTGCTGCGACACTTGCAGGCGCACCAGCCCCAGCGCGATCAGCCCAAACCCCGCGAGGACCGCGAGGACCAGGACGCGGGAACGATCTTCCCTAAAGCGACGGGCCTGACTTGACGGCTGCATTGCGGAACAGGGGTTGGCCGCTGACGCGGCGGATCATGAACAACAGCAGCGCACCGGCGGGACCGGTGACTGCGGCGGAGACGAGGACGCGGCTCAGCAGCGGCTGCCACGCCGTGAAGCCACCGTAATCGAAGGCGCCCACCCACAACTGGTGCGCGAGCGTGGCGAGGCAGAACAGCACGACATGGGTACGCGCACTTTCGCGCACCAGCGAGCGGCTGCTGCGCCCGATCAGGAAACCGATCAGCGACAGCACGAGCGCATGCCGCCCCAGCCAGTGCGCGGCGTCGAGGTCGGCCGCGAGCCCGAGCGCAAAGCCGAAGCCTGTCCCCCACACCTCGCCGTAGCGCAGCGCCCACACGACGGTGGCGAACGCCAATACATCGATGAGCAGGCCACGCGCCGCGAGCGAGGTAAGTGCGGTCGAACGCAGCAGCATGGTGACGGCGATGAACAGCAGCAGCGAGCCGAGCAGCTTCATCGCGGCACCTCCAGCGGCACGGGCCCTGGGGCGACGAACGCATGGCGCAGGCGCGACAGGCTGGCGAAGGCAGCGACTTCAACTTGTTGCGTCAGCCCGCTGGGGTCGCGTTCGATGCCGACGACCTTGCCGATCGGGATGCCACGCGGGTAGCGGCGCGACAATCCCGACGTAACGACGCGCTGGCCCATGCGCACGGTGTCCGCCATGGCGACGCCCGTCAGCATCAGCCGCGAGTGCGGCACCAGCGTCGAGTGCAGGATGCCGAGCACGGAGGTGCTCTCGATCTCGCACGCCACCGCCGCGTTCGGGTCGGTGAGCAACACCACGCGGCTCTGGTGGACCCACGCTTCGCTCACACGGCCGATAAGGCCATCGCGCGTCAGCACGGCATCGCCGGCGCGGATGTGCTGGCGTTCGCCCGCGCTCAACGTGGCCGCGATCGGCACGGGCTCGCCGGACAGCGCCAGGACTTCGACGGGGCGGAGCGGCAGGTTGAACACCATCGGTAGCCCAAGCTGGTCGCGCAGCTGGCGGTTCTCGATGCCGGCGCTGCGCAGCAGCTGGTTCTCGAGCTCGAGCTCGGAGATGCGGGTGTGCAGGCTCTGGTTCTCGCGCCACGAGGACGCCATGCGGTCGGCGACCAGCACGATGCGGTCGAACGGCGAGAACAGGAACGCGCCGATGCCGCGCAGACCCGCGGTGGGCAGGCGGTCGCCGATCACCAGCAGCAGCAGCGACAGGGCCGCGAAGATCCCGAGCAGCGCGCTGCCACGACGCTCCGAGGGCGGGAGGAGACCTCCCATCGAACTAGTCCTTGTGGCCGCTGAGGATGACCTTGTCGAAGTCCTCGATGTGCTCGAGAATCTTTCCGGCGCCCAGCACGACACACGTAAGAGGATCCTGCGCGACCCGAATGTTGAGGTTGGTCACCTCACGCAGCAGCAGGTCGAGCCCGCGCAGCAGCGCGCCGCCACCCGTCATGAAGATGCCGCGATCGACGATATCCGCCGCGAGTTCGGGCGGCGTGCGCTCGAGCGATTCGCGCAGCGCGTTGACGATGCTGCCGACCGGCTCCTGCAGCGCCTCGCGGATCTCGACGCTCGAGACGCGCAGCGTGCGCGGAATGCCACGCACGAGATCGCGTCCCTTGATTTCCATTTCCATTTCTTCGGGTAGCGGGAAGGCCGAACCAATTTCGATCTTGATGCGCTCCGCCGTCTGCTCGCCAATCAGCATGTTGTAGGCCTTCTTGGCGTAATTCATGATCGCGTCGTCCATCTCGTCACCGCCGACGCGGATCGACATCTTCGTCACGATGCCATTGAGCGCAATGACCGCGATCTCGGTGGTGCCGCCGCCGATGTCGACGACCATGTTGCCCGTCGGCGTATCGACCGGCAGCCCCACACCGATGGCCGCGGCGATCGGCTCGGGCACCAGCAAAACTTCACGAGCGCCGGCGCGCACTGCGGAATCCACCACGGCGCGCTTCTCGACCTCGGTGATGCCTGAGGGTACGCAGATGATAATGCGTGGCCGCACGAGGCCTGAGAGGATGCCCTGCGCGAAGTTGTGCTTCTGCACCCGCTGGATGAATTCACGCAGCAGGTGCTCGGTGACTTCGAAGTCGGCGATGACGCCATCCTTGAGCGGACGGACGGCGTTGATTTCGTCGGGCGTGCGGCCGAGCATGAGCTTGGCTTCGTGGCCCACGGCGCGCACTTTGCCCGTGGCCTTCTCGACCGCGACCACGGACGGCTCGTTCAAGACGATGCCGCGGCCCTTGACGAACACCAGCGTGTTCGCCGTTCCCAGGTCCATCGCGACGTCAGTCGAGAAGAACCCCATCCAGTTATTGAGAAACATCCCTGCCTCTCATCTAAGGGAAAACGATTGTCGAGCGCTGTGCGGCAATAAGTTGGGAGCCCTGATGGGGTGTTTGGCGCGGCCTGGTCCTTAGGCTGGCTCCCTAAACAATCGGACGCTAACACCCCGCGCTTGAGGGCTACAAGCCGAATGTCCCGAAACAGTTGTGGCTTTGCTCGCCCCTCACGAACGGGCGGTGTCGGCGCAGCCTACGCTTCCACGGCGCACAATCCTATCGGGGGCCCCTCCCTCCCGGCGCAATCGCCTCGCCAAACGCATAATCGCAAGGAGTTACGCGAGCCGGCCGGATTCCCGAAGCCGGCTGGCGCAGCCCTTGCGCTGGGGGGCAAGCGTTCGCGCCGTGGATCCGTGTCTGCGGTGAGAGGCAACGACGGGTGCCAAACTGCAGGCTCTCCGGCACTCGCAAGCGGCGCTCACTCCGGTGGGCGCCGTTTTCTCTTACTCCCTGCGGCGCAAGATCCTGCAGCAGTCGTAAGTGTCCCCGGTGTAGTAACGTACGTGCGGGCCCGTTCAGGCCCACTCAACTTATGCACTGGTTCCGACGCCTCATTCCCCTGCTGCTCCTCGCCGCCGTCGCATGGAGCGCCTCGATTGCGCCGGCGCGCGCCCAAACGCCCTCGGCGCGTTTTGCGTTTGCCGATACCACGCTGCTGCGCGACACGTTGGACCTGGACTTCACCGACCTGTTCCGCCTGGCCGACAGCCTGCGCGTCCAACCCGACAGCCTGCGCGCTTTCGCGATCCGCTACGCCACCCCGATCGAACGGCTCGCGCTGCTCGCCGACAGCCTCGGCATGCCGGTCGACAGCGTGGGGCCCGTACTCGCGCGCGAACAGTTCAATCCGCTGGCGCGCCACGCCGAGGATCTCCAGACGTTCGCCTACAGCTCCACCTACAACGTCACGCGCCAGAGCACATCGTGGGGCAACAACGTCACGTACGATCTCGTGCGCGGCCCGGCGCTGCTGCACAACGTGACCTCGGTGCGCATCGACAGGATCCCTGAAGTCGGGCGCACCAGCTTCCACCGCTCGAAGAGCGCCAGCACCGAGGCCGGCTGGAAGGTGCTGCCGGAGGTCGCCCTCGGCTTGCGCATCAACCTGCAACGCACCGAAACCTTCCGGCTCGGCAGCGAGCGCACCTCGAGCCAGAACGACTTCCAGGCTTCGCTGCGCAGCAAGCACGACTTTGGCCGCAATCGCACGGTCGACCTGAACTTCTTCGGCGGCCCCTTCGATGAACCGCGCAACACCTTGAACAACGCCTCCAAGCGCGGGCTCGGCGCCAACGGCGAGGGGCGCGTCGAGTACTCGCCCAACCGCTGGTACACGCTGTCGCTCAACGGCAACTCGACCTACCGCCGCGGCCAGGCGCGCGTGCCCAACCGCGTCCAGTTCGACACGCGCGACCTGCGCTGGAACACCGACGGCACGTTCAACCTGTTCCCCAATTCGCGCGCGTCGGTGCGCGTGACCTCGTCGTTCGATCATGACCTGACCGAGCGGCCGACGGCGTTCACACGCACCACGGCCGCCACCGACAGCACGCCGCTCACCACGGTCAAGCTCGACCAACTCGCGCGCGAGCCGCGCGGCAGCTCGAGCCTCCAGACCGCGCTGCAACTGCAGGGCGGGCGCTACGGCAGCCTGAACCTCACCGGCAACCTCGGGAGGACGACGCGGCTGCTGGCATCGGAGCAGCAGGCAGGCCTGCGCTTCGACAGCCAAACGAGCCGCGAAAAGGGCATCGCCGCCGATGCCCAGGCCGCCCTGGCCGGCTGGTCGGTCGACGCCCACCTCAACGTCTCCGCACCCGAGGACGAGGGACCCAGGCGCTCGGTGGTCAACGTCACCCGCGACGGCTCGGTGGACGCCGTGACGATCGACTACCGCGAGATCAGCACCACGCGCATGCGCTCGGTCAACGGCAGCCTGACCCGGCAACTAACGCCGCGCGTGTCGATCAAGGCGCGCGGGGACATCGGGCTGACCACCTACCGCTACGAAATCTCCGACGACGCCTACCTGGCGCTGACCGATGGCGTGCAGGCGCCGACGAGCGACCCGCACGACGACTACCGCCAGACCGCGCGGCTCGAGACGACCTACTCCGCATCGTCCAGCCTGAGCAGCACCGTGGGCTTCGAAATGGGCCGCATCCTCACGATCTACCTGCGCTCCGACCGCAGCTCCACGAACCGCGAGGACCGCCTCTATCGCACGGAGTGGCTGTGGACCTACCGGCTGTTGCGCGGTCTGACCGCGAACCAGCGCGACCAGATCAACGCCACGTATTCGCGCACGCTGTTCTCGCCCGGCGGCAACCGGCTGGCGCTGTCGTACTCGACGATCACCACGCTAAACGCCCGCATCACCCCGCGGCTCACGATGGACCTGACGCACAACGCCACCTACGGGCCTAACGGGACCTACACGCGCGGCAGCGACGGGCTCGAGTACTTCATTTTGTCGGATGCCACGCGCGACTACTCACTGATCGGGCGCATCGGCTATTCGCCCGTCAACTCCTTCACGCTCAACCTGCAGCCGTCCTACCAGGCCAACTACCGCGACGACCGCTCGAACGGCGGGCAGGTCCCCACACTCAGGCGGCGGCAGCTGGGACTCACGGGAGGCGCGAACCTGAACTTCAAGGTCAGCACCACGGGCAAGATGTCGGGCAACATCTCACGCAACCTCGACTCGCGGCGGGACACGCCCTACAAGTCCGGGCTGCCGCAACTGCAGCCGCGCTCGGAATCCGACTTCTGGAGCGGCGCGCTCACCTTCTCGTGGAGCCTGCGATGATGCCGCGCCTGAACGGAGCACGCCGCGCGGTCGTGGCGCTGCTGATGGCGGCCGCGCTGTCGGCGGGGCTGGCCGGGTGCCGCAATCCCTTCCTGCCCGGGCAGCCCGAACCGCCGGGCACCGCGACCGAGGATGTCACGGTGGCGATGGAATTCTCGCGGCCCGCACTGCTGTTCAACACACTGGTGACGGCGATCGCGGTCAAGAACAAGGGCAATGGTGTCGCCGCTTACATCGGAGCGTTCGCGGACACGACGACCCAGGGTGTCGACATGCACATCGAATTCGACCCTGATGTCGTGACGGAGCGCGCGGGCGTTGGCGAGCGCGTGCCGTCGTGGTTGCGCAGCGATGAGATCGACTTCTACCGCTACCTGTCCGGGCTCGCCGAGGGCGACTACTCGTTGCTGTTGAGCCCTGTCCTCACCGACAACACCGACGACCCCAACCACCAGTTCTTCAATCGCGAATACACCCTGACCAGCACCACGCAGGACGGCAACTCGACCGAGCTCGCGCGCGGGTGGGCAGAGATCGAGCTGCGCTACGTGACCGACCCTTCGGCGCAATGGGTGATCACACGGTGGACCGACCATGTGATCGCAGGGATCGTCCCCAACCCCTTGAACCCCGGCCAGCGCAGCTTCAGCCGGCTCCGCTTCGACAGCTACACGCGATGACTCCCCTGCTCCAAAACCTGAGGCAACCCATGCGACGCACCCCACTCCTGTCCTTGCTGGCCGCGGGACTCCTGACGCTGTTGGCGACAGGTTGCTTCAATCCGTTCCGGCCGCAGGTGGTGGCAGGCGTCGCCTATTCCGAGCCCGCGCCGCGGCCCACTTCGCCGCAGGGAGCACTCCAGTTGCTGCGCTGGTGCTGGGTGAACCGCAACATCGCGGTGTACGAGGAATTGTTCACCGAGGACTTCCGCTTCTTCTTCGCCGACCTCGAGGCGGCCGACAATCCCCCGGTGTTCCGCGACGATGAGATCGCCATCGCGCAGCACCTGTTCGTGGACGGCTCCGCCACCGAGCCCCGGGCCAAGCGGATCGACCTCGAGTTCAGTTCATCGCTCATCCCGATCCCGGATCCGCGACCCGGCCGGGGTGAGGAGCCGCGGTTCAAGGCGGTCAACACCTCGGTCAGCCTCAGGGCGGATCTGGGCGACGCCATCTTCGACGTCACCGGCGACGTCACGTTCTACCTGAGCCGGGGGGACACGGCACTGATCCCCAACGCGCTCAAGGAACGCGGGTTCGGCAAGGACCAGAACCGCTGGTACATCGAAGGGTGGGAGGACAAGACCACCGATGGGGCCTCCCACGCGGCGATCGACCGCGCCCTGCGGGTTGCCCTGGGCAGCGCGCCCTGGGACGGCCGCGGGGCCACGCTAGCAGCCGGCGCCACGCCATCGGCTCGGGCGGCGCTCCCCGCGGCGGTCACGCCGAAGCTCGGCGCCGCGGCGGCCGCGATCTCGCCCGAGACCCGCGTCAGCCTGGGGACGCTCAAGCTGATGTTCCGCTGACGATTTGTGCTGGTTGAGCCCGCCGATATACTGCGCGCATTGACGCTTTGCCCCGCGCCCGCTCACGGGCGCGGACCCTGCGATTGGCCGCACAGGAGGCTTCATGGTTGCCGAGGGCAGCAATATCCAGAAGGAACTCAATCCGCTCGCGAATGCGGAGCGTCAGTTTGATGAAGCCGCTGCACTGCTGAACCTGCCGGCCGGGCTCAAGGAGATCATCAAGCGCCCGCGCCGCGCCACGATCGTGTCGCTGCCCATCCAGATGGACAACGGCACGTTCAAGATCTTCACCGGCTACCGCGTGCAGCACTCGATCGTGCGCGGTCCCGCCAAGGGCGGCATTCGCTACCATCCCGACGTCAACCTCGAGGAAGTCTCGGCGCTGGCCGCGTGGATGACGTGGAAGTGCTCGGTCGTCAACATTCCCTTCGGCGGCGGCAAGGGCGGCATCGCCGTCGACCCCTCGCAGCTCTCACTCGGTGAACTCGAACGCCTGACGCGGCGCTACGCCGCCGACTTGTCGGACCTGTTCGGCCCCGAGGTCGACATTCCGGCCCCGGACGTCAACACCAACGAGCAGGTGATGGCGTGGTTCATGGACACCTACTCCATGCACACGCGCCGCACCGAGACCGCTGTCGTCACGGGTAAGCCGCTGGAAATCGGCGGCTCACTGGGCCGCCGCGAGGCGACCGGCCGCGGCGTCCAGTTCTGCATTCGCGAGGCCTGCAAGCACTTGAAGCTCCCGCTCGTCGGAGCCCGCGTGGCCATTCAGGGCTTCGGCAACGTCGGCTCGATCTCGGCGGAACTCGTGGCCAATGATGGCGCCAAGATCGTCGCCGTCTCCGATGCCTCGGGCGGCGTCACCAACCCGGACGGGCTCGACATCAAGGCGCTCGAGAAGTGGTCGGCCGACCACCGTGGCGTCAAGGGCTTCCCCGGTGGCAAGCCGCTGACCACGCCGATCGTCGAGTTCGACTGCGACATCCTGATCCCGGCAGCCCTCGAAAACCAGATCACGCACGAGAACGCCGGCCGCGTGAAGGCGAAGATCGTCGCCGAGGGCGCCAATGGGCCCACGACGCCGGACGCCGACAAGCTGCTGGACGGCCACGGCATCTTCGTGATCCCCGACATCCTCTGCAATTCCGGCGGCGTCACGGTGTCGTACTTCGAGTGGGTGCAGAACCGCATGGGCTTCTACTGGACCGAGGCCGAGGTCAACCAGCGGCTCGAGCACACCATGGTCCATGCGTTCGCGGACGTGCTGGCCAAGGCGACGGCGCACAAGGTCAGCATGCGGGTCGCGGCGTTCATGGTGGCGATCGAGCGTGTGGTGAAGGTGATCATGCTGCGCGGGGTGTACGCCTAGAGGGCTTACGCACGGACACAGTAGGCAATCGCAGAGGGCGCCACGACAGCACGTCGTGGCGCCCTTTCGCGTGGGCCCAAGGGTGGCTTTGGGATGGCCGGGCCGACGCTCCAGGCGAGGCTAATCCGAGTACATTCCTGGAAAATTAGAACCGCGGCGCCCCTTGTGGGAGCGCCGCGGTGAACTGCATTGCAGCTTTGGCTTAGAACGCGTACGTCGCAGTGACCTTCGGGAAGTTCGTCCGCGTGGATCCGCTTCCGATGTAGCCCAGGGTCTGCGGGAAGTACTGGTCGAGGACCGCATCCAGCTGCAGCGTCGCCAGCTTCACGCCAGCGCCGATCTGCATGCTGAACGGCGACGACGTCGTCTTGCTGTTGCCACCGGCGGTCGGCTCAACCTTGACCGTGCGGTAGGCACCCTTCGTCGCGCCGAAGCGCAACGTGAGCCAGTTGTTGACGTGCGTCTCGAGGGCTCCGAAGACCAACGGAGCGATCGACTCGGTCGCCTTGCCGTCCGTCATCGTCAGACCGGTGTTCGGGTCGGTGATGTTGAACAGTGCCTGCTTCTCCTCAACCTTGTTCGAGGCGAACGCGACGCCAAGGACGAACAGGTCGTTGTTGCCAACGGTCCAGTTGCCCGCAACGCCGGCCTGCCAACCCTTGAGCGAGTTGTCGAAGGACGTCGGACCAACAGACGTCTTCTGGCTCAGGTCAAACGAGTAGTACTTGAACACCGGCACGAGGACGACGTTCGGCTGCCACTGGTAGAAGGCGCGGCCGGACAACAGGTATGTACCCTTGCCGTCGCTCTCTGCCTTCGTGGTACCGACCGAGTTCTCGTAGCTGCGGTTCTGGTAGAGGAACGAGACATCCGAGCGCGTGTTGGCGCTCATCTCGAAGCTCATGCCACCACCGAAGCCAGTGATGTTACGACCGAAGTTCTGGCCACCGACGGCAGTCGGGTCGAACGACAGCTTCGTCTCGACGCCAGGAGCCAGCGGCTCAACCTTGCTCTCGTAGTGCGACCGGTTCAGGCGCAGTCCGAGGCTCGTCGTGCCGTACTTGCGGCCCCACATCAGGTCGAACGACTCGTTCTGGTTGAAGTTCGGGTCGCTGCCGTTGCCGATGCTCGTCCCGCTGACGTCGTCGCCCGTGCCGAGGCCCGGGGTCTCTTCGCGCAGGTGGATGGCCCACGTGCCGAACTTGCCATCGAACAGGTTCTGCAGCACGGCACCCATGGCACGATCGCCAGGGTGGGCACCGTTAGTCGACGGAACCGCGGTGCTGGCGTTGCCCAGCTCACCATAGACGAGGTTGCCCACGCCGGTGATGCACGAGGTGTAGGTGTAGATGCCGGTGTAATCCTTGATGTAGTCCCCGGGGATCGCCATACCCTCAACACGCGAGGTCTGGGCAAGGGCGAGGGTCGGCAGGGCCAACAGTGCGGCCACCACCAGTACTACGCGACGGATACTCATGCGAAAAGCCTCCTTGGCTACGTAAGGTTTTGAGGTTAGAGCTGAGTGTTGCCACGATGGGAATCAAGCCAGATTCGTGGCCTGGGTACCACAACGCGGTTTAGGTCTCGAGCCCCACCTCCTCTCAAAGCCGTCTTCAGTTAGTTGCTTTGCTGTTCAGGGATTCCGATCGCATCCTTGCGAGGAACACCTGCCCAAAACACTGCCGGGAATTCGGCGTTCCAAGTCTGGCCTCCCAGCGAACGTCGGGGCGGACCATAGGGAAGCCCCAGAAGCCTTGTCAAGCTGGTTCCAGCTATTTTGGTCGTCTTCGCGATTTCTTCACGGTGCCGAGTTTAGTCCTACCAAACGCCTTCAATTGCCGCGCCAAGGGCTTGTCGTGGAACGGATTGGCGGGATCCATGGAGTTGACGCGCACCACCCCACTGGCATGTACAAAGTAGCCGTCACCCAGCACCAGACCCACATGTTCCATCCTTGTGCCGCCCCTTGCGAAGAACACGAGGTCGCCCAACTCCAATTCATCGGGGCCCAACGCGCGCTTCGTGGCGAGGTACTGATCGTGCGCATCGCGCGGTAGCACAACACCCTGCTCGGCCATTAATTGCTGCACGAGACTGGAGCAGTCGAAGCCATGTGGCGTGCGGCCACCCCAGTGGTAGGGCGTGCCGAGCAACTGCTCGATGCGATCCAGCAACCCGGTGCTCGAGCGGCGCGTCTCGATGACTTGAGCGTCGACCCAGCCGCGCCGGCCATCCGGCAGCTCCACGCCGCGGCGTGCGCCGGATTTGCGCCCGGGGATCACCCGGCCATTCCAGAACACTGGCGACAGGATGCGCGGCCCGGTCGTGTCGGCGAACACCTGCGCAAAGGCCACTGAAACTCGCCCCTTGGCCAGCGCCAGCCAACGCCGCGTGCGCGCGCGCGTAGCGCGCCGGATACCGTAGGAACGCACCCACCCGCTGTAGCCGTCGGCCTCGTTCTCGACCCGCAGCCACTGGGCGTCCTGGTCGCTCTGGAGGATGCGCACGACCTCGCCCATCAGCAGCTGGCTCGTGAGCTCGGCGGCGTGGTCCGGCAGGCGCCGCACATCGAGTGCGGCGAGCACAACGACGCCGTGGTTCTCCTTCGCAGCAGGGGCCACTATTCGCCTCCCGGGCCGATCAGTTCGTAGCGGCCAAAGCCCTGGCGGTCGGTGAACACGAACTGGCGCGCCGGGCGGTTGTAGATCCAGATCTCGACCGGCAGCGACTGCAGGGTCGAGACGCGCGACTCGATCTGGTCGGGCGGGCCGTACTTGATGTAAATGCGCCCCATGTCGGAGCGCCAGCCGGGCCCAAAGTGCTGGAAGTGCTGGTCTGCGTGGCGCACGCGCCGCAGGAACTCGATCAGCGCCTCATTGCGCGCGGTATCGGGCGTGGGGTCTCGGTGCTTCCAGAACGCTTCCCACGCCGCGGCCTGCGTGGCGTCGGTGGCGTGGGACAGTTCATCCAGCTCCTTGCCCTCGGCGATGTAAGCGATCGGCTCGAGCATGCGGCGGTAGTCCTGGCCGCGCGGCGGGCCGCTCTCCTCCACCTCGAAGGTGCGCTCATTGCGCCAGTGCGAACGGCCATCGTCCAGCTCGAGGCTCAAGGTGTAGCGGCCCACGAACCAACTGGCGGAGTCGGGCCGCACGAGCACGGTCCCGCCCGTGTGCTCCAGCGCCACGCTGCGGTCGCCGCGCACGAGCTCCTGCCCCGTCTCATCGAGCACCCGGTAGCGGAGCGAATAGCTGCGTGGCCAGTTGCCGGCGCGGCGGTCGATGATGCCGACGCGCGCCGCCAGGTGGTCGCTGTCGTAGCCGAACAGCCGCGCGGGGTTCGGCTGGAAGGCGCCGCTCGCGCCCATGGTCCCCAGCTCGAGCTCGGCCAGCGCCAGGGGCACCTTGCTGTAGTCAGGCACCTCGAGCGCTTCGCGGACGGTCGACTCCATCCCGGCGTTGAGATCGCGCAGGCGCACGCGCAGCCGGTAACGGCCTGGCGGCACGCGGAAGGTGCGGCGCTCGATCACTGTGGAAGCCCGGGCTG
>JAYSRO010000280.1:0-2808 GCA_043720995.1 Candidatus Eiseniibacteriota bacterium
GCCTCGTTCGCGTACGTCCGGCCCAGCTCCGCCCAAGCGAGCGCGAACTCAGGGTCCAGAGCGAGCGCCTGCTTCAAATACTCGATCGCCTTCGCCACACTCTCACGGGTGGATCGGTCGGTGAGATGCCGTCCCAGGAGGTAGAGCCGATGTGCCTCGGGATCGGTGGCACGCCCCCTCGCCGCCCTCGCCACCTCCGCCTTCGCTGCCCCGCTCGCGTCCGAATCCGCCTCCTCACCGAGGAGCGCAGTACGCAGCTCCTTTACCACCGACTGCGCGATGTCGTCCTGCACCGCGAAGATGTCTTCGAGCGTGCGGTCGAACGTCTCGGACCACAGGTGGTAGCCGTCGGCGACCTTCACGAGCTGCACGGAGATGCGCACGCGATTACCGGACTTGCGCACGCTGCCTTCGAGCAGCGTGACGACGTTGAGTTTGCGGCCGATGGTTGCCAGATCATCGCTCGTGCCCTTGAACTGCGCAGACGAGGTGCGTGCCGCGACGCGCAGGCCGCGGATCTTCGCGAGCACGTTGAGCAGTTCATCGGCCAAGCCCTCGGCGAAGTACGTGTCCTCCTCGTCGCGGCTGCGGCTCACGAAGGGCAGCACCGCGATCGAGGGAACGTCCTGCGCTGCCGCTGCGGCTGGCGCGCTGCTCGTGGCGGACATGGCACTCGGAGCGAGTGAGCGCCGCACGAGTTCGAGTTCATTGCGTACATCCTTCGCGGTCTGGAAGCGGCGCTCGGGGTCCTTCTCGAGGCAGCGTCCGACGATGCGTTCGATGTCCGCCGGGAGGTCCGCGCGCAAGACGCGCACGGGCTGCGGGAGGTCGCGCAGAATCGCCGAGCTCACATCCGCGGAACTCGCGCCGGCGAACGGCCGGCGCCCCGCGAGCAATTCGTAGAGCATGATGCCGAGCGCGAACAGGTCCGTGCGCGCATCGGCAGCCTCGCCGCGAATCTGCTCGGGCGCCATGTAGGGAACGGTGCCCATGACCTGGCCTTCCGTCGAGAGCGGCGTGGCAACGGTTGCCGCTTGCGTGGCATCGCTACCCTGCGTCGCCGAATCGGTCTTCGCGAGCCCGAAATCGAGCACCTTCACGCGACCGTCGCGCGTCACCATCACATTTGCGGGCTTGAGGTCGCGATGCACCACGCCGCGTTCGTGCGCCGCGGCGAGGGCGTCGGCGAGCGGTACGCCAAGATCGAGCACGCGCGAAAGCGGCAATCCTCCTGGCGTCACCTGCTGGTCCAGGCTCTGCCCCTCGATCAATTCCATCGTCAGGAAGCGGACGCCATCCTCGTCCTCGACCGAGAACAGCGTCACGATGTTCGGGTGGCTCAAGCCTGCGACGGTCCGCGCTTCGCGTTCGAAGCGCGCCAGCCGGTCGCTGTCGGCCGCTAGATTGGTGGGCAGCACTTTGAGCGCCACTTCGCGACCGAGCCGCGTGTCGCGCGCGCGGTACACCTCGCCCATCCCGCCCGCGCCAAGCGGGGCGACGATTTCGTAGGTGCCGAGGCGAGTGCCGGAGGTCAGTGGCATCCGCGCAATCTACCTCACGCGGCGGGGTTTGCCGATCTTGGTTCCGCGTGGACGGGACTTCTCCGCAGGCTTTCCGAACGTTCGCTTGCGCGGGACGGAAGGCTTGGAGGAGTTCAATCGCAACCACTGCTCGAACTCGGCCTCGGTCATCGCGCGCGAGGACAACGCGCGCGTCGCCTGCGCCGCGTCCTGTTCGTTGGCTTCGAGGCGATAGCCATTGAGCTCCATGCACACGCCGGTCACGGTCAGCGCGACGCGCTTGTTGCCATCCGCGAACGGGTGGTTCTGCGTCAGCGCGTAGGCATAGGCGGCCGCCAGTCGAATGATGTCGGCGCCTTCATGGGCGAAGCGGTTGCGGGGACTGGCGAGCGCCGCATCGAGCAATCCCAGATCGCGGTGTCCGGGTGGACCGCCGTGCTCCGCCAGCAGCAACTCGTGGATCGCCAGCACGGATTGCCTGGCGATCCAACGGGGCTCACGGTTCACTTCGCGAGGTCGCGGAGGGCGTTCTTGTAGCGGGCCATGAAGCCCTCGGCGACCCCCATGGTCTCGGTGAACTCGGGGTCGTACGGCGTCAGCCGGAAGCCATCCGGGGATTCGGTGAGGAACAACGGGTCGCCCTCGCGCACGTGCAACGCGTGCGCGGCCTGTGCCGGCAGCGTGACACCCAGCGAGTTGCCCACCTTGCGAACGGTCAGCTTGATCATGCGATACCTCCTGCGTGTATACGTATGTTATAACATATCGGCAGGGCCGCGCAAGGGCTTGAGCGGGGGGGATTTCCGTGCGCCAGGCCCCTCCCGTGGGCGAGCGCCCGGGATCGAATGGATCCTGCTTCAGCGAGAGGGCCTAGCCGATCGCCTGACGCCACGCGGGCTCTCTTTCGCGAGGCTCTCCGCCATGCGCGCCTTCACGATGCGCTTGAGCAGCCTCACCGGCAGCTGCACGCCAAACGGAAACCGCAGTGTGCTCTTGCTCGTTCTGTAGGGCTCGATCTCCTTCGCGAAGGCTTCCTTCGATGCGCCCATCAGGTACACGCCGACGTGGCTCGTGAAGACGGCGAAGTAGATCAGCCGACCGTGAAAGCTGTAGTACGGCATGCCGTAGCTGAGTTTCTCGTCGGCGTCCGGTGCGGTGGCGCGGATCAGCAGCCGCAGCTGACGCAGCATTGCTTGGGTTGTGCTCGGGAAATTGGGGGTGGCAAACCGCTTGCGCTGAGCAAGGCCATGACAACCCAGGCAGCCCCCCAAGCGCCGCCCTTCTGTCC
>JAYSRO010000281.1:0-2808 GCA_043720995.1 Candidatus Eiseniibacteriota bacterium
GACGCCCGCGTTGACCCTGCGCCCGTTCGCGTCGTTCATGTCCCACTGCCGCGCGTAGCGGCCCGCCTCGATCGGGCCAGCGCTGAGTGAGCGCACCACGCGGCCCTGCAGGTCGAGTACTTCGAGCGACGCCTCACCGCCCGCAGGCAGCGCAAACTCGAAGCGCGCGCTGCGGTGCGCGGGATTGGGCCATGGGTTCGACAGCTCGAGCGTGCCTTGCGCCGACGGCGGTCCCACCGCGACTAACGCGGGTTGTGCGGCCGGATCGAACAGCAGTACACGCAACGAATCGAACGAGAGTCCATCGAAGTTCGTGTTGCCATCGCTGCGCAGCCGGATGCGCAGCCGCACCGCCGAGCCGGAAGCACCGGTATACGCCGACAGGTCGGTCCATTCGGTGCGCCAGCCCCAGCGTGTGCCCTCGTAGAAATAGCGGCCCGCGGTCTGCACACCGAGGCCCGAGCCCAGGAAGCTGCCGGGGCCGCGCACGTTGTTCCAGGTCGTGCCGTTATAGCTGGCCTCGACGACGCCGGCGTCGTAGTCGTGCTGGATATCCCAGCGTGAGTCGTAGACCGCGTAGGCGTGCAGCCCGGTCGTCATGTTGAGGGGTGCCACGAGCGTCATGGTCGCGGCGGAGCCGATCGCGTAATTGCCCGAGGGGCTATCACCGAAGTAGCGGGAGGGATGCAGCGGATCGTTCTGGATGATCCCCCACGTGCCCGCGGGGCTCACCGTCCACTTGGCCATCGCCAGCGAGGCGTCATCGTTTGCGAGCACCGTCGGCGTGCCCAGCGGAATCGCCAGCGTGTCGCGCGAGACGAGCCCTAAGGCGTCGCCGAACTGGATCTGGAAGCGCACCATGCGGCCCGCCGTCACGGTGTCGTTGACCACCATCTCGAACGTGGCGCCACCCAGCGGGTCACCGCTGGTGCGCGAGGCGAGCGTGGGGTAGGCGATCGTGCTCAGCAGCATGCGCACGCCGGGATCGAGCGGCGTCAGCGTGCCGGTTAAGCCAGGGCCCGCCGCCGCACCCGCGCCGACGTTGCGCGCGCGTACCGAGACGTGCGCGCCATAGCTGGCGTTCAAGTTACCCTCAGCGATGGTCCAGCCGTCCTGCTGCACGAACGCGCCGGCGATCGCCGCCACGATGTAGCTCGTGCGCAGCGTCGATTGCGCCAGTGGCACGATGCGCGAGGGCGGCGGCCAGAAGAAGTCGTTGTCGTTGCCGATCTCGGGCGTCCAGGTAAAGGCGCGCGCCTTGGAGGTCGTGTCTCCGTAAGCCCAGTCGTTGAAGTCGCCGTTGACGTTGTAGAGCAGGGGGCCGCTCTGGCCGGACTGGAACGCGTTGTCGCGCGTGAGCAGGTCGTTCCACTCGTGGAACGCCGCGGCATCCACCGGCTGGCTGTTGGTGTAGCCCCACGGGTGCAACATCAGGTCCGCGTAGGTGTGGAACGACAGCCCGCTCACAGGATGCAGCAGGGTGACGAGGTCGCGCTGAGCCTGGGTCTCGGGTTCGGAGAACGCTGCGGTGCCGCGGTACGTCTCGGTCGTCATGTCCGGGCTCGAGCCGGTGTTGTCGTTGCCCCACTTGAAGCCGTAGTTGCGGTTCAGGTCGACGCCATCGCTGTCGGCGTCGAACGTGCCGCTGAGCTCATTGTCGCGCGTGTTCTTGCGCCACATCCCAAATGCCGCGGTGTTCGTGTAGGTGTCCTCGTTGACCTTGTAGCCGTCGGGATTGACGAGCGGCACGAGGTAGATGCGGCGCTTGTCGAGCAGGTAGGTCACGAACGGGTCGCTGCCGTACTTGGCGATCAGGTCGTCGGCGAAGTACAGCATCGATTGCATGCCACCCGGTTCACGCGCGTGCGTGAGCGCGTTGTAAAACGCCACCGGGCGCGTGTCGGTGCCAGTGACCTTCTTGCCAAGTTGCAGCCCCCAGATCGGCTTGCCCTGCCGCGAGTAGCCCACGGTGTCGATCTTGTCGGCGACGATGTCCTTCGTGTCGCCCGCGACCAGGTCGTCGAGCTTCTGCTTGATCTCCGAGCTGGTCCAGTAGCCACCCATGCTGCCCGAGCCAAACGGGGGCGTGGCGAGACTCGAAGTCTTCAGCGACTGGGTTGCCGGCATCGCTGCGAGGTCCGCGCGAGCAATGCGCGCCGCCGTCAGTCCCGGGTGCGCGTCGAGCACACGTGTCGTGGCCCCCAGCGCGTTGAGCTTCAATTCGTCGCCCGGCCATTCGAGGATCACCAGAGCGTCTTCGCGCGTGCTGACGATGTCGAGCCCGGCGTGGATCACCGCGAGCTGCGTGACGTTGCCGCCGAGCGCAATCTCGACGAGGCGCGGCTCGGGCAATGACGCAGCAGCGGGGGGCGTTTCGGGAGTCGGCGCGACCGCAGCGGAACTCACGCGGGCGAACGTCACCGCAAGGGCGATCGCGAGGGTCAACGTGCAGGCGCTCAAGCGTGAACAGCGAGGTGTCATGGGCCTCCCGAGCCGGTACGAGGTGAGCCCTAAAAGCATAGCACGGGCCCCCATTCCGGCCCGCGGCCGTTTCTCCTGGGGGGTCGGGAAGATGCAAAATGCGGAGTCATGACCCCACCGATGCGACTTGCATGGCTTTTCGACATCGACGGCACCCTGCTGCTCACCGGAGGGGCCGCCAAGGAGGCGTTCGTCCGCGCCGCCCGGGAGGTGTTCGGGCTGGACGACAGGCTCGAGGACATCGGCTTCGCGGGCCGCATCGACCCCGAGATCCTGCGCGAGATCCTCGACAAGCACGGGCTCACCCCGCCGCCGGAACGTATCGAG
>JAYSRO010000282.1:0-2804 GCA_043720995.1 Candidatus Eiseniibacteriota bacterium
CGCCCTCATCGCGCAGCTCATGTCGCTGCCGTTCCTCGTCACGATGGGGGCCGAACACCGGCTCGACCTGGCCGTCGGCGCGTTCTGGATGCGCGCCACGCTGATGCAGGCGATCACGCCGTTGATCAGCACGTTCGTGATGGAAACGCTGCCCGCGGACCTGCGCTCCACCGCCACCGGGCTGATGAGCCTGCTGTGGAACATCGGCTGGGCGCTCAGCGCCACGCTGGCCGGTGCGGTGATCCAGCGCTTTGGCTACGCCGTGCCGTTCTACGCGACCGCATCGCTGTACGCCGCCGCGGCGGTATACTTCTACGCATCGTTCCGGGGCAGTCAGGACCCGCACGTCGAGCCCGATCCACCCGCGGGACTGGCCAGCCTCGCCGAAGAACAGTAAGCACGCGCGAATCACCGCCGCACGTTCGCCCGGATCAAGGAGGTCCCATGAAAAATTTGATTCTGTTCGTGGTGTTCGCCGCTACCGCGTGGTACGGCTGGAACCACTATCAGGCGCTGCTCCACCCCGAGCCACGACATGAAGCAGTGATTCGCAACGCCACCCGCGAGAATCTCGTGCGCGTGCGCCTGACCGTCGGAGAGCACACCTACGTCAAGGAAGAGCTGGCCAAGGACCGGTCCGTGACCTTCCCGTTCACCGTCCAGTCGGATTCCAAGTTCGACCTGAACTGGGAGTTCGAGACCAACATGGTGGTCGGGCACTGGACCGGCGGCCTCGTGACGAAGGGGCCGCTCGTGGCGCGGCACATCATGACGATTCGCGAAGGCACAGGAGTGATCTTCGAGTCGCAGAGCCTGCCCTCGCGCTGACCCGGCGGACGGGCCGCGGTGGCAGGTGCGCGTGTCGCGCACGGATCGCGTCCGCGGATCGCTGGGATCACACAGTCCGGGCTAGCGTCCCCACTCGATGCGGTACTCGCCCACGTTCAGGCGCGCGACCACCTGCCCCTGCTCGATCTGCAGCTCGGGCTCCGCGCCACCTCTGCCCTCGCGGACCCGGGCACTCTTCGCGTGAGCGGGTGCGGCGAAGCGGAACGCCTCACCGGGGACGCCGTAGTAGCGCAGGATCGCGCCCGAAGCGCCCGTCTCGCGCACCGACCAGCCGCGGTCGGCGAGTTGGCGCACCTCGGTGTCGGTCAGGAACAGCGCGCCGTCCTGCACCATGCGGCTCAACAGCTCGCGCAACGCGGTGCGCCCAGCCGTGGCGCGATCGGGTGAGAGCTGCGCGTAGTTGAGGCGGTGCGTGCTGAGGATCGCGGGCTGGCCTAGGCTCCACGCCTGCCGCACCTTGCGCCGCACGGACTCGATGGCGCGGCTGGGGTCGCCCGCCTCCCACGTGCTGGGCTCGAATGCGATGCGCGGCGGCAGGTAGAAGCGCTCGCCCCGGCGATGCGGCCATTGGTGACGCAGGGTGAGCCGCCGCACGCGCGCGAAGCGGTGCCCGGCCTGCTCCCCGTTGCCCTGCAGCGTGGTCAGTCCGAGGGCTTCGAGATCGGTCTCGAGAGCTTCGTCCCAGCGGTAGTCGGGCGGGCACATCGACGAGGGCGCGCGGCCAAAGCGCTCGACGAAGCGCTCGAACGCCTTCGCGATGTTGCGCGCCCGCAGCTCGCGCGGCTCGCTCGCGTCGTACTCGCCGCTCGCCTCGACCGCGGCGCACACGGGACTGTGCTGCTCGTGCGCGCGCCGCGCGTCGGCAGCACCGCGGCGGAGTGCTGTGAGCCACGCGTGTTCGGGCAGGTGATGCAGGCCGTGCAGCTCGGGCCACCACAGGCCCTCGGCGGCGCAGGCATCGACCGCGGCGTCGAGCCCCGGGCGGTGCCAGCGCGATGACGCCTCGATGGGCGGCGCGAGCGGTAACTCGGTGACCTCGAACAGCGGTGGGCGCAACTGCTCGAAGCGGGGCGCCGCCATCACCGTGTTGGCCTGCAACACGGGCGCAAAGCCATCGCCGCCGCGGAACTCCGCCAGCGTGGCGCCGAGCCGTCGCACGTCTTCGGCGCTCTCGAGCGTCGAGCCGCCATAGCGGCCGCCCGCGGGTGTGCGGAACGCGGGCGTGTCGGCGAGCACTCGCAGTGCGTGCTCGTCGGCGGACCAGGCGCAGAGTCCCCAGTCATCACTCTCGATCACCACCGCCTTGAGCCGCTGCCAATCGAGATTCAAGGTCGTCGCCTCCTGCGATCGTGCTCCCACTTCCACGTGGGCCGCGCACTATACCACCACGGGCGGCACGCCGGCGGACGGTCGTGTACAGTGCCGCACCGTGCGACGACGACTAACCCTGTTATTGCTGATGGCGCTGCATATCGGAGTGCGGCTGGCGGTGTGGCTGCGCCCACTGCGCGAGCTCGACGACCTGGTGCTGCCCGACGACACTTACCTGTCGCTGCACCTGGCGCGCAGTATCGCGCATGGACTCGGTCCGTTCTATGGACTGGCGCCCACAAACGGCTTCCAGCCGCTCTATGTGTTCCTGATGGCACCGGTGTTCGCGCTGACGGGCGGCGATCTCGACCTGCCGGTGCGCATCGCGCTCGCGCTGCTGGTCGTGGCGGATTCTCTCGCGATGTTCTTCACGCTGCGCGTGGCCCTGCGGCTGGGATGCGCCACCGAAGCCGTATTCGTGGGCGGGCTGCTGTGGGCGCTTGGCCCCTGGTCGATGCGTACGTCGCTCAACGGGCTCGAGACCTCGATCGCTGCCGCCTGCATCGCGGCGACGCTGTGGCAGTGGCATCGCGTGCGCGCGGGCCAGGTCAGCACCATCAACTGGTTAGCACTCGGCGCGCTCG
>JAYSRO010000283.1:0-2797 GCA_043720995.1 Candidatus Eiseniibacteriota bacterium
ACCGCGGGCACTCCTGCGCACTTCCTGCGCCTGCAGGGCTGCGACGTGGGCTGCGCGTGGTGCGACTCCAAGTACACGTGGGAGACGAGCGGGGGACGCACACTCGGCATCGCGCAGGCGTTCGACGAATTGTTCGCGCTGGGCCAGGCACCGCTGATCGTGATCACGGGCGGCGAGCCGCTGCAGCATCCGAGTATCACGGAGTTGATCGCCGCCGCACTCGAGCGCTGGCCCGCTGTCGAGATCGAAACGAGCGGCGTGCTGCCGCCACCGCTCACGCACGCGCGGCTGCACTACAACGTATCGCCCAAGCTGCCTTCGGTGACGCCGCGCTGGAGTGATACGTGGAGCCATTCGGCGGCGTGGCGCGCCGAACCCAACGCTACGTTCAAGCTGGTAGTCGGCGACGCGCCCGATCTCGAGGACGCCTTGCGACTCATCGATGAACACCAATTGCCGCGCGAACGCGTCATGCTGATGCCCGAGGGGCTGACCGACGAAGCGCTGCGCGCGCGCGCACGCACGCTGGCCGAAGCGTGCAAGCAGCACGGCCTGCGCATGAGCCCGCGCTTGCACGTCTGGCTGTGGGGTACGAAGCGTGGTGTCTAGCCCGAACGCAACGGAGCGCGCGGTCGTGTTGTTGTCTGGCGGCCTCGACTCCACGACCTGCCTCGCATGGGCGCAGGCTCAAGGTTACGCGTGCACGACACTCGCCGTGGACTACGGCCAGCGCCACCGCGAAGAATTGAACGTGGCACGCGCGGTCGCCAAGGCCTTCGGTGTCACCGATCATCGCCAGGTCGCAGTCGACCTGCGCGCCATCGGCGGCTCGGCGCTGACGAGCGACACGCCTGTCCCGAAGGATCGCAACGCGGGCGAGATGTCCGCGGCGATCCCCGTGACCTATGTGCCCGCGCGCAATACCGTTTTTCTGGGAATCGCGCTCGGCCTCGCGGAGACGCTGGGCGCCACGCATCTCGTCGCCGGCATGAACGCGGTCGACTATTCGGGCTACCCCGACTGCCGCCCGGAATTCGTGCGCGCCTTCGAAACACTCGCCAATCTCGCCACGCGCGCCGGCGTCGAGGGCGCGCGCTTCACGGTGCACACGCCGCTGATGGCGCTCGACAAGGCCAGCATCATCCTGCTTGGACTCTCGCTCGGGGTGGATTACCGGATGACGCATTCCTGCTACGATCCCACCCCCCAGGGCGCGGCGTGTGGCCGCTGCGATGCCTGCGTGCTGCGCGCGCGCGGCTTCCAGGAAGCCGGAGTGCCAGACCCGACGCGTTACGCGTCACCCTAAACTTCAACGAAGCGGACCCCATGCGAGTCGAGCTCATCAAGGAATTCACGTTCGAGGCCGCGCACCGTTTGCCGCGCGTGCCGGCGGATCACAAGTGCTACCGGATGCACGGCCACGGCTTCCGCGTGGAGATCACGGTGGCCGGCGAGATCGACGAGGCGATGGGCTGGCTGGTGGATTACGCCGACATCACCGCGGTGGTCGACCCGATCGTTCGTGGCGAGCTGGATCACCGCACGCTCAACGACGTGCCCGGCCTCGACAACCCGACGTCCGAATTGCTGTGCGTGTGGTTGTGGAAGCGACTCGCGCCGGGCTTGCCCGGCCTCGCGAGCATCACGGTGCACGAGACCTGCACCGCGCGCTGCACGTATCGCGGCGAGTAACGCCCACGGGCCCGGGATCCCGTCCCGCAGCGCCTCCCGGAAGCCTGACGTCACCCCAAACGGCGCTCCCAAACCCCATTGCCGTCAAGCACATGTCAGTTCCGGCTGAAGTGAAGCTCCCTCATCAGCCGATGGTTCTAAAGACGGGAGTCGTGCATCAGAAGTGAAGTACGCCGCCCCATGGAATAGTCCCCCCCTTGCCGGCATACGAGATACGTCCGGGCATCAGCACGCGAGACACCTTGCTCGCGGCAGCACCCCGGAAGGGCCACCGACTCAGGACACCCCATGAAGACGAGAATCTTGATCACCGGAGCCGCGGGCTACCTGGGTGGCGCTATCGCCACCCGCTTGGCCCGGGCAGGGTACGAAGTCATCGGTCTCGTGCGTTCCGCCGAGCACGCGGAGCAACTGCGCCGCGTCGGCGTGCAGCCGCAGATCGGCGATCTCACGAAACCCGACACTTACATCAACGTGCTCAAGAACTGCGACGCGGCCGTGCATGCCACGGCCGCGCGCGAGGGCTCGGCCGCGACACTCGACCAGCAGGCGCTCGAAGCATTCGCCGATGCTGCAGAGGATGGACGGTTGCGCCGTCTGCTCTACACGAGCGGGATCTGGGTTCACGGCGATGCCGGCAGCGAAACGGTCGACGAATCCACGCCGCTCCATCCGCATGAATACAGCGCGTGGCGCGCGGCCCATGAAGACATCGTCATGGACCTCTCGCTCCAGGAAGTCGTCCCCGTCGTGTTCCGCCCCGGCATGGTCTACGGCGGCTCACGCGGAATTCTCGGCGGCTGGTTCCGCGAAGCGCGCGACAAGGGCACGGTCACCTATTGGGGCGATGGCTCGCAGGTGTGGGCAATGGTGCACGTCGATGACGTCGCGGAGGGCTACCGGCTCGGCCTGGAACATGCGGCACCGTGCGAACGCTTCCTGCTCGCCGATGGCTCCACGCACACGGTGCGCGAAATGGCGGAAGCCGTCGCGCGCGTGACGGGCGCCACCGCGAAGGCGTGGGCGGCCGAGGACGTCGTGACCTCGCTGGGCGACTACGGCAAGGCATTGCTGGCCAACTCTCGCGTCAATGCCACGAAGGCGC